>DJNY01000143.1 GCA_002441865.1 Lachnospiraceae bacterium UBA6452 | reverse complement strand
GTATAAGTCAGCCAGCAGGAAACCTGATCGATCTGTACAGATTCCGGATCGGTTGAAAATGAAAAAGGTACTACTCTCTCATCGCCAAACTGCTCTTCCATCTTGGAAAAATCAATGGAACGTTTATCCATTCTGGCAGGTGTTCCTGTTTTGAATCTCTGCATTTCAATACCAAGTGCTTTTAAGCTGTCCGTTAAATGAGTTGCTGCCTGCAAACCATTTGGACCGGTATAAGTAATAGACTCTCCACAAAGACATCTGGCATTTAAGTAAGTACCGGTACAAAGTACAACTGCTTTACATTTGTAAATACCGCCGTTATAAATCTTCACGCCCTTAATGATCTGCTGACCCGAAACTTCATCATAGTCTGCTAAAATTTCACAGACCTCCGCCTGCTTGATCGTAAGGTGATCTGTATTTTCCAGTGTCTTTCTCATCTCTCTGGAATAGTTCTGCTTATCCGCCTGTGCACGAAGAGAATGTACTGCAGGCCCTTTTGATACATTCAGCATTTTAGACTGAATAAATGTCTTATCAATATTCTTACCCATCTCACCGCCAAGTGCATCCAGTTCCCTGACAAGATGCCCCTTGCTGGAACCACCGACATTCGGATTACATGGCATGAGTGCAATACTGTCTACACTGACTGTAAAGATCACAGTCTCCAGCCCAAGCCTTGCACAGGCAAGTGCAGCTTCACAACCTGCATGACCTGCACCAACCACACATATATCTACTTCATCTCTGATATCTTCTGTCATTTTCATTTCCTTCTTTATTACTTATCATAAATACTTAAAATAATTATTATCTCTATCACTTCGATTATATACTTGTCTGATTATGATTTAATATTATTAAGTTACCCTATGCTAACTTTTTTTAAAATAATATCATTTAATTATATCCATTCAAAATCCAATTTATAAAATGACACCTCATAATGCTTTTCTTCTATTCTTATTTACCCATACAGAACTTGGAAAAGATTTCCTGTACCAGATCATCTTCTACTTCTTCTCCGATAATACTCCCAAGAGAGGCATAAGCATTCATCAGATCAATGCTGTAGAAATCTTCCGGCATTTCATCTTCCAGACTTTGCTTTACCAGACAAAGTGCTTCCTTTGCATCTACAAGTGCTCTCTCCTGTCTTGCATTCGTAATAAGAACTTCATCATTAAAAGAAATCTCACCTGTAAAAAACATATCTCTGATCTGTTCTTCAAATTCCTTTAAACCTGTTTTTTCTTTTGTGGAAGTAGATACGATCCTGCACTGATCCATATCACTTCCTATAATATCTGCAATCCTATTTTTCATAAGTTGCTCATAGACAACTGTTTTCATATCGGACTTATTTAACAGTACAATAACTTTTTTACCGGAAAGCATTTCTATAATAGACTGGTCGGATTCATCCAGTGGTACGGAAGCATCGACCACATATACAACAAGATCTGCTTTTTCAATACATTCCTTTGCTTTTCCGACACCGATTTTTTCTACCACATCATCTGTTTCGTGAATTCCCGCAGTATCAATCAGATTTAATGAGATACCACCGAGCTTCATGGATTCCTGTATGATATCTCTTGTTGTACCGGCGATATCTGTTACGATTGCTTTTTCTTCTCCAAGCATGCGGTTGAGCAGAGAAGACTTTCCGGCATTTGGTTTGCCAACGATAACTGTATCAATTCCTTCTTTTATGAGCTTGCCATTTTCCGCATTTTTGATGAGCTCATCTATTTCAGATAAAACAGCATCTACAACCTGCATCAGTCTGTCTGTATATCCATCCAGGCTGATATGCTCCGGATCATCAATAGCAGATTCTATAAATGCGATTTCATAAATTATTTTCTTTCTTAATTTTACAACTTCATCATAAATCTTTCCCTGTAACTGGTTTTCAGATGCCTTCAATGCATAATCGCTTTTTGCTTCGATCAGATCCATAATGGCTTCCGCTTTTGTCAGATCGATTCTTCCATTTAAGAAAGCACGCTTTGTAAATTCACCCGGCTCTGCAATTCTTGCTCCGTGGGAAAGAACAGTTTTCAAAATCTTGTTAGTTACAAGGACGCCACCATGACAGTTAATTTCCACAACATCTTCTGCAGTATAACTCTTTGGTGCTTTCATGACAGAAACCATAACTTCATCGATCATTTCATCCT
Source organism: Lachnospiraceae bacterium UBA6452 (assembly GCA_002441865.1). Taxonomy (GTDB): domain Bacteria; phylum Bacillota; class Clostridia; order Lachnospirales; family Lachnospiraceae; genus CAG-194. The sequence goes on along the minus strand of DJNY01000143.1, from coordinate 357 downwards.
GTTCCTGAATGAAACCATAATGGATCGTATGAGATGCCACATCTTTCAAAATATGCTTTCCACCCTTTGTGACAAAAATCTCATCCACTATCTGAATTGCATCACTACCGCTTACCCTTATTATACTGATTCCTGCATTTGAAACCGCAGTCGCGATCGCCGCTATTGTATCTGTCATGTTTGTTTTTCCTTTTATATATATTTATATATTATCTTACTTGATATATTTATCTTACTTGATGTCATACGGATTGCTCCGTGCTTCGCACTCTCACAATTATTATTTAACTCAAACTATAATAATTGGAATACTTACGTACCGCTACGTTTTTTACCGAGCGAGAGCGCGTCTACCAT
>DJNY01000206.1 GCA_002441865.1 Lachnospiraceae bacterium UBA6452 | reverse complement strand
ACTTTGTATTTATTTGTCAATAGATTCTGATACCAGATATAACATACAGAATAGAAATATTCCATAAAAAAACCTTCCGTTTCTGGTTGACTACCAGAGACGAAAGGTCTTTCATTTCTTATCTCTCAGATCTATCTATGTTGCATCATCTGCATCTGCCGGATCGCTTCAAGGATCTTTTCTTCCGCTTCTTCCGATGTTCTGGCATCCTTTGCTGCCTTTTCCATCGGGCAGATATCTGTATCCTGTCTGTTTCGGATCTGCGCCGTCTTCTCCCCGTAATATGCGGGGATTCCGTATTGTTCCAGCGTTTCAAGCCCTGCATCGCTTATAACGGATGCATATACCTCAGCCGGGGCAAGTGCTGCATACAGAAAAGCTGCTGCCCTTCCCACGATCTGATCTGCCACGCAGTAGCCCTGCAGGCTCTTTCCTTCTCTGCGCAGGGAAAGTAACGGTCTTACGCCGCGTTCTTCACTTGTCAGCGTATCGTTTTCCCTGACCGCTGCAAACGTACAGCCTTTTTCCAGCAAAGCTTTTGCTTTTTCCGTATCAGCCTTCATGTCTTGCTGCGTCCTCCACGCGGTAAATGATGAGTGGAATAAGTGCCCACTGCAGAAGCAGTCCGATCAGACCGACTCTGATACTGCTGAAAATAATAGAAACCGGAATCTTATTGCTTCCGATCACATAAACAGCGAAGCAGATCGCAACTGCACGGATCGCGCGGCCGCCAATCTGTACAGCCAGTACTTTCACGATCGTTGGCATAGATTTTGTACGCAGAAGTCCTGCCAGAAGTCCGTAAGCGAACAGCTCGATCATCATAAACGGAAGCATGGCAGCTCCGGGCATTCCTGTTACCGCGAAGCTTAAAAGCGGACTGATCATTCCGGCGATCGCACCGGCGTAAGGGCCTGCTAAAAGACCAACTAAGATGATCGGCAGATGCATCGGTAAAAAGGTTTCACCGAGTGCTGTGCCCATTCCGGAAACAGCGCCGACCAGATGCAGGATCTGTGGCAGTAAAACTGCAGCAACAACTGCGCCTATGGTTGCAAATGTCTGTGTCTTAACGGAAAGACGCGGCATTACTAATGTTTTTGTGTTTGACATGTTATCTCTCCTTATTCTCCCTGCTTATTTTCAAATTCTTTCGCAACTTCTTCAAGCAGCTTGCGGATCTGCAGATGCTGCGGACAGGCTTTTTCACATTTTCCGCACTTGATACAGTCGGAAGCCTTTCTGCCCGGTGAAGTATGTACTGCATTATAATAATAATCAGCGTTCCAGTCATGATAGAGCTGCTTTGTATTCATGATGGCAAACAGATCCGGAATGGAAATCTTCTTCGGACAGCCGGCGGTACAATACCGACAGGCAGTACAAGGGATCAGATTCATGCCTCTGAAGATCGCCTGTACTTTCTTCACTGCTTCCATTTCTGTTTCATCCAAAGGCTTGAAATCCTTCATGAAACTGATATTGTCCTGCATCTGTGCAAGACTGCTCATACCGGAAAGTACCATCATCATGCCCGGGAAACCTGCTGCAAAACGGATCGCATAGCTGGCAGGACTGCCTCCGTGCAGATCCTCGATGACCTTCTTTGCCTCTTCCGGTAAATTGACCAGATTGCCGCCCTTGACAGGCTCCATAACAAGCACCGGTTTGTTGAATTTCCGACAGACTTCATAACACTTCCTGCTCTGTACAGCCGGATCATCATAATCGACGTAGTTAAACTGGATCTGTACAACTTCGATCTCCGGGTATTCTGTCAGGATCTGCTCCAGGATCTCTGCTCTGTCATGGAAGGAAATACCAACGTGACGGATCCTGCCTTCTTTTTTCAGCTCAAATGCAGTCTCATAAGCATGGCAGGATTTGAAGAATTTAAAGATCTCCTCATTCTGGGCGTGCATAAGATAAAAATCAAAATAATCCACACCACATGCTGCAAGCTGGCTTTCAAAGAAAGGACGGATCTCTTCCTCCTTCTTAAAATAAAAGTTTGTCAGCTTATTTGTCAGGATATAACGGTCACGCGGATAGCGGCTTGTCAGACAATCCTTTAACGCAAGCTCACTTTTGCCGTCCAGATAGCCATGCGCCGTATCAAAGTAATTGAATCCCGCATCCAGGAATGCATCTACCATACGGCAGGTTTCTTCCGTATCTACCTGATCTCCCTTCATAGGAAGACGCATACAGCCAAAACCAAAGTTTTTCTTGATCTTATCCATCCTAAGATACTCCTTTCCTCTTGCTAATTTTTCTCATTATGGATTATTATATATCCTAAAGCTGACTTGAGGTCAAGCATTTTTTGACGTGCGCCGATGCTGACGTGACGCCGCATCTTCCAAAAGAAAAAAGGCAGGTTAACCCGCCTTTTCATGTCCTGTTATTTGACTTCTTTCTGTTCCGTCTGTTCATTTTTCTTTGATTTGCCATGTTCCAGTTTCCATCCCCATACGCCTGCAGCAATCACTGCCAGACCCATGAGACCGGCAAAAATATTTTCCGCCATTATGATAATCCTCCTTTTCAGACATCATTCATGCGGTAACCGACTCCAAGTTCGTTTAATATGTATTTATATTCACCCGGCTTTTCTCCGAATTTCTTCCGGATATTTGCCATATTGACCTGCAATTTTTTTACACTGCCATAATCGGAATAGCCCCACACCTTTTTGATGATTTCTGCATAGGTAAGCACCTTTCCTGCATGCAGCGCCAACAGCTGTACAATATTATATTCTGTCTGTGTCAGTTTGATCTCTTCTCCCGCGATCGAAACTTTTCTTGCATCATATTCGATCTCCATGTCATACAGAGAAAAAGATTCCCGCACGCTTTTACCTGTACCCTGAAAACGACTGTTCCTAAGTGTCGCACGGACTCTTGCCAGAAGCTCCGCGGTTCCGAATGGCTTTGTCACATAATCGTTGGCACCGAGATCCAGTGCTTCCACTTTATCAGACTCATCGGTCCGGGCTGACAGAACAACGATCGGTGTATCATTTTTTGCACGGATTTTCTGAATGATCTCAATTCCGTCCATATCAGGAAGTCCCAGATCCAGAATGACAAGATCCGGATTATGCGAAAAAAACATTGTCAACCCGTTCTTTCCGTTCTGTGCCATAATGACCTGATAATCATTGGTCTCAAAGATCATTTTCATAAAATTGCAAATATTCTTTTCATCTTCTATTACAAGAATCTTATAGCTGTTCACTTAAGCTGTCCTCCTCATCAAGCGTAAATCGGAAGGTACATCCGCCTTCTTCCCGGTTTTCCACGGAGATTTCACCATCATGTGCCTTTATAATGGATGCACACACCGCAAGTCCGATTCCCATACTCTTCTTATTATGATCCACGGGAGCATCTTTGATCTCAAAGTAATCTTTGAAAATGCTCTTTAACCGTTCTTTGGGAATACCACAACCATTGTCGGTGATCTCAAAAATAACTTTTCCGCCTTCCGTATGAACCGTCAGGGAAAGCTCTGTCATTCCCTGCGCATGCTGCACAGCGTTTTCCAGAATATTGATGATAACCTGCTCGATCAGCACCGCATCCATCGGAATACTGATAAATTCATCCGGAATTGACACGGTAACCTTCTGGTTTGGATATCTTTTCTTAAATTTCACCAGTACAGAGTTGATCAGCTCTTCCAGGACTACGGAATTTTTTTTGAGCCTGACACCTCCGTTATCAATTCTTGTAATGGACAGAATATTTTCAACCATATTCATGAGCCATTGCGCATCTTCTCTGATACCCGTCGTAAGCTGCAGGATCTGCTCCTTTGTCAGATGATCAAAATTTTCCATGATCGTTGTACTGGAACCATAGATCGTTGTAAGCGGTGTTCTGAAATCATGCGATACTGCACGGAGCAGATTGCCACGCATTTTTTCCTTTGCGCTCTCCGCACGTACCTTTTCCTGCCATTTCAGCTGTGCCATTACAGTGCTTGTCATGATCGTTATGATCAGCATGATCAGTGCGGATATGATATTTTCCGGTATACTGAAGTTAAATGCAAAATATGGAAATGCAAATACAAAATTCAGCGCCAGAACACTCAGGATCGACGCAATAATACCGTAAACATACCCTTCTGTTACACGCGAAACAAGAAATACTGCAAGTGCCATGATCGCAGGCGCTACCATATCAACCGCGAAATAGTGCTCTATGATAATGCAGACAAGCAGACATACAGACGGTATCAAAACCGTTTTCAGTATGTTTATTCTTATGTTTTTGTTCATGGTGGCCTCCCATACAATACATTATAAACAGTTACCGGTTAAGAATCAGCAAAGGATGCTTTGCATTCAAAACTGCAGTGTGTTATGATTTTCCGGTAAAGCAATATCCGTAAAAAACGGCTTATTCCTTCATTTTATAATAAATCGTTATATTTATATACCGGATACTGTAAAGATAAAAGAAATATAAGGAGCATTTTACGAATGATCAAAAATATATTGTTTGATGTTGGAAATGTACTGCTCGATTTTGATCCGGAGCGGTTTTTAAGAGAAGCAGGGTATACAGGAGAGCAGCAGGAAACTGCCATGCGCTGCGTATTTACCCATCCGCTGTGGGATCAGCTTGATAAAGGAACTGTAACGGAAAAAGAAGCCCTGCAGGAATTTATCAAGGCAGACCCTGCGCAGGAAGCTCTGATCCGGGAAATTGCCGGGCGCACAAAAGAAACCCTTTTCCCGCTTTCCTATGCGGATGGCTGGGTAAAATCTTTAAAAGAGCAGGGCTATCCTGTTTACATCCTGTCTAATTACGCAGAAGAATTATATAAAAAAACAAGGCATCTCATGACATTCTTGCAGTACGTGGATGATGCTTTGTTTTCGTATCAATGTAAGATGATCAAGCCTGACCGTGAAATTTATGCCTATACCTGCGAAAAATTCGGTATTTTACCGCAGGAAACTGTTTTTATCGATGACCGTGCCAAAAATATCGCCGGTGCAAAAGCGTTTGGACTGCAGGCACTGCAGTTTACCTCTTATGAGGAAACCTCTGCGAAACTACGTGCACTACTTGGCAAATGAGCTTCCCATTATGCCTAACATCAATGGGGGCCGCTATCTAATGTAAACAATATTTGCAATTAACACTTTAATCGATCGGCAGACGGAGAAGCTTCCAGCTCAGGTCGATCATTTCCTGCTTTTCCATAGAATTTTCAAAGATGATCTTCTGCTCCCGTTTTTCTGCGTGGAGCAGATTTTTTTCGCCAAGGCGCCTTTTCAGCTCTTTTGCCGTTCCCATGCTGCCATCAATGATCTCGATCTTCCTGTTTCCCAGAAATTCACGAAGATGCGGTCTGAGGAACGGATAATGGGTACAACCGAGTACGATCGTCTCTGTTTTATCCGTTATGTAAGGGAGCAGATATTTGGAAAAGTAAGCATCCAGAAACTCACCATCCAGATGTCCTTCCTCGACAAATTCCATCAGCCCGGCACATGGCACGGGAATGATATGCGCCTGCTCCTTGTACAGTCCGAGCAGATTGTGAAATTTCTCCTGCCGGATCGTCATAGGCGTTGCCAGCACTAAGATCTCGCCGCCCTTATAGTTGCTGACCGCCGGCTTGATCGCCGGCTCGATCCCGACAAGCGGGAGCTCCGGATACATCAGCCGTAAGTCCTTTACCGCAGCACTTGTCGCCGTATTACAGGCGACCGCCAGCCCCTTGATCCCCTGCTCCATCAGATTTTCCACCACGTGAAAGGTCAGCTCTCTGATCTTTTCCCGGTCTTTCACACCATATGGCGCGTTTTTGGAATCTCCAAAATAAATAAAATCTTCATTTGGCATGATCTGCACTGCTGCCTTCAGTACGCTGATCCCGCCCAGTCCTGAATCCATAAATCCAATCGGCAGTTCTTTTTCTTTGTTTTGTTCCATTTTTGTATCCCTGTTTTATTTCTATGATAATTTAGTAGATATTACCTGCTTCTCTACGATATCCACGAGTTTGATGCCTACGAATTGTTCCGTGCTACGCACTCCCACAATTCTACCCAATATTCGCATATCGTGGGATTATCATCCCACTTTTATGCTCATATCGTTATTATAAATCATATTTCATGCGGTGCAAGCACATGCTGCATATCCGCCGGCATTGGCGCGGTAAACTCCATACGCTCCCCGGTGATCGGATGCGTAAAGCTGATCTTATGCGCATGCAGCGCCTGTCTGCCGATCAGCTCTTTATCCGGGTTGTACAGATAATCTCCGATCAGTGGATAGCCCAGATATTTGAGATGCACGCGGATCTGATGCGTCCTGCCCGTCTCCAGCACAAGTGCAAGCAGACTGTGTCCGTTAGCCTCCGCTGCCACACGGTAATGCGTTACCGCCCTGTCTCCGTGTTCAAAATCTATCATACGCTCAAGGCATGAGCTTTCCTTCCGCCCGATCGGCGCATCGATCACACCCGCAGGAGGCGTTACTTTCCCTTTTACGATCGCATAATATTCTCTGCTGATCCCCTTTGCCCGCTCTCCCTGCAGGGATTTTGCCGCAACCTGCTGTCCCAGGATCGCACCGCTCACCATATGCTTTGCCACGATCGTAAGCCCGGACGTATCTCTGTCCAGCCTGTTGATACAACGAAATACAAAGGGCGTATTTT
>DJNY01000123.1 GCA_002441865.1 Lachnospiraceae bacterium UBA6452 | reverse complement strand
GAGCTCATCGTAACACGATCCTTTGGATTCGGAGCTTCCAGAGAAAGCAGTGTGTTATATGCCAGGTTACAAGCTGTATAAACAACAACTGCCATGATCACATAACTGATACATGCATAGGTCAGTTTGCCGCCACTGGTCAGTGAACCGGGCACACTGAACATCAGCACAAGTCCGAGTCCCATCGGGATTGCTGTCCATAAGATCCATGGTCTTGCTTTACCCCAGCGGGTATGTGTTCTGTCGATGATGCTTCCCATGACCAGATCGGAAACACCGTCCAGTAATCTTGTTAAAAGCATTAAAGTACCGATTGTTGCTGCAGCCAATCCAACGCTGTCTGTATAATATAATGTCAGATAGGATCCGATCGTTGTCCAGACAAGGTTACAACCACCATCACCAAGTGCAAATGAAATGATCTCACGCCATGAAGGTTTGTTATTCTCTTTCATAGTTTTTCTCCTTTTCTTTTGAATTTGTTTTATGCTTCCAGCCTCAGGGTCAGAAGGGAAATGCTTCCTGTTCCTTTATAAACAAGATACAGTTCCTTCTCCTCTGTAAAAGCTGTCCTGGCATCTGCCCACGTCCACTTGTCCGTTTTATGCAGATGAATTTCTTCTTTCTGTCTGCCGTTTTCCGTATAGATCTCAAGTATTCCTTCTCCGTCAGAGAGGTAGCTTACGCTAACTTTTTTTGTTTCGGCAAGATTGATATATTTATAGCCGATCAGATCCCCGTCCTTGACATTGGTTATGTAACGTTCGTCCTTTACGCTTGTCAGGTACGGGAAATCCACCTCCGGATTGGTACGTCCCAGCGAAGAAAGCGGCCCCATATGTCCGTTTGTCAGATTACAGCAGTAAACTGCCGGATATGTGGCATTACCGGATAACGGCTCCGGATTCATACCGCTTGTTGTGATCGTTACCTGTGGGATACTTCCGTCCGGTCTGAAATAAACTTTTTCCGCACACGCCTGTCTGTTGTACTGATTTAAGTAGGTATGGCGATGATAGAAAATGTACCACTGACCGTTTACACAGACAAGTCCGCCATGATTGTTTCCTACGCTCATCAGCTTATCTTCTTCTTTTCTGCCCTGATAACCGACATCCCCGTTGCTTACGATCACACCGCCGTAGGTAAATCCCTCCATTGGTTTCTCGCTGACCGCATAACAGAGCTGATGGGTATTTACGGAAGAATACACCAGATAATATTTGTCGTTGATATAACGGACGGATGGGCCTTCAAAGTACTCATTGCCTTCAAAGCTCGTGCCCTTTCCATAGTTTTTACTAGGCAGGATCACTTCCGGTCCCTTTTGTACGGTCAGCATATCATCGGCAAGCTGTAAAACGCTTCCGCCTTTTAAGTCCTGTCCTTTATATCGTGGAATATTGATCATACAGGGAGCGAATCCAAAATACAGGAAAATGCCGTCCTTTGTGCAGATCAGGGATGGATCATACGGCTGGTTCTCAGCCATCACGCGACCGTCCCCGTAATGGACTCTGCCATAAAACCGGTATTCGCCCGCCGGTGTATCGCAGACCGCTACATTGATGGAATCCTGAAACTTGATACAATAGTATAAGTAGTATCTGCCATCCGGCCCTTTTACAACGTCCGGTGCATACAATGGCAGGACATCTTTATTGTAAGGATCCTGTTCTTTTCTGTAGATCACACCGTCACAGCGCCAGTCCGACAGATCCGTTACCGGAGCTGACCAGCAGACGTAATCCTGTTCGCAGAACTCATTGCCGTTTTCCAGATCATGGCTGCCATATACATACAATCTGTCTCCGAATACATGCGGCTCGCCGTCCGGTACATGTTCCCAAAGCGGCATGTAAGGATTATGACATTGCTTTTTCATCTTCCTCCTCCTTTCCTTTTCAATTAACTGCTCGCAATTTATGATCTGATTATAACAAGGAGGGAGGATTGGTTCTGTCAAAGAGCTCTTGGTTTACTGTCAAAATTGGACATTTTTGTGCAGTATTGTGATTTTGTACAATGTGATAAGATGTGTTTTGTGCAGAATTACCATATTGTACAAAAAGAAAGCCAGCATCTGTCTATGGTCAGATACTGGCTTTCTTTTTTCCTTATAGTCTACCTATGCTGCAGCATTGGCATTAATTGTATCAATTACTTTCTTGATACCCATCCACAATGACATATCAGAAAAGATTTCTGCTACACTTCCCTGATCTGTAAATGGAGACTCTTGAAGCACTGAAAAATCCGTCAGCATTCCATTATGGATAATATATTCCACAATCTGATTCACAAAATAAATCTGCCTGCTGTCAAGACTTGCATCGGTCAGATATTCAGAAAAAGCCTCCTTAGCAGCATTCATATCAAGTCCCACAATTTCTCGGACAAATTCACCCAATGGTTTTGTACCGATTTCATTTTCGTAGTCTTGTTTTGTACCAACTTCTTTCCAAAGAATTTCTTCCAGACTGGCAACATCGCTGCTCGTTAAAGGTTTATTTGTTTTTAATTTTGCAATTACAATATTATCCTGATGCTGTCTGATATAATATTCAGCTTTTGCTTTGTAATTTTTTAGTTCATCATTCTCAAGCTCTGACTCTTTCCATTCTATTGATAAAAGCTCATCTGTAAAATTTGTCACATACTTGATCGTTCCTGTCTGAATATATTTCATCAAATTTCGCAGTTTTTCTCTGATTTCTTCAAATTCGTCAATTCCGGCCTGATCCACATAATCTGTATGCAATATTTTATTGATTATCTCTGATTGTGCCTGAATCTCCGGAATATTGGCTACTCCAGCTACTCCCTTTACTTTTTTATAGAGATCACTTCTGGCTCTTGTATCTTTCTTTCCTATCAGATAAGCAAGTTCAATCCGATACATAAGTGCATCAAATCTTGCTGCATCTGCATCTTCTCCTCCCGCTAATATAAGAGGTGCTACTTCCTCACGTACCAGCAAGGTATCCTCATAAGTTAATGATTGATAATTTGACTCTGCAGAATATAATTCCACATATTTCAAATGCTGTTTTACTGAGAAGTTATCTCTAGGCAGCTCCCGTACCTGTTC
>DJNY01000025.1:2111-5505 GCA_002441865.1 Lachnospiraceae bacterium UBA6452 | reverse complement strand
ACAGACAGGCAAGTGCGATCAGGCATCTGAAGAAAAAAGAACCTGATAGCAGTTTGGGCTCATATGGTTCCTCTTCCCGCACAGATGCTGCACTGTCTGTCTGTTTGGAAAAATTGATCCTGTCAGGAGGCTGCCCGTTTAAAATGGCATCTGCCTGATACAGTCTCTGTTTATTTTCTGCTGCACTTCTTCTCAGAAATGAGATGGTTTCCAGCTTTTGCTCCGTGGAAAAATGCTGTTTTCTTTCTTCTCTTTCCATAGCTGTCTTCCACTTATCCTTTTTAGCAGTATATGGACTTACTTTGGAAGAAAGAACCGCAAATGTTGTTTTACAGCTTCATGGGAATGAGATCTCTGTAAAAGCAGCTGTAATTGCCTGTATGGCAGGCAGCACCAATCTGTTTGACCTTGGCAAGCAGTGTGTCGTTGTCACAGTCAATGGAAAGTGATTTCACATACTGGAAATGTCCGCTTGTCATGCCTTTGATCCAGAGCTCCTTACGGCTTCTGCTGTAGTAAGTCATTTTGCCTGTCCGGAGTGTTGTCAGGTAAGCTTCTTCATTCATATATGCAACCATCAGGACATCATTTGTCTGGTAGTCCTGCACAACAACAGGGATCAGACCGTCTGAAAGCAGTTTAAATTCTGAAAATGCCATCGGGGCTTCAAAGGAATGTACGGAAATACCTCTTTCCCGGCAAAGTGATTTAAGCGCTGTGATCACCTTACAGTTTTCATTGACGATATTACCGGACAGTCCGGATACATTCGGCTTTTCCATCATGGAAAGCAGTTTATCCAATGAGATCTCCGGCAGAAAGACAATGCATGGCAGTGTGCTTGCACCAAGGCAGTTTTGCAGTGCATGTTCATCAATGAGCACAAGCTCGGATGCATTTTCTTCCAGGACTTTTTTATTGATCACGATATTATCCGCACTGGCAATGGAAACAGCAATTTTATTTCTGCCATAAGCGTTTGCAACCTGACTGAGCAGGTCATGGCACTCTTTCCCGAAATTTAACACAACCTTTTCACAGCCTGCGGTAAACAGATCGGCAACATCATCCGCGCTGTTAATATGTCCGCCGCCATAAACGGGGATATTGACCACATCACAGATATCCTTGTATAAAAGAAGCGACTGGATATGATTTTCATCCGCGGAAACATCAAATAAAAGAAGGGCATCCGCATCATCATCGCTATACTGTTCGGCCAGTCTGACCGGATCATCAAAAAGAACGGTATGATCGGTAAAACTTTTAACAGCCTTGCCATTATCTATAAAAATACATGCCACAAATTTTTTATCCATAGTGATCTCCTGTTATAAAGAACCTTTTGTACTCAGTACACCGCTGATCCGCTCATCCATACTGACCGCCTGATCCAATGCTTTACCGAATGCCTTGAAAATGGCTTCGATCTTATGATGATCATTTTGACCTGCCAGAAGCCGGATATGCAGATTCATCTGGGCATTGCTGGCTACCGCATAGAAAAATTCCGTGACCAGCTGTGTCTCAAAATCACCGACACGTTCGGTCTGGAATTCCCCGTCAAAGGAAAAATAAGCTCTGCCGCCAAGGTCTACCGCACATAGGGCAAGGGCATCATCCATAGGAAGGATAAAATAACCAAAGCGTTTCATTCCTGCCTTGTCACCGACTGCCTGACGGATCGCCTGTCCAAGCACAATACCGACATCCTCTACCGTATGATGACCATCTACGTGCAGATCTCCTTCTGCCTGCACAGAAAGATCAAAGAAACCATGTTTGGAAAAGCCCTCCAGCATATGATCAAAAAAACCGATTCCTGTACTGACTTCACTTTTTCCGGTTCCGTCCAGCTGTAAGGACATACGGATCTGTGTTTCCTTTGTATTACGTTCTATTGTTCCGATTCGTTCCATACTCCATTCCTTTCCTGTTTAGATCCCAACGGGTTTAAAATTGTCCCATTGATCATTCAAAACGCACTTTAATGGAATTTTCGTGTGCGGTCAGCCCTTCCTTGCGGGCGAATAATTCAATATCCTTGTGAACTGCCTCAAGTGCCTCTCTGGAATAAGAGATAATGCTGGACTTCTTGATATAATCATCCACGGAAAGCGGTGAGAAGAACTTGGCTGTTCCGTTTGTCGGCAGTACATGGTTCGGACCTGCGAAATAATCGCCAAGCGGTTCAGATGAATAGTTTCCAAGGAACATTGCCCCTGCATGGCGGATCTTTGTCATAGTCTCATACGGATTCTTTGTCAATATTTCCATATGCTCGGAAGCGATCTCGTTGGCTGCATCAATGGCATCCGCCATCGTATCTGCCACAAGAATATAGCCATAATTATCCAGACTCTTCTGGATGATCTCTTTGCGGGCAAGCTGTCCGGTAAATATCTTCGTCTGTTCGGAAACTTCTTTTGCCAGTTCCTCACTTGTCGTGATCAGAATTGCGGAAGCAAGTTCATCATGTTCTGCCTGCGATAACAGATCCGCTGCCACATAACGTGGATTGGCTGTTTCGTCCGCCAGTACCAGAATCTCACTCGGACCTGCAATGGAATCAATGCTGACATAGCCATAAACAGCTTTCTTTGCCAGTGCCACAAAAATATTACCAGGACCTACGATCTTGTCAACCTTCGGAACGGACTGCGTTCCGAAGGCAAGTGCTGCGATCGCCTGTGCACCGCCTGTTTTGTATATTTCATCGACACCTGCGATCCTTGCAGCAACAAGTGTGCCCGGATTGACTTTTCCGTCCGGCCCTGCAGGTGTTGTCATAACGATCTTTCCTACGCCAGCCACTTTTGCAGGGATCGTTGTCATCAGTGTAGAGCTTGGATAAACTGCTTTTCCGCCCGGTACATAAACACCGACACTGTCAAGCGGTGTGATACGCTGTCCTAAAATGCTGCCATCCGGTTTTGTATCGATCCAGCTCGTTCTGACCTGCTTCTGGTGATAGCTGACGATGTTAGCTGCAGCTTTCTTCATAACCTCAACAAATTCAGGCTCGATCAGGGAAAAGGCTTCTTCGATCTCTGCCTCTGTTACCTTGAAATCTGCTGCGGTAATATTATTTTTATCAAATTTATGAGCCAGTTCAAATAAAGCACTGTCGCCGTTTTCCCTGACATCCGCAATGATGTCTGCAACTACCTTTTCATATTGTCCGTAGTTGTTCGGGCTTCTTTTTAACAGATCATTTAATAATGTTTTTTTACTTTCCTGTGTCAGTTTTACTATTCTCATGAAAGACGCTCCTTTATCTGTGCGATCAGTTTACGAATCCGTTCTGCTTCCATCTTCATACTTACCTGGTTGACGATCATGCGGGCTGACAGCGGGCAGATCTCTTCCAGCACTTCCAGTCCGTTTTCCCGCA
>DJNY01000025.1:0-2025 GCA_002441865.1 Lachnospiraceae bacterium UBA6452 | reverse complement strand
GAACCGTTCAGTTTGATGATATCGACAGTCTGATGCTTTTTATTGTAGAAATAATCTTTTGCGATATTCGGATATTTAGAGGCAACACGGATCATTTCGTGGTGCTGCAGAAGCTCTTTTGCACTCTGTGGGCCGCAGACACACATTCTGCACTTCCCAAAACCGAGATCCAGTACTTCATAAGCTCTGCGCTGTTCCTCCAGCAGCGTATCTTTTCCGACAACGCCGATATCTGCGGCTCCGTACTCTACATAAGTCGGAACATCAGGGCCTTTTGCCAGGAAAAATTTCAGCTTCTGTTCTTCATTGACAAAGATCAGCTTTCTCGATTCCTTATCCTTCATTTCCTCGCAGGTAATGCCGATCTCCTCGAGAAGCTCCAGTGTTTTATTTGCAAGCCTGCCCTTACCAAGCGCAAAGGTCAGATAACGTGTTTCTTCACTCATGCCTTCTTCCTCCATGTAAATGCTTTCAGATCTGCGTTGTCTACAGGTAACCCATCCGGGCTGTCATCTGCCAGATCATAGGTCAGAACCTTCTCTTCATTGGTCAGATGATACAGCTTGGATACCATATTATGATAGCCATAGGCTACATAATCATCGATCTTTTTGCCTGCCGCAAACTGGACACATTCGACACAATGTCCGTCCTTGCGCATCTTATCAGCCAGCTTTCCGGCCTTTTTTGCCATTCCCTTATCATATAAGAGATAATCGATATATCTTTCCTCCGCCGGAGACAGCTTCTGGCTCTCAAGTGCGATCATCAGATCATCCACCAGGATCATAAACCCGATCGCCGGTGCTTCTTTTCCGAAGTGAGAAAGCAGCCTGTCATAACGGCCGCCGCGTAGTACCGTATCTCCTACGCCGTATGTATATGCCTTGAAGATGATGCCTGTATAGTAATTATAATTGCTGACCATGCCAAGATCGAAAGAAATGTATTTTTCATCGCCGAGTTCTTCAAGTGTTTCATACAGCTCCTGCAGTCTGCCGACCGCTTTTAAGCTCATTTCGTTTTTAACGATCAGCTTTGCTTCCTGCAGACATTCATAAGAACCAAACAGCTCTACTACCTTCAGGAAAGATTCCGCTTTTTCTTTTTTGATACCGGCATCTAAAATATATTCTTCCACACCGAAATAGTTTTTGTTGGAGATCAGTTCTCTGACCTGTTCTATCATTTCGTCCGATAAACCTGCTTCTTCACACAGTCCCTTGAAAAATTCGATTTCACCGATGCAGATCTGGAACTCTTTCAGCCCTGCGGCCTTTAACGCACTGACTGCCATATGGATCAGCTCTGCATCCGCACTTCTGTGTCCGTCCCCGATCAGCTCGACACCCGTCTCTGTCATTTCCTTTAATTTTCCCTGCAGATTGGAAGTGTTCGTAAATACATTTCCACAGTAAGAAAAACGAACCGGAATATCCTCTTCCATAAAATATTTTGCTGCACATCTTGCCATGGATGGCGTAAAATCCGGACGGAGCACAAGCGTATTGCCTTCTTTGTCAAAGAACTTGTACAGCTCGTTGCTCCTGGTTGTACCGATCTCGCTGCCAAACACATCAAAAAATTCAAATACCGGTGTCTGGATGTTTTTATAACCAAAGGATGCAAAGGTATGCATCAGCTTATTCTGTACAGTCAGTTTTTTCAAAAGCTCTCTGCCGTAAATATCACGCACTCCCTCAGGCGTATGTAATAATCTCTTTTCTGCATATTTATCCATGAGTCGTATCATCCTCCTGTTATTTATGTACTTTAGTGCGGTAACGTGATAATTCGCTACCACGTGAAACTATCGCTAGTATACATGGAAAAGTACGTCTTGTCAAACTTCTTCATCTCTTTCCAGCAGATCCTTCTGCAGCATTTCCAGATAAGGCACGAAAACACCGCTTTTTTTCGGAAGCTGATAGGTCATATCCAGTTCTTCCAGCCGGAAACTTTTTCTGCCGCCTTCCTGTGCCCTGTTCCAGAATTCCAGCAGTCTGCGGAAGGTCAGATAATACA
>DJNY01000220.1 GCA_002441865.1 Lachnospiraceae bacterium UBA6452 | reverse complement strand
TGTATTTGTCAACCGAAAATTCGGTCAACCGCTCATTGAAAACTAGGTCACTTTAGACCAAGTTTGGCACCTGCAGCATTATTGTCACAGGTGCAGTTGCTATTTTACTACTGTTTCGAAGTCGGTTCCGTTGCTCCGCAAAGTTTCACGAAGCCTGTAGGAATCGCCTTCCATATCAATCAGATAAGCTTTGTATGTAAGCCTATCAACGATTGCACTTGTAATAGCGGAATCTCCGAAGATTTCGTCCCATCTCTCAAATGTAAGATTTGAAGTAATAATGGTCGATTTCTGGGAGGCTCTTAAGGAAAGAACTGTGAATAACAAATCAGCTCCTTCCCGGTCAAAAGATATGTAACCAAGCTCATCAGCTATAATCAGATCGTATTTCTCAAAGAGTCTCTGATACATACGGAGTTTTTTCTCGCTATTACTTTCTTTTAGTTCTGTTACCAGATAAGGAATTGTTGTATATAGGACACGATAGCCCTGTTCACAGGCCTTTATTCCAAGTCCGATCGCTGTGTGCGTTTTCCCGGTTCCCGGATTGCCGGTCATAATGATGTTTTTTCCTTCTCTGATAAAATCCAGTGTACACAGCTCTGGCAGGCGTTTTCGCATTCCTTCCGGAAGAAGATCCATTTCCAGATCTTCGATGTATTTTCGGTATGGAAATTTAGCCGCTTTGATTTTGCGTTCCTTTGCGCGATCTTCTTCGGCATCCACTTCCATACGGAGAAGCTGATGTAGAAATCCTTCATAATCCGTTGCGCTTGCGATTGCCTCTTCGAGGTGCTCGCTGATTGCATTCAATCTCAGCAGGCTGCAGTATTCCTGGATTTCATGTTGTATTTTTGCCTTCATTTATACCACCTTCCTTTCTGATTGGCTTTGAATCATGCGAAGGCGGTCATACTGTGAAAGTGTTGTTTTTGATCTTTCACTTAAACGATCTGTTTTTATATTTGTTTGTTTAAGCGACTCCTCCTTCTTGGCACATATGAGAGCCACCTTGTCTGCACTCATATCAAAAGGGGAAAGTTGCCCAAGCCTGCATAATGCTTCAGATACTGTGGCAACCCCATACTCATACATGACATCTAAAACCTCTAGAAAAGTTTTGGTATCTTTGCTATAATACTTTTCGTAAATGTTTTTAATCATGGTGTCCGACTGAAGCAGTGCTGTGCTTTGATGTAGGGCACCTGGTTTTCTTTTTAGGGTTCTCAGATAATGATAAATATCAATCCGCCACTGTTGGACTCCGAAATCCCGGTCATGTCTGGCTATAATAGTTCCATCATGATATATGATCACTTTATCCGTATACAGCCTTACATCAACTGTTTTTCCAACATATGTATCAGGTACAGAATAATGGTTTTTGGCAACCATAACGGTAGAGTATTTATCCACTTTAGCGGAACTTTTCATACAGCTTTCGAATTTAGGCATTGCCGGAAGCAGAAACTGTTTTTCTGTTTCAAATGTTTCTACCGGAACTGAATGATCATAAATAGGCTTTGCATTCAGCTTCATGCATTCACGAAACAGAAACTTGTTGGCTTCCGCCAAGGTATCGAATTTATCGCTTCTGGGTCCGGAGAGAACTTTCCGTCTCACGTATTCAACACTGCGTTCTACATGACCCTTTTCGTTACCGCTTCAGATGTTGCAGAAGCGATATTTGAAGCCATAATAAATCGACAGTTCCGTGAGTGCCGTTGTGGGCTCCTTTTCGGTAAGCCCTACAAACTTTCTGACGGCAACACGCATGTTGTCACAGACCATTGTCTGAAAAGTACCGTGACTGTAAGCAAAGAAATCAGCATGTGACTCCTGAAAGGCTGCGGTATCCTGCGTCCGATACAGTTTCGCATACCGGAAGTTCCCGTATGCCGATGCAAAAACTGCCATTTGATACTTCTGATAACCGGCATCACCGATATCAAGCTTGACGGTCCCCCAGTCGAATTCACAGATTTCACCGGGCAAGTATTCCTGCCGAATGAATGCTTCCTGATGTTTGGTTTCAAGATACTGCGTGACTCTTTTTACTGTGGAATAGCTAACATCAAAACCCTGCGTTTTGAGATAATCGTGAATATCGATTTTTTTCATGGTCTGCTTTTGCATTCCCATGAGACGTTTATCCCGATTAAGCTGCAGACATTTTTCAATAGCTTCCAATAGCTCCGGTTTTGCTTTAGATGGAACACGATTGCCGGAATCATAGGTTGGCTTTTCGATGAAAGCCTGTATGATTTCAGATGTATCCATATCCGGATGCATGCGAAGTAACTCTTCGCGTTTATCATTGTACTCGTTAACATATTTGTTAACTGTGTCCTTGCTGATATGAAGTATATTTGCTATGGCTCGATTGCTCATACCATCGATGTGTGCAAGGATGATTCGTTGTTTGATGACCAGATCGATCGCTCCCTTCCAACCTCCTTTATCTGTTGTTAGATAAAGGATAACACAAAGGTCTTGGAGTGACCTAATTTTCAATGAGCCATGTGACCTAAATTTAGATTAGCATAAACA
>DJNY01000176.1 GCA_002441865.1 Lachnospiraceae bacterium UBA6452 | reverse complement strand
GACTGTGCCAGCTTGGTCTGCTGCCAGTAGCGTTCGAAGGCCCGCAGAAACATAAGTGCAAATTCATCTTTTACAGACAGCCGCCGCATGAAATTGCGTGCTCTTACAAGCTCCGCATCCTTGCGCTTAAAATCCTCTAAAAGCCGGTCAGCCTGATAAGGCTGCTGGGCCTGCAAATGCCGCATAGCCATATGAAGCCGTGCCATACGCTGCATGGCTTCTATGCACTGCCTCTCCTGTGTGACATTACATTCAAATCCATCCAGATATTGTTTGGCTATATAATTCTGCCCCTCATAATCGCTGCAATAAAGCTCTCCCTCCGTGGTTGGCAGAATATGATCCAGCTTTTCATCAAACTTCTGCGCGATCTGTTCCATCTTTTCGCGCACAAAAAGAAGACGATCTACAGATCCCGCATACTCTGTTAATGTGATCTCGCCCTGTGGCGTTGTCGCGATGAGCATGCCCCGTCCTTTTCTCGTCTTCTCTATTTCCAGATCATATTTTTCAAATAATGTAACCGCTCTGTCGTTCACGCTTTTTCCCTCCATAAGACGATGCTGTGCATCTGCCCTTACCTATCTTATGAAGGCGGCATTTAAAAAATGCCCTTTGAAACAATATCCATCAGTTTTTCTTTTGTATTGAGCTGCGGCTCCTCCAGTACCATTTCCAAAAGCTTTGAAAGTACCTGTCCGATCGCAGGCCCCGGTGTGATGCCTGCCCCGATCAGATCTTTTCCGGATACAGCAAGCTGCTTTAAGGAAAAACAGTTATCCGCTGCTTTCACTTCTTCATAAACTGCCCGCAGTCCGGCAAGTTCTTTCAGTTTTTCTTCTCTCTGATAGGTACTCTGCGCCATAACATCTGCATACTTTACTTCCAGCAGGAGCAGGAAGATTTCTTCACCCAGATCACAGAGTGCTCTTCTGACATATTTTGCCTGCGGTATGATCTTTCTGTCATGATTTTTGACAAGCTTCGTTACTTTCCCGATCGTGTCATTATCAAATTTCAGCCGCTGCAGGATCTCCTTTGCCATCTTTGCGGAGAGCTCCGCATGTCCGTGGAAATGATCGATTCCTTCCGCATCTGTTGTTTTTTTAGCAGGCTTTCCCATATCATGAAACAGCATCGTAAGGCGCAGTACCTTATCCGCCGATACTTCTTCCATGGCACGGATCGTATGCATCCCGACTGAATAAAGGTGATGCGGATTATTCTGCTCTGTCTCCATCATCCTGTCAAATTCGGGCAGGATCACCTTTGTAATACCCGTTTCATACAGGATCTTCATATGCCCCGGATGGTCGCTCACAAGCAGTTTGACAAGCTCCACCTGGATCCGCTCCGCACTGATCTTCGTCAGCGTGTCTGACAGCCGGCACATCGCAGCTTCCGTTTCTTCCTCAATCGTATAGCCAAGCTGTGCTGCAAACCGGACTGCCCGCATGATCCTGAGCGCATCCTCCGAAAAACGCTTCTCCGGTTCTCCGACTGCGCGGATCACACCTTTCTGCAGATCCTGCTGTCCTTCAAAGGCATCTACCAGTCCCTTGCTGTCATTATACGCCATGGCATTGATCGTAAAATCACGTCTTTTCAGATCCTCGATCAGACTCGGAGTAAATACCACCTGCTTCGGATGTCTGCCGTCCTCATATTCGCCGTCGATCCGGTAAGTTGTCACCTCATAACCGACATGATGGCACATGACCGTGACAGTCCCATGCTTGATCCCTGTATCGATCGTATGTGGAAAAAGCGCCTTTACCTGCTCAGGTAATGCGCTTGTCGTAATATCCCAGTCATTGGGCGTTCTCGAAAGCAGGCTGTCTCTGATACAGCCACCTACTGCGAATGCTTCAAACCCTGCCTTTTCAATTTTATGGATAATAAATGCCACATCCTGTGGTAATACGATCATATGCTTCCCTTTTCTACAATTCCAGTGTATGCCCGTTGTCCTTCAGCCACTTCCGCTGCTGCTTATAATCGGGCATCAGCAATTCCACAAGTGCCCAGAACCGCGGTGAATGATTCATCTCACTGAGATGACAGATTTCATGCACCACGACATAATCAAGCACCTTCGGAGGTGCCAGCATCAGCTTCCAGTTAAAGGACAATGTCTTATTGGAAGAACAGCTTCCCCACCTTGTCTTCTGTCCGGCAATACGGATCCTGTCATAAGAAACACCCAGAAGATCCGCATAATACGCTGCTCTTTTTGGAAAATATTCTTTTGCTGCTTCTCTGTAGCGTTTTTCCAGAGCACTTCTCTGCTCCGGCGTATAACGACTGTCTCTCTGCGCTTCTCTTTTCTGCGCTTCCGCAAGCCTTTGCCGCTGTATGAGCACCTTTTCGATGATCCAGCCACGTTTTTCTTCCGCCAGCCTGGCTGCTTCCCTTACACTTCCCGAGAGTGGCAGATGCAGTATCACTTCGCCTGTCGCTTCTATTGAAATACCGTAGCTTCTTCGGTCAGACCATTTCAGTGCACAAACAATATCTTCCTTATGCGGATATGGATCGCGCAGCTGGTAATGCAGCGTATATGTCTGTTCTGAATTTTTCATTCCGATCCCCCTCTGATACATGGCAGATCTCACCGGTTTATTTTTCTGCCCGGTTTTGCTCTCTTTCACAAGCCCGTTTGTACATTTCATCATACTGTCTGTACATTTTCTGAACGCCGTTCTCCAGCAGATAATAATGCATGATATATGGAACAAGCAATACAAGTAATGCAATAAACAATGCTGCCAGACCCGGCTGAAATGCAAATACCAGCGCAAAAAAGGTAGCAAACGCTAACAGCGCAAAGGTCAGTGTCACCAGAAGGTGCACAAGCCGCTCATGCATAAAAAAGGTAAGCTGCAGCTTATGCTCCTCCATGATCTTTTTGTAATCTTCTTCGTTTTTGCCTGCATCATCGGCTAAAAGCTGATCGATGTAAGCCATATAATTTAATATTCTTTCCTTCATAAAACCGCCTCCCGGTTATACAAAGCCAGTTTTCACAAATTTATTTTACAAGTCGTGCTGTCTCTCTTGCAATAGCAAGCTCTTCGTCTGTCGGAACAACATATACCTTTGTTGTGCTGTCAGGTGTAGAGATCTCTACTTCCTCGCCACGCTTCTTGTTTGCCTCTGCATCTACTGTTACCCCAAGATAACCTAAGTAGCTGCAGACCTCAGCTCTGGCATCCACGTTATTCTCACCGACACCGGCCGTAAAGGCGATCACATCAACACCATTCATGGCTGCTGCATAAGCACCTACATATTTTGCTACATGATATGCCCATGTTTTCAGTGCTGTTTCTGCCTTTTCATTGCCGTCCGCTGCTGCCTGTGCCAGATCACGGAAATCGCTTGAAACACCGCCTGACAGACCAAGTACACCCGACTTTTTATTACAGATGTTAATGATCTCATCGGCTGTTTTTCCTTCTTTATCTGCCAGAAAGCTTACGATCGCCGGATCGATGTCGCCACTTCTTGTACCCATGATCAGACCTTCGAGTGGTGTCAGACCCATGGAAGTATCCACGCACTTTCCGTTCTTTACTGCGGAAACAGAGGCTCCGTTTCCCAGATGGCAGACGATGATCTTCAGATCTTCGCGCTTCTTACCCATGATCTCTGCCACACGGTTGCTAACAAAATCATGGCTTGTACCATGGAAACCATAACGTCTTACTTTGTATTTTTCATAATATTCATATGGAAGTCCGTATAAATAGGCTTTCTTAGGCATTGTCTGGTGGAACGCAGTATCAAAAACCGCTACCATCGGTACATCCGGCATAATTTCCTTGCAGGAATTGATACCGATCAGGTTTGCCGGATTATGGAGCGGTGCCAGATCATTACAATCCTCAATGGCTTTCATGACCTCTGCAGTGATCACAACACTGCTTGCAAACTTTTCTCCGCCATGTACGATACGATGTCCGACTGCATCGATCTCTGCCAGAGATTTTACGACGCCAACCTTTTCATCTGTCAGTTTTTCGATCACAGCCGCAACTGCCTGTGTATGTGTCGGCATTGCGATCTCAGTCTTTACTTTCTCTCCGCCCTTTGGCTGATGTGTGATACAGCTTCCGTCAATCCCGATTCTTTCGCAAAGTCCTTTTGCAAGCGCTTCTTCGCTTTCGCTGTTAATAAGCTGATATTTCAATGATGAGCTGCCACAGTTGATGACTAAAATGTTCATTTTTCTACCTTCCTTTTATTTTAGTATGCACGTCCCCAGTATACCATCTTTGTGGCAGGTTTGCCGCAGCATACGCAGGTGTCGGCAATATGTTCCTGCTCAAATGGCATACAACGGCTTGTTACACTCAGTTTTTCCTTGATCGCATCTTCACATGCCTGATCGCCACACCACATAGCTTTTACAAAGCCGGATTTTTCTGCAAAGAGCTTCTCGAACTCTTCCATATTTTTAGCTGTATAAGTATGTGCATCACGATGTGCTCTTGCATGCTCCAGCATATCCTTCTGGATCTGCTCAAGCAGTTCCGCAACTTTTGTTTCCAGGTCATCTAAAGAACACTCGATCTTTTCTCTTGTATCACGACGGACCAGAACACACTTGTTTGCTTCCATATCCTTTGGACCGATCTCAACACGAACCGGAATACCTCTCATTTCACATTCAGCAAATTTCCAGCCCGGACTCTTATCTGTATCATCTACTTTCACACGGAAGTTGGATTTCAGACGGTCACGCAGCTCATATGCTTTATCCAGAACACCTTCTGCCTGCTGGCGGATCGGAATGATGCAAACCTGTGTCGGAGCGACTCTCGGTGGAAGCACCAGTCCGTTGTCATCTCCGTGTACCATGATGATCGCACCGATCAGTCTTGTTGTCATACCCCAGGATGTCTGATGTACATACTGAAGCTGGTTATTTTTATCTGTGTACTGAATACCGAAGGCTCTTGCAAATCCATCGCCAAAGTTGTGGCTTGTACCGGACTGCAGTGCTTTTCCGTCATGCATCAGTGCCTCGATCGTGTAAGTAGCTGTTGCACCGGCAAATTTTTCCTTATCTGTCTTGCGGCCCTTGATAACCGGAATCGCCAGAACCTGCTCACAGAAATCTGCATACACATTCAGCATCTGGATCGTTCTTGCTTCTGCCTCTTCCTCTGTTGCATGTGCGGTATGACCTTCCTGCCATAAGAATTCACGGCTTCTCAGGAACGGTCTTGTTTCCTTCTCCCAACGTACAACGGAACACCACTGGTTATATACCTTTGGCAGATCACGATAAGAATGGATCTCATTTTTATAGAAATCACAGAATAAAGTTTCGGATGTCGGTCTGACACACAGTCTTTCCTGCAGTGGCTGCAATCCGCCATGTGTTACCCATGCAACTTCCGGCGCAAAGCCTTCTACATGATCCTTTTCCTTCTGTAATAAACTCTCCGGAATAAACATCGGAAGATATACATTTTCTACGCCTGTTTCCTTAAATCTTGCATCCAACTGGCTCTGGATCAACTCCCAAATCGCATAACCTGCCGGTTTGATCACCATACATCCTTTTACACTTGTGTAGTCGATCAGCTCTGCTTTCTTTACTACATCTGTGTACCACTGTGCGAAATCTACGTCCATCGCAGTGATCGCTTCTACCATTTTCTTGTCTGCCATTTTTCTTTTCCTTTCTTATTACCACTTTTCAGTTTTTTCCAAAATCAAATGTCAGCTTCGCTGCCGCTTGATTTCCTTCCTCTTTCTGCCTCTCGAAATTCCTGTCAGCTTCGCTGCCAGTCACACTTCGTGCTTATGAATTTCTCGATGAACGCTCGGGTGAAATCAAATGCCAGCTTCGCTGCCGCTTGATTTCCTTCCTCGCTACAAAAGGGTGGTACGCCGCTTCCGTCCCATAGGGACCGGAATTCCGGCGGTACCACCCCACTTAGTGTCTGACACTCTGCTTTTTTACCCATAACGCCGGGCTGCGCCTACTTTCACAGGAAGCTCCAAGGCAGGTTCCGCTCTGCTGCGTAAGGATCTCTCACCATTGATCCTCTCTCTTTGACGTGCACTGACCGTACTAATCCTCTTCTCAGCCTGATTAAATCTTTATTTCTCCTGCATTTTGCAGAACAATTCTAAACTGATTTTAGGAAACTGGAGGAACTTTGTCAAGTGTTGGCTTTACATTTTTCAGTTTCCATTATACGAGGGCACGAACATATTCCTCGGATCTGTCCAAATCTTCTGCAATCTCCGAAATGGATTTTCCCTTTTTCAGCCACTTACTCACCAAGAATTTGTCTCTGTCCTCTATTCCCCTCTCATACTCGTACGCTTTTTCACTCTCTATATGTTTTTCCATATCAAAATCATATAACATCATCGCTATTACCTCCAAATGTCATGAAGCGAATGCTTCATGATGCAGCCTCAGCTC
Source organism: Lachnospiraceae bacterium UBA6452 (assembly GCA_002441865.1). Taxonomy (GTDB): domain Bacteria; phylum Bacillota; class Clostridia; order Lachnospirales; family Lachnospiraceae; genus CAG-194. The sequence goes on along the minus strand of DJNY01000176.1, from coordinate 6,969 downwards.
ATCGCCAACGGCGATTTTCATGAGCTGAGGTTCCATCGCTCTATGCTTTATCAAAAAATCCTTTCATACATCTTCCCTAATGCATTCCTCTATCGCCTGATAGGTTGCCTGCTGCAGATCCACTGTTTTCTGTTTCTCCCTGATCTTTGTGATCAAGGTCATATAGTCCCGCAGCAATTTGCAGGCACCCTTCAGCTTTTCATTGTAACCTTCATTGATATTCAATACTGTTGTGATAAGCTCCAGCTCCGGTTCTTCCATTTTCTTTTCGTAAGCATCCGACAACTTAAGTACTATTTTTTCTTCTGTTTGTTTCGTGCCATTATACAAAACGATAAACCGCGGTGTTGGCAGTTTGATCTGCTTACTGCCGTAAATATCCTCCTTTGCTGTAATCTTGGATAACACTTTTGCGATGTAGGTCAGATTACGCAGCGGCATATTCGGATTGATTGTCGACTGGTGCTCGATCATATACATTTCTGACAGAAATACAAAGGATACATCGTTTTGCACTGACATATATACTGCATTTTCCAGGGTTGTGATCTCCAGCTTCGCTGCATCTGTATAACCCGTTCCATTGAGTGCATTATACAGACTCAGAAAATCCTCTTTTTCCTTGAAAATAGCATGCAGCAGTAAATCCTTGTGATTTCTTGCTACCTTATATTCATTCAGAAAATAATCGACCTGCTCAGCCACTTCGTATTTGCCATCTTCTCTTACAAATGACACACCGTTTTTCTGTTCCGTTACACTTCTTTCTTCGCCAAGATTGATAAAGATAATCTCAACTTTTTGTTTCTCTTTCTGCATAGCAGCTCCTTTCCTGCAGGAACTCCCAGCTTTCTATTTATTTTTCCACTCAGAACTCCCGCCTTTCTTTATTTTGTTGTAAAAGCATGGATTTCTGATCAGAATTGAACTTAGACTGTACTTAGATATGAAATATGCTTTTGTATAAATTGAGGATAGCATTTCCGCTATCCTCCGTCAATTTAATACCATATGTTTCTTTATTTTCTACATGCTCTGCTGCGGTAAAGTATTTAGAGTAAAAAAATCCCAACCACTCATATAAGTGGTTGGGATTCCCAGTTTCTGATTAGTCACATGTGTATGGCATCAGTGCAACGTGACGTGCTCTCTTAACTGCAACAGTAAGAGCTCTCTGATGCTTTGCACAGTTTCCTGTGATACGGCGAGGAAGGATCTTTCCTCTCTCAGATACATATCTTTTTAATTTATTGACATCTTTGTAATCGATTGTGTTATCTTTTCCACAAAATACGCAAACTTTTTTTCTTCTGCGCATGCCGCCTCTTCTCTTCATTGGAGAATCAGCTTTGTCTGCCTTATTATAAGCCATGATATTACCTCCATTTGTCTGTTACATTCTAACTAAATGGCAGTTCTTCAATTCCGTCCGGGATATTCATGAAACCGTCATCGGCAGGCATTGGAGCAGGTGCTGCACTCTGTCCGGCATTGGCATATCCACCATCACCCTGCTGTGCATTTTTGCTCTCTGCAAATTCCTGATTTTCTACAACAACATCTGTTGTATAAACCTTTACGCCATCCTTATTGGTATAGCTGCCTGTCTGGATTCTGCCTTCTGCTACGATCTTAGTTCCTTTGTGGAGATATTTCTCTGCAAATTCACCATTTCTGCCAAAGGCAACGCAGTTAATAAAATCTGCTGTCTGTCCATCCTGACTGTTACGATTAAATCTACGATCCACTGCGAGAGAATATCTGGCAATTGCCATTGGCTGATCTCCCTGTGTGTATCTGACTTCCGGATCTCTTGTTAAACGCCCCATTAGAATAACTTTATTCATATTTTTCCTACTTTCTTTTTATGCCTCGTCCTGTCTTACGCACAAAAATCTAACGATGTTTTCCATAATACGAATATTATCTTCGATCTCTGCTGGAGCAGTTGGCTCTGCGTCGAACTGGATGAAATAGTAGAAAGCTTCTTTCATATGCTGAACTTCGTAAGCAAGTCTTCTCTTACCCCATTCATCAATGTTAGTAATCTGTCCACCGAATCTTTCGACATAAGCTTTTACTTTATCAATAGTAGCAGCTCTTTCATCGTCTTCGATTTTCGCACTCACAGCAACGGCTAATTCATATTTGTTCATGCTCGTTTACCTCCTTTTGGTCTCTGGCCTCTGCCCGAAGCAGAAGCAAGGAATTATTTGATATCACAGAACACTATGATACCATAAGGAGGAATGCTTTTCAAGCCTTTTTTTGCAGGTCTTTCGTGTTTTTTTCAACCAGTTTACGTGCTATCATGATCTGATGTCCGCATCCCTGACACTTCAACCGGAAATCCGCACCTACTCTCAGGATTTCCCATTGTCTGGAACCACAGGGGTGCTGTTTTTTCAATGTAACAATATCGCCTACCTGATATTCCATGTTTTACTCCATTCCGACTTCTTTTATTTTACTGCTTTCTAAACCGATTACCTCACCTGGATCTTTGATAATACCTCACCGATGCTGTCAGTGATGATCAGATCCGCCATTGAATCACGCGAGGTTTCGCTTTTATTGATCAGAACCAGCTTATTTCCATTATAATAGTCGATCAATCCCGCTGCAGGATACACGACAAGTGAAGTACCGCCAATGATCAGCATATCCGCTTCCCGGATCGCCTGCACTGCTTTCTCAATCGTTTCCTGATCCAGCCCTTCTTCATATAATACAACATCCGGCTTGATCACACCACCACATTCACACTTCGGAACGCCCGTACTGTTTAAAATGTACTCTGCAGTATAAAATTTACCACATTTCTGACAGTAATTCCGCAATACACTGCCATGCAGCTCATATACCTTCCGGCTTCCCGCAGCCTGATGCAGCCCGTCTATGTTCTGCGTAATGACTGCTGTCAGCTTTCCCGCTTTTTCCAGTTCTGCAAGTTTTTTATGCGCAGCATTCGGTTTGGCGGAAAGGCAAAGCATTTTATCCCGGTAAAACTTATAAAACTCTTCCGGTTTTCTCATGAAAAATGTATGGCTGAGTATCGTCTCCGGCGGATAATCATATTTCTGATGATAAAGCCCGTCCACACTCCTGAAATCCGGAATACCGCTTTCCGTTGAAACACCCGCACCGCCAAAAAACACGATTTTTTCACTCTCATCGATCATCTGCTGCAATACTTCTATTTTGTCCACTTAAATCGCCTCTGTTTCCTTTTTCAGAATATTGCTTCGTTTATGACGCTTCTCAATATAAAGATCAACATCTGCCTTATCCATCAGATCCTGCAGATCCACCAGATCGGAACACTTGAAAACACACGCACCGACACTCATGCTGATGTAATACGGCTTTCCGTTCTTTTCATTCTTTTCTTTTGTAATCTCCACAATGCGTGCCCGGATCTTCTTGGCTGCATCCTTATCATCCGTAAAGGTAAATGCCGTAAATTCGTCTCCGCCGAATCTGCCTACGATTCCACCGTCTTTGAATGTCTCTTTCAGGATATCTGCCAGCGTTTTCAGAGAGAAGTCACCCTCTTCATGTCCGAACTGGTCGTTGATGACCTTCAGGTTATTCATATCTGCATAAATAATAATTGCCTGTTTACCCAGATTTGCCGGATGCATCACCTGATGCTGAACCGTCGTCAGGAAGCCCCTTCTGTTATAAATCTGTGTCAGTTCATCTGATTTAGACATTTCGTCCAGAATTGCATTACTTTCCTTGATCTGTTCCAGACTCTCCTCAAGCTGTGCTGTAATATCTTCTTTATTTTTCAGAAGCTCCAGTGTCTTAACAGCTGAGCTGATCTGATAGCTGATCGGCGTCGTATAATGCATATAGGCTTCCTCGATCTCACTGATCAAAAGTCCGTATTGCTCTAAGGTAGAGAACAACAATGTCACAATAACCGTGGAACGATGCTCCTGTCCTTCAAAGAAGTGCGTGATCAGATTCTTCATTGGATATTTCTGTCTGCCCGCTTCCTGGCAACCAGCCTCTCCATCACGCATATATGCTTTTAATAATATATTTTCCGGCATTTTAAAGCTTTCATTCTGCCGGTATACAACTTCATTCTCGAACAGACACAAATATGCTGTTTTAAAATACAAATGATCCAGCTTATCCATGATTGAAAAATAAGCCCTGTCATCACCGATCTCATAATCAAGCATATCTCTTGTGAATGTTGTAGATATATAATTCAGGAGAAGGACATCACTCTTATCCGCATCCGCCTTCTTCTGGATATATTCCGTTGTATCCTGATAAACACCAAAATATGTTTCACATAAACTGCATATGATATCCGGATCTGTGATCACAAGCTTCATACAATCATAAACATAATCGAGCACATGGAACATTTTGGAAACGGATGTATAAGGCTGCAATTCCATTCTGCACAATCTGCGCATTTTTCTTGCCAGTTCCTCGAGGTCTTCCTCTGATGCACCGTTATCCGAAATATGATCCTGAATAAAAGAAATATATTCCTGTAATTTTACTTTTATATGCTGTACACCTGTTGTCTGATCATTTTTTTCAAACAAATATCTGTACAGATTATTTAACAGATCCTGCGTCTCCATCGGATTAAAAATATTCTTCTCATCCGCTGCAAAACCTGTAAAATCTTTTCGTCTGCATCCACAGGACTCTCTGTAGATTGGAGAAGATTCCACTGTTACGTCATGCACTTTGCCGGACAGGATATCCTGATAATTCATAACCGCCTGATATCCGAGCTGCATAGGATCTGCATTTACAGTCGATAGATTGGGCTCCAGCGTCAATGCACAGGCAGAATTATCAAATCCCATGACTGAAATATCACGTCCAACGCGAAGTCCCATTTCCTGAAATACCTTATATCCGCCGATCGCCATCATATCATTTGCAAATACAACCGCGTCCAGATCTGGATTCCGGCGCATCAGATCTCTCACTATTTCCTGACTGTATTCCGTGAAATTGCCATATACCACACGGCCTTCCTGATATGTGATCCCGTGATCGCGCAGACATCTTCGATAGGTATCAAAACGCTGCATTGCATCGTCACTGGTCATTGCACCACTGACAAATCCGATTCTTCTGCATTTATGTACTTCGATCAGATGGGAAATGCCTTTATAAAATCCGGAACTGTTGTCAAAACATACACTCGGATACCCCTCTATTTTGGCTGAAATGGTAATGATATTATCACCCTTAAACTGTCTCAGAAATTCCGTCTTCGTTTTTAAATCAACATTCCCGGCGATCGTGCCCATGGAAATCAATATTGCGTCATATTCGGAAGCCGTGGCGTAAGAAAAGAGACTGTTAAAATGGTAATCATATTTCGTACGATACAAATCAAAATTATGAGCTTCCAGATAGCGCCCCGGAAATATAAATAAATTCGCATCTAATTCCTTGGCAGCTGAAACTGCTCCTTCACACAAGGAACGCGTATATCCATCCTCAAATTCGCTGACAAGCAATGCAATATTTAACCTCTTTTTATCCATTCTGCCACCTCTATACTTCCCACACGAGTTTACATGTAGTATAATTATAATACAATGAACGACTTTCTTCAACAAATTCTATGCACTTTGAATGATAAATTGTATACAAATTTAGAAAAAGGAGACCTATGTATACCAATCGTCAGATTGTTCTTGCTTCTGCATCTCCACGCAGAAAAGAACTACTAAAAAACATATTCCCAATTTTTCAGATTATACCCTCCTCTAAAGAGGAAACAACTATATTCCATGCTCCCGAGGCATTTGTCATGGACCTTTCTCATAGCAAAGCGGCTGATATCATACAGCAGCTGATCAGAAGCAAAACCGGTTCTGCTTTGTCAGATTCGTCTGTCATTGCATCTTCGGTGCCTCCCTGCCTCGTGATCGGTGCAGATACGATCGTCTGTTTTCAAGATCAGTTATTAGGAAAGCCGGCGGATATAGATGCGGCAAGAGCCATGTTGTCAGGTCTTTCCGGTCATACCCATCAGGTCTATACAGGTGTTACGCTCTTTTGGAATGCAGACAGACAGATCAGACAACACGCCTTCGTTTCCTGTACCAATGTCACCTTTGACACAATCGCACCTGAAGAATTAGAGGCTTATCTTACAACACCGGATCCGTCCGGGAAATATCCATGGGCAGACAAAGCCGGCGGCTATGGCATTCAGGAACCTTTCGGTGCAAAATTTATTCAAAAGATTGAGGGAGATTATTTTAACGTTGTAGGTCTTCCGGTACATGACCTGTATATGGCATTAAAGAGATATGAATTGATTTAATCTGGTTGATGCTCTTCTATATATATTTTTTATAAAAAGGCAAAAAGAAAACAGCCCTTAGGCTGTTAAAAGAGGCGCCAACCAGATTCGAACTGGTGATAGAGGTGTTGCAGACCTTTGCCTTACCACTTGGCTATGGCGCCATATTTATTTTCTTATAAATAAAAAAATGACTCCGACGGGAATCGAACCCGTGTTACCGCCGTGAAAGGGCGATGTCTTAACCGCTTGACCACGGAGCCTTATTCTTTTGAGCTTTGGAACTGCCGCTCCGTTTTCTTCTTTTGCTCTAGCTCCCCGAGCAGGGCTCGAACCTGCAACAACTCGGTTAACAGCCGAGTGCTCTACCATTGAGCTATCGAGGATCATTGTATTGGTTCTTTGTTCTGGATTCTGTAACAAAACTCCGTTTTGTTACTTGGCGGCAAGATCACTTCCCACTTCGTGGGCCCCTTCTTGTCGCAGGTCATACCTTCAAAACCGAATACTGAAATCTTTCTTCACATCTTCTGCAAACTCTTCTGACTAATTCGTTGATCTTTCATTTCTTACTTGATCGTTTCATTTTTGTTTTTGACTAAATTTTCATTCTGTAACAAAACTTCGTTTTGTTACTTGGCGATAAGGCATCCTCCCACTTCGTG
>DJNY01000158.1 GCA_002441865.1 Lachnospiraceae bacterium UBA6452 | reverse complement strand
CGCAGTCTGATGAGCGCTGTATTGGGATGGGCATCGCCAAGGTTTGTTGTACCGATCGTAAATGTGAAGTTTTTCTCCTGTGCCAGCTCAAAGCTCAGCGGGACATGCATATCATCCGGCGTAAGTCCCAGAATACCGGCAATGATCGCTTTATCCGTACCATGTCCTTTTCCGGTTTTGGCAAAGGAGCCGTGCAATAGGATCTCTCCATTGACCGGTGTATCCTTTAAAAGTGTCCGCGCCATCAGACCGATCCTGACAGCACCTGCTGTATGAGAACTGCTTGGACCGACCATCACCGGCCCGATGATATTCATTAAACTCATAGGTTTCCTCTTTTCGTTGTTGCATTTATGTGTCTTGCCTGCTTTATGCCACGACTGTTTCGTATCTTGTTTGTTTTGGCTGTCCGATCTACTCGTTCAGGGAATGCATTTTACAAGTTCTAGGGCTGTATCTTATGCGTTGGAATTGGAGCTTCCCATAAAATATCGATTTATCTCATTCTTATAGGTAATTATAAGCACTTTCTGATGAATTCACACACCTATTTTGCTATTTTTCAAGCACTCTGCAAGAAATTTACCTATAACTTTCCGATTATCTGTTGTTTTATAGGTCTTCGGAGCTGTATCTGCCGGAAAATATACCTATAATTTCTTGCTATTTTCATTTTTTATAGGAAAATAGCAATTTCCGGGCGCAGGATGCGGGCGGAGACCGGAACCGGCATGATCCAAATGCAGACGAAGACCAGAGCAGTCGGAGACTGAAACTGGCACGGTCAAGATGCACTAAAATATGCCACCCACCATATGACCGGTCCTGTCCTCCTCGCGGTAGCAAGGCAAGATAGCCTCAGCGCATCGCTGAGGCTATCCCTGTCATGGCAGATCTGTTTTCATGGCACCTTGAAGTTGGCATATTGGAGGATGGATTGTAATTGTATCAGCCGTCCTACTTCATATAGAACGGATCTGTTTCCACTTCCTGAATAACGGCTTCCAGCTTGTCAAGTTCTTCCAGAAGCTGCTCCTCCGTGATGATCAGCGGCGGATTGCAGAGCACCATATTCTCATGTCCGAAGGTCAGAAAGCCCTTGGCACGTAAGGAACCGATGATCTTAGGCAGCTTTCCGTAAGGATCCTGACCGTATGGGACGATCGGCTCTTTTGTCTTCTTATCCTTTACAAATTCCACGCAGGAGAATAAACCGATATGTCTGACATCTCCCACACAGTTGTATTTCTCTTTAAATTCATCCAGCTTCTTAGCCAGCACAGCTCCAACCTTATTGACATTATCGAGGATATTTGCTTTCGTATAGTAATTGACACAGGCAACACCTGCTGCACAGGCAAGCGGATGGCCGCAGTAGGTAAGACCGCAGGAAAGCGTATGATCGTCAAAATATGCGGCGATCTCTTTGCTGACGCAGGCACCACCGAGCTGAATGTAGCCACAGGTAACACCCTTTGCAAAGGTTACGATATCCGGCTTGACATCAAAGTTCATAAAAGCAAACATCTTACCGGTTCTGCACCAGCCTGCCATGACTTCATCACAGATCATGACAATGCCAAACTCATCACAGAGCTTACGCACGCCCTGCAGATAGCCCTTCGGCGGAATGATAATACCGTTTGTACCGGTTACAGTCTCTAAAATGATCGCTGCGATCTGATCCCTGCCTTCATAAATGATCTGTTCCCGCAGCTTTGCGATATAATATTCCGTTGCGGCTTCCTCTGACTCGAACTGGATGCTCTCGCGGTACAGATATGGATCAAAAAATTTCACAAAACCCGGAATTCCCGGCTCCAATGGAAATCTTCTTGGTTCACCCGTCAGATTGCCGGCACCAAAAGTTGACCCATGGTAACTTCTGTAACGGCTCATGACCTTATAACGTCCTGTATACATTCTTGCCATTTTAATGGCATTTTCATTCGCATCCGCACCACCGTTTGTGAAAAATACTTTTCCCATGTTGTCCGGCATCAGGTCTACGATCATCTTGGCAAGCTTGGCTCTCGATTCCACGCCGTAGCCCGGTCCCATCCATGCAAACTTATCGATCTGCTCCTTCATGGCATTGTTGATATCTTCATTGCCATAGCCCAGATTGACATTGACCTGCGTGGAGGACATATCGGTATATCTGTTGCCGTCATAATCCCACAGATAAATACCCTCTGCCTTTTCCATCGGGATCGGATTTACATCCTTCTGCTTCGACCAGGACTGTAAATAATACTTTTTCTGTGTTTCTACGATTTCTTTCCCTGTCATTCCCATAATGAACATCTCCTTTGCATTTACTATTGTTAAGCACCTAAATATGCTTTCCTAACCTCATCATTGTGCAACAGCTCCTGCGCATCGCCGGATAATTTGATCTTGCCGGTTTCCAGCACATAGGCTCTGTTTGCCACCTTTAACGCCATCTTGGCATTCTGCTCCACGAGAAGAACTGTGATGCCCTGCGCATTGACTTCCTTGATGATACTGAAAATTTCCTGTACCATCAGCGGCGAGAGCCCCATGGACGGTTCATCCATCAGAATGATCTTCGGATCCGCCATCAGCGCACGTCCCACAACAAGCATCTGCTGCTCGCCGCCGGAAAACGTACCTGCTAACTGGTTCTGCCGCTCCTTCAGTCTTGGGAACTTTTCAAACACATTGTCCATACGCGCCGCGATCTTATCTTTATCCTTGCGCCCGAACATATACGCTCCCATTTCCAGATTTTCCCGCACGGTCATATCCACAAATACATGTCTGCCTTCCGGTACATGGGCTACGCCGTGGGTAATGATCTTGCTCGGCTGTTCTTTCAGAAGATCTGTTCCGTCAAACGTAACTGCGCCGCTCGTTGCCTTTTTCAGACCTGTGATCGTATGCAGGATCGTTGTCTTGCCTGCACCGTTTGCGCCGATCAGGGTAACGATCTCTCCGTCCCGCACTTCAATATTGACATCCTCGATCGCATGGATCACACCGTAGTGTACATTCAGATTTTCTACTTTAAGCATCTTCTTCGCCTCCTTCGTCTTCTTTACCAAGGTAAGCTTCGATTACATCTTTGTTGTTTGCGATCTCTTCCGGCTTTCCGCTTGCCAGGATCTCGCCGAAATTCAGCACATAGATCCGCTCACAGATACTCATGACAAGACTCATATCATGCTCGATCAGAAGGATCGGAATACGGAACTTCTCGCGCAGCATCTTGATCGACTCTTTCAG
>DJNY01000118.1 GCA_002441865.1 Lachnospiraceae bacterium UBA6452 | reverse complement strand
TTCTCTACCCCGATGCTCTCCAGCTCTGCCTCTGTTGCCAGATCTGCCGGATAGGCTTCCTCTCCCTTATGCAGCAGATACAGTCCTGCTGCAGCACCTACCAGACCTGCATTGTAATCCAGTGCTACTTCATTACAGTTATAATCCGCCTGATTGTCTGCATATGTGTCATTTTCATCACTTGGGCCGCCGACAAGGGCTCCCAGCAGTGTATAATGATCTTCCCGCACTTGTCCTGCATCGTTCGATCTGGATGCTGCACGGTGATGCGGATATTTTGCCGCATTCTCATTATAACCAACTACAAAACAACGTTTTGCCTGATTATTTCCAAGCAGATATTTCATCTGCCCGGTCGCCCAGCTACTGTAATTACCGTCTGCCATGGATAACTTCTGGTTTGCCTGATCGCAGATCAGTCCCATAAACTGTGCAGATGCATTATATCTTGCTGATCCCCAGCCATCGATCATTTTAAAGCCCTGTGCTGTATTCTTACTACCATAGCTGGCAAATGCACTGACTGCTGTATAATCCTCTTTCAAAACCGCTGCTACCGGCCATGTATTGTCCCATGTCAGGCACCAGCCTGTATTTAACTTTCCGTAACAGGCGTCTCGCTGCTGTTTATAGCTTTCGTTACCTGTTGCTACATATAAAGCAGCCGCAGCCGTACAATAATCATCTTCCCAGTTGCTGGAAGAATAAAAAGGCGCTGCTCCCTGTGTTGCCACCTGCTTATTACTGCAGTTCTTTGCAAAGGCAAATAAATCCTCTGCTGTCTTTAAATAAGCTTTGCTCTTCGCAAGGGCTTCTGTCCCGCCCTGCTTCTGGTAGTTGGCTGCCTGCAATGCAAGTGCTGCTACCGCAACAGAGACTTCGTCTGTCGCAGGATTAGAGGCCGTTGCGAAAAATGCCGGTCTGTCTATTGTCTGTCCTTCCGGTGCTTCCCACTTTGCATGGTCACTGTTTCCGTCTCCAACCTGATAGCAGAATGCTTCTACAGTATCTGTTCCCGTTTTATAGATCGTACAGCGTGTAAAATAATCACAGAAGTAATCCATGATCGTATTAAAATGTGCTGTCTGTCCCAGCTCATCGTAAGCATCTGCAAACTGATAATATCCAAGTGCCAAGACAGTTGCTGCATATCCCTGTGGCAGACCAAATTTCACATGATCGCCCGCATCATGATAGCCGCCGCTTACATCTACTGTCTTGCCATTATAAGTTACATAGCTGTCATATGTATGACAATTCCCTCTCCAGGAAAAAGCACTGTTTTCATCCACACCTGTTCCGCACATATTTCCATCATAGAAATAAAGCGATTCCTGCAAAAGCTTGGCAAAATTATAGCTGATGTCCAGATTCAGATCCGTCGTCGTATCCTTCTGTGCACCGCCACCACTACTACCGCTTCCACCGGTCTCATCATTGGTATTTCCATTGGAATAATCTATCACCGACTGTGTTCCATAGTTATATGACACATTTGTGATCGTGATATCCGATGCATTCACATAGGTACCGCTGAATCCAAATCCCGGCGGGTTAGCATACATTATACCTGTCCCAAGCACCGCATTGGAATTTTCTTTATTCGGATACAGACAGATCGTATCGCCATCTGCGGTAAAGGTTGCATTCCAGCATTTGAATTTAGCTGCACTGCCGGATGGAACCGTCATTGTGATCACCCAGTCACAAATACTTTTTCCGGTCTGATTATCCACAGAAAGCTCAAACCCAGACCAGTCATTGCTCGGCTGTTCCTGCGCGTTTACCGTAACAACCACATTCCCGGAAGCTTCTCTGTCGGTCGTTATCTGACTACCGCTGCTTCCACTGTCTCCGGATGTATCTGTCGTAAAATAAATATCCGATACCTCATAGCTTACACTGCTGCCCGATGCCAGATTGGCAAACTGCAGTCCCAGCTTTCCAATCCTATAATAGCCATCCCATTTCATGGAAGCCAGATCAAATTTCACTGTTCCGCTTTCTCCTGCTGCAATATCGATCCAATCTCCATTTTCCCAGCTATAAGCCTCACTCATACCAAATGCCATACAACCGGTATTTTTCCCCGCATAGGCTGTCATAGCATCCACTTTAAAATCTACTACAAGCTGCTTTACTCCCAGTGCTTCCAACTCCTGCTTTTCATCCATATCCGATGGCAGCTTGACCAGCAGCTCCGCAGCCGGTGTATTACCATCTGTGCCATCTACAGCCGTGAGTGTCCCTGCCTTTTCGATATAAGCGGAAAGATCGATCTTACCGTCTGCCGCATATACCTTTTGACCGGGCAGTGTCATTTGGCTCATTACAACTGCCACTGACAAAACAAGCGCAAGCACCCTGCTTCTTTGTTTTCTCCGTACTCTTTTCACAAAAACCTCCCTCGTTGCATACCAACAGTTAAATTTATTGTAACAAAATAATGAGCCAATGTCGCTTGGCTCATTATACGGAAATTATGCATTTGTTTTGTATAAAATGTCATGTTTTCTTAAAGTACATGCTTACTTACAGCCTATACAAAGCTGATCACTTCTTCCTTCGGTGCTTTTGTCTTTTCTACAGAAATGGCATGCAGCACTGGACCTTCTTTGCCATAATCTTCAAAGTATTCAATGGCTACCTTTGCCGTTACCTTGACCCATTCCTTCTGTTTTAAGGTATCTGCCTGGTCATACTTGCAGGCATACCCCAGAAATGCCATATCCTCTGCACAGCAGGTCATTGCCATTCTGCCCGGTACAAAATATCCCTTCGGAAAATTTTCAGGATGCAGCACCATACCTACATAGGAAATTGTCTTTCCGACATAACGCTGCATATTGTCCAGTACGTCAATGTACCAGATTCCATAGCCTGTATCATCCAGATCGATCACATCCGCATTGACATCAAACGGCAGATCTTCTTCCAGTGTCGCATTTACTTCGCCGTTCTTATCCTCAAAGATGATCTCGGCATTCTGGTTGATCGCCTTGATATTTCTCTTGTAGGTCGGGATCTGCTCAATAATATTGTCACAGCGGTTCATGATGATCAGCTCAGATTTGCGGATATGCTCTGCCAGCAGGGATTTCATATTCGTAAAATAAGTGGAAAATGTAGAACCGTCGATACAGGTGATCTGCTGTTCCAGCTTCCAGTGCCATGGCAGCTTTATATTTTTGCTGTTCCACATACCGTTAAACTCGATCAGGATACGCGCCGGTTTATGCTTTTTCTCCAGCTCGATCAAATTCTGTGCTGTAAAATCTTCCTCATCCTCGATCAGCTCCATGACAGTTCTGCTCTTTTTCAGAAGCGTC
>DJNY01000233.1:5709-6184 GCA_002441865.1 Lachnospiraceae bacterium UBA6452 | reverse complement strand
CAGGCAAGGAAAGTCTGGAATTTATTTTAGAGGATACGGAGAAGCGTGTTTTTGATCTGGTGCAGAGACGAAATACAGGCGATTTTGTACCAATCCGTCAGGTTGTTTTAAATGCGATGGATAAGATTGAGCAGGCAAGCAAAACGACCGGAACCGTAACGGGAATTGCGACAGGCTTTATCGATCTGGACTATAAGACATCGGGCATGCAGCCCTCCGACCTTGTGCTGATCGCTGCGCGTCCTTCCATGGGAAAGACGGCGTTTGTCCTGAATATTGCACAGCATGTGGCATTTAAGCTGAAGGAAACGGTTGCGATCTTCAGTCTGGAAATGTCGAAGGAACAGCTCGTCAACCGTCTGTTCTCCTTAGAGTCCCGCGTGGACAGCCAGCATATCCGAAACGGTAATCTGACCGACAGCGACTGGGAAAGACTGATCGAAAGTGCAGGCGTGATCGGAGAATCCAATCTGAT
>DJNY01000233.1:0-5609 GCA_002441865.1 Lachnospiraceae bacterium UBA6452 | reverse complement strand
GAGCATGATCTGAAAATGATCATCATTGACTACTTGCAGCTCATGAGTGGCAGCGGAAGAGCGGAATCCCGCCAGAACGAGATCTCCGAGATCTCGCGTTCCCTGAAAGCACTTGCCCGTGAACTGCATGTTCCTGTGCTTGCACTTTCACAGCTGAGCCGTGCGGTAGAGCAGAGACCGGATCATACCCCGATGCTTTCCGACCTGCGTGAATCCGGTGCGATCGAGCAGGATGCGGACGTCGTTATGTTCATTTATCGTGACGACTACTACAACCACGACAGCGAAAAGAAAGGAATCGCAACGATCATCATCGCCAAACAGAGAAACGGCCCAATCGGAGACGTGGATCTGGCATGGCTGCCTGATTATACAAAATTTGCGAATCTGGAACATTAAGAATGATAATGATCAAAAGGACAGCGTAAGCTGTCCTTTTTTGCTGCCTGTGATATGTATATTTACCTTATAGATGAAAACAAATAGAATAGAAAGAGCTCTATAGAAATTCCTTTATTTTGTCGGATACTTTGTTTTTACATTGCTGGCACCGGAAATATAATCTACAGACACATTATAATAACGGGCAAGAACCAAAAGGCTGTCTACAGGAATTCTGGTTTTGCCGCTCTCATAGTCTGCATAGGTACGCTGTCCTATATGCAGAAGGTCTGCAATTTTCTGTTGGGTCAGGGAATGATCTTCTCTGATCTCACGTATTCTTTCATTATATTTCATAGTTCACATATCCTCTAAACTAGTATACGTGCATAATAATTATTCCTTGACTTTTAGAGCTATAAACTCTAAAATATCAATATTAAGATGCAAATGAAAGGGGGGAGAGATTGGTGGAATATATGGGTACAAAAGAGGCTTCCGAAAAATGGGGATATTCACAGCCTGTTATTTCTGGCTGGTGCAGAAAAGGTCTGATCGATGGCGTAGAACAAGATTCTAAAGGATGCCCGTGGCGAATCCCTGTAAACGCAAAATGCCCGAGAAAGATAAAAATGGAGAGAAAGTAAAATGAAGAAAAGAATAAGTTTGATACTGACAAGTATTATACTGGTAACAATGTTGACCGGATGTGGGAAAAGTAAGGACATAAA
This sequence comes from Lachnospiraceae bacterium UBA6452, assembly GCA_002441865.1. GTDB lineage: Bacteria > Bacillota > Clostridia > Lachnospirales > Lachnospiraceae > CAG-194. Next base: position 4,497 of record DJNY01000233.1, on the reverse strand, counting down.
GTTAACAACTGATAATTATAGTGATTATCTGACGATTTCTTGTAGTAGTGTTGAATCGCTCATACCGGATGGGAAAAATGGCATTCGGCAATTTAGGGTGCCTGATGGCACTTTAAATGGCATCATATGTTCAAATGCATTGTACCTCAGTTGCTCTGTGGAGGGGGCTTCCCCCAATTTTGTTTACAATAATGTAGAGGTTACGCTTAAAGTAACAGCAACAGAAATGGGATATGTATGGTCAAAAATAGAAGCTGGAGCTTGGGCTGAGGAAGCGAAGGAAGAAAGAAAAATTGAACATACCTTCACTATTGATACAAATGTGAGCGGCAATATGAAGGAAGATTGCGAAAGGGACAAATATATAAAGCTGGATGATTATGTGGTGGATAGTTATACAGCGGCGGTGAGCTGCGATTATGAAATTGTTGAAATTAAAGGAACGGTTACACCTGTAGAATAGCATGTCTGACGGCTGCAACGCTGGTAAAGACATAAAAATAAGAGGACTTCCATCGGAAGTCCTCTTATTTATTCGCTTATTCAATCATATTCTTTCAGATATTAAGCTTCTTCGATAGAACCTGTAGGGCAGGCACCTTCACAAGCGCCACAGTCGATACATACAGATGCATCGATTTCGAATTTGCCGTCTCCCATGCTGATTGCTCCAACCGGGCAGGCACCTTCACAAGCGCCACAAGCTACACATCCGTCATTAATCTTACGTGCCATAATGATATCCTCCTTGTTTTCTGAAACTTTTCATAACTTCATTTTACTGAGATTGATATTTTTATATCAATAACAACTACACCACATTATATAAAAAAAATGATGGAAATACAAGAGGAATTCTCATTTATTTGCCGGGATATTTTTGGAATATTTCCGGCAGGCGAAAAGTGCGGAAGAAAAATGTATAAAATCGTATACATTGCGCAAAATGGTTGACACTTTGCCCGGATAAGTAGTACACTTTTAACGTAAAAAATAGTTTGGAAAACTGCATTTCCAAGCTGTTAAATTATAGTATTCTTACCAATTAGAAGGAGGTATATTTTCATGGCAGAAGCATGGAGAGGCTTTAAGAAAGATGGCCATTGGGATGTAGACGTCAATGTACGTAACTTTATCCAGACAAACTACACTCCATATGATGGAGATGAAAGCTTCCTGGAAGGACCTACTGAAGCAACAGATAAGCTTTGGGGAAGACTTCAGGAGCTGCAGAAAGAAGAACGTGAGCACAACGGTGTTCTGGAATGTGAGACAGAGGTTGTTTCAAGTTTAACAGCTTATGGCCCTGGCTACATTGATGAGTCTATGAAAGATCTCGAGCAGATCGTAGGTCTTCAGACAGATAAGCCATTAAAGAGAGCATTTATGCCATACGGTGGTATCAAGATGGCTCAGCAGGCAGCAAGCACATATGGTTTTGAAGTAAATCCTAAATTCGACAAGATCTTCAATGAGTATCACAAGACTCATAACCAGGCAGTATTTGATGCATACACAGATGAGATGAAAGTTGCTCGTCATACACATATCGTTACAGGTCTTCCAGATACTTACGGACGTGGACGTATCGTAGGTGACTACAGAAGAGTTGCTCTGTACGGTATCGATTTCCTGATCGAGAAGAAGAAAGAAGATAAGAAGAACTGTGGAAACGGAACAATGACAGAGGACATTATCCGTTTAAGAGAAGAGATTGCTGAGCAGATCAAAGCTCTTCAGGGAATGAAAGAAATGGCTAAGATTTATGGCTATGATATTTCAGGTCCTGCTACAAACGCTAAAGAAGCAGTTCAGTGGTTATACTTTGGCTACCTTGCAGCTATCAAGACACAGAACGGTGCTGCAATGTCAGTTGGACGTATTTCTACATTCCTTGATATTTATATCAACCGTGACCTTGAAGAAGGTACATTAACAGAGAAGGAAGCGCAGGAGCTGATCGACCATATGACAATGAAATTCCGTATGGTTAAGTTTGCCCGTATCCCTTCTTACAACCAGTTATTCTCAGGTGACCCTGTATGGGCTACTCTGGAAGTTGGTGGTATCGGTATGGACGGACGTTCAATGGTTACAAAGAACGACTACCGTTTCCTGCATACTCTTGAAAACATGGGACCTAGCCCGGAGCCGAACTTAACAGTTCTGTACTCAAGCAAATTATCGGATAACTTCAAGAAATATGCTTCTAAGATTTCCGTTACAACATCTTCTATCCAGTATGAGAATGATGATGTTATGAAGCCAATCTGGGGCGATGACTACAGCATCTGCTGCTGCGTATCCGCTACACAGACAGGTAAAGAGATCCAGTTCTTCGGTGCACGTGCTAACCTTGCTAAATGTCTCCTTTACGCTATCAACGGTGGTAAAGATGAGAAGCATCTTGACAAAGACGGTAAGCATATGCAGTGTGGTCCTGAAATCGCACCTATTACTTCTGAATACCTTGATTTCGACGAAGTTATGCATAAATACGATATCATGCTTGACTGGTGTGCATCTCTGTATGTAAACATCCTGAATCTGATCCATTATATGCATGATAAATATTACTATGAAGCAGCTGAGATGGCTCTGATCGATACAGATGTAAGGAGAACATTCGCTACAGGTATCGCTGGTCTTTCTCATGTAGCAGACTCTCTGTCAGCTATCAAATATGCAAAGGTTAAAGTTATCCGTGATGATCAGGGATGTGCAGTTGACTTCCAGACAGAAGGCGACTTCCCGAAATATGGTAATGATGATCCTAGAGCAGATGAATTTGCAGTATGGCTTCTGAAGACATTCATTGAGAAGATCAAAAAGAACCACACATACAGAAATTCTGAGCCTACAACATCTATCCTTACAATTACATCTAACGTTGTATATGGTAAGGCTACAGGTGCTCTTCCGGATGGCAGAGCAGCATACACACCATTTGCACCAGGTGCTTCACCATCTTACGGTGCAGAGCAGAGCGGACTGTTAGCATCTCTTAACTCAGTTGCTAAACTTCCTTATGAATATGCTCTTGATGGTATTTCTAATACACAGACAATGGCTCCTTCAGCTCTTGGTCATGACCTTGACGAGCAGAAGACAACTCTGGCAGGCGTTCTCGACGGATACTTCGATCGTGGTGCTCATCACCTCAATGTAAACGTATTCGGTACAGAAAAACTGTTAGATGCTCAGGCACATCCAGAAAAACCTGAATATGCTAACTTCACAATCCGTGTATCTGGTTATGCTGTTAAATTCATCAGCTTAACAAAAGAGCAGCAGGATGACGTTATCGCAAGAACTTGCCATAAGAGACTGTAATCAGAAACAGATTCTAAAGTTCAGATAATGCAATTTTCGGGATCGGGCGTATTCACCCGATCCCGTTCTATGTGTAGCGAGGTAACGGAATCAAGCGACCGCGAAGCGGACATTTGATTTCGACCGAGCGTACACGAGAAATTAGAAAGCGCGAAGCGCGGCTGACAGCGAAGCTGGCAGGAATTTCGAGTGTGAAAGAGGTAACGAATTTCATATATGAAACGTATGAAAAAACGGTTTTGGTAAATAGTAATAAGTAAAAATAATGAAAGCTGGCTGCCTGCGGGGCAGAGAAAGGATTATGTATGCTGAAAGGTAGAATACATTCATTAGAATCATTTGGAGCAGTCGATGGACCGGGTATCCGATATCTGATCTTTTTGAAGGGCTGCAATATGCGTTGTCAGTATTGCCATAATGTGGATACATGGAATCCGGAAACGGATAACCTGCAGACTGCTGATGAGCTTTTGGATAAAGCGGAGCGTTTCCGTAGTTATTGGGGAGATAAAGGCGGTATTACGGTAAGCGGTGGAGAGGCACTCCTGCAGATCGACTTTTTGGTTGAACTGTTCAGAAAAGCCCATGAAAGAGGCATCAATACAACATTGGATACCAGCGGACAACCGTTTACAAGGGAAGAACCGTTTTTCTCCAAGTTTAATGAACTGATCAAATATACAGACCTTGTTATGCTGGATATCAAGCATATTGATGATGAAGAGCATAAGAAATTAACAGGTCATACAAATAAGAATATTCTGGACTGCGCAAGATATTTATCTGAGCAGGGCATTCCGATGTGGATCCGCCATGTACTTGTACCGGGTATTACAGATAATGATGAATATTTAAAGAAAACAAGAGAATTCATTGACACGCTGGATACGGTCAAGAAGGTGGAAGTTTTACCATATCATACACTTGGTGCTTATAAGTGGAAAGAACTTGGTATTCCGTATAAGCTGGAAGGCGTGGATCCGCCGACTGAGGATCGTATTGCAAACGCCAAGAAGATCCTGGAATTTACGAAAGAGTAAAACGTTATTATCAGGCGTAAACGACTTGGATGAAAGTTATGGATACAAAAACAGGAACAGCATGTAGCAAGCAATCGATAGTGTAGGCGACTGAGATTTATCGCTCGTTTACCCGGCGGCGAGA
>DJNY01000061.1:458-7713 GCA_002441865.1 Lachnospiraceae bacterium UBA6452 | reverse complement strand
AAGGTATGGCCGATGGTAGCTCCGGGTGCAGCAATCGACACCTGTTTCACAGATAAAGACCTCGATAACTAAAAACAACATTATAATTAAAAGAAGGAGATAAAAAATGGCAAGAGTATTTAACTTTTCAGCAGGTCCATCCATGCTTCCAGAATCCGTATTAAGAGAAGCAGCAGAAGAAATGCTTGACTACAGAGGAACAGGCATGAGTGTTATGGAGATGAGTCATCGATCGAAAGCATTCGATACGATCATCAAAGAAGCAGAACAGGATCTTCGCGATATCATGGAAATCCCTGATAATTACAAAGTATTATTCTTACAGGGCGGTGCTTCCCAGCAGTTCGCTGCGATTCCTATGAACCTTATGAAGAATGGTGTAGCTGATTACATCATCACAGGTCAGTGGGCAAAGAAAGCATACGAAGAAGCTAAAAAATATGGAAAGGTAAATGCTGTTGCTTCCTCAGCAGATAAGACATTCTCCTATATCCCGGATTGTTCTGATCTTCCAATCGATGAGGATGCAGATTATGTATATATCTGTCACAACAATACAATCTATGGAACTACATATCATAAGCTCCCAAATACAAAAGGAAAGATTCTTGTTGCAGATATGTCATCTGACATTCTGTCTCAGCCGGTTAATGTATCTGATTATGGCCTGATTTATTTTGGTGTACAGAAGAATGTAGGTCCTGCAGGTGTGGTAGTTGTGATCATCCGTGAAGATCTGATCCGTGATGATGTTATGCCGTTTACACCAACTATGTTAAAATATAAGACACAGGCAGATGCAGATTCTCTTTATAATACACCGCCATGCTATGGTATCTATATCTGTGGTAAGGTATTCAAATGGGTGAAAGAGATGGGCGGTCTTTCTGCAATGAAAGAACACAATGAGAAGAAGGCAGCTATCCTTTATAACTTCTTAGATAATTCTAAGATGTTCAAGGGAACTGTAGTAAAAGAGGATCGTTCGTTAATGAATGTTCCATTTGTTACAGGTGATGAAGAATTAGACGCCAAGTTCGTAAAGGCTGCAACAGAAGCCGGATTTGTAAACCTGAAGGGACACAGAACTGTTGGTGGTATGAGAGCATCCATCTACAATGCAATGCCGATCGAAGGTGTTGAGAAATTAGTAGAATTCATGAAGGATTTCGAAGAGAAGAATTCATAATAAGAGCTTTCTGCATGCAGTCCTTTTGGATTGCGTGCGGAGGCGGATATAAAGGAGAGATGAATAAAAAATGGCAGTTAAAGTGAATTGTTTAAATCCGATCGCTGCATGTGGTATGGAGCTGTTACCGGATACATATGAAATAACGGATAATTATGCAGACGCAGATGCAGTTCTGGTAAGAAGTGCATCCATGCATGATCTGGAGCTTTCAGACAAACTCCTGTGCGTTGCAAGAGCAGGCGCAGGTGTAAATAATATTCCGCTTGATAAATGCGCAGAAAAGGGTGTTGTAGTGTTTAATACACCTGGTGCAAATGCAAATGGTGTTAAGGAACTGGTTGTAGCAGGTCTGCTGCTTGCTTCCCGTGACTTGATGGGTGGATACAACTGGGTAAAGGAAAATGCTTCTGACGAGAACCTTGCAAAGGCAGTTGAGAAGCAGAAAAAGCAGTATGCAGGTAATGAGATTGCCGGCAAGAAGCTCGGCGTTATCGGTCTTGGTGCGATCGGTGCCAAGGTAGCAAATATCGCAGTCAGACTTGGAATGGAAGTATATGGTTATGATCCGTTTGTATCAGTTGATGCAGCATGGGGCTTATCCAAATATATAAAACATATTACAAATGTAGAAGATATCTATAAGGAATGTGATTATATCACGATCCATGTTCCAGCACTTCCTTCCACGAAGGGAATGTTAAATGCAGATGCATTTGCAATGATGAAGGATGGTGTCAGAATCCTGAACTTCGCAAGAGATGTTCTTGTAAATGATGAAGATATCAAGGCAGCACTTGCAAGCGGCAAGGTTGCAAAATATGTAACAGATTTCCCAAATCCGGCAATCGCAGGTACAGAAAATGTAATCGCATTACCACACCTTGGAGCATCCACAGAGGAATCAGAAGATAACTGTGCGATCATGGCATGCAAAGAGATTAAGGATTTTATGGAGAATGGTAATATCAAGAACTCCGTAAACTATCCAAACGTAAACATGGGCGTATGTGGTGATACTGCCAGAGTTACGATTTGCCATAAGAATATTCCTAATATGCTGACACAGTTTACAGGAGTATTTGCGAAGCAGGGCGGAAATGTATCAGGAATGATCAGCCAGGCAAAGGGTGAATATGCATATTCAATCCTTGATATTGACAAGGTTCCTACAGAAGACGATATCAATGCATTACTTGCCATTGATGGCGTTATCAAAGTCCGTGCAATCTAAGAAAAAAGATTAGGAGATTAGTAAAAATGAGTGATAAACTGAAAGTTGGTATTCTTGGTGCTACAGGTATGGTAGGACAGAGATTTATAGCATTATTAGAGAATCATCCATGGTTTGAGGTTGTAACAGTGGCTGCAAGCCCAAGAAGTGCCGGAAAGACTTATGAAGAAGCAGTCGGTGACAGATGGAAGATGGATACTCCAATGCCGGAAGGCGTTAAGAAGCTCATCGTTCATAATGTAAATGAAGTAGAGCAGGTTGCTGCAACTGTAGATTTTGTATTTAGTGCAGTTGATATGTCAAAGGAAGAGATCAAGGCGATCGAAGAAGCATATGCAAAGACAGAGACTCCTGTAGTATCCAATAATTCAGCACACCGCTGGACACCGGATGTTCCTATGGTAGTACCTGAGATCAATCCAGAGCATATGAAGGTAATTGAATTCCAGAGAAAGAGACTGGGAACAACCAGAGGATTTGTAGCAGTAAAACCAAACTGTTCCATCCAGTCTTATGCACCGGTTCTTACAGCATGGAAAGAGTTTGAGCCATATGAAGTTGTAGCTACAACATATCAGGCAATCTCAGGTGCCGGAAAGACATTTAAAGACTGGCCTGAGATGGTTGGCAACATCATTCCATTCATCGGTGGTGAGGAAGAAAAATCAGAGAAAGAGCCACTTCGTCTCTGGGGATATGTTGATGATGAGAAGAAACAGATCGTTCCTGCAACATCACCTGTTATCACATGCCAGTGTATCCGTGTTCCTGTATTAAACGGACATACAGCAGCTGTATTTGTAAAATTCCGCAAGAAACCGACCAAAGAGCAGCTGATCGAGAAACTCGAAAGCTACAGCGGTGCTCCGCAGGCACTCAATCTGCCAAGCGCTCCAAAGCAGTTTATGCGTTACATGACAGAAGATAACAGACCACAGGTAACAGAAGATGTCAATTATGAAAACGGAATGGGTATTTCCATCGGACGTATCCGTGAAGACAGCATTTATGATTACAAATTTGTTGGTCTTTCCCATAACACAGTACGTGGAGCAGCAGGTGGGGCTGTGCTTTGCGCCGAACTGTTAAAAGCAAAGGGATTTATCACGAAAAAATAAGCTGCTTGCAGTATATTTGGGGTGTATAAGTATGAATGAGATGCATTATCAGTTGGATCTTCTGACTGCAATGAATCAAAAGCTAATGGGCAATGAAAAGATGTTCCGCATGATCTGCGGAACATCTTCCAATGCCTTTTTATATTACATATTTTCGGAAGACAGGTTTGAAACACTTGGATTGTGGCAGCATTATTTTGATTTTCCGATCCGCTCCGCCTCAGATCTGCACAAGCTGATCAACTGTGCAAAGGCAGAATATATTTCAGTGCTGGAAGAAGCACTTTTCTGTGAAAATAAACACAAAGAATCGCAGATCGTGGAATGTGAGATGCAGGATAAAAAATGGCTTGAGTTTGAAGTGACGATCACCTACAACGAAACTGATGAACCAAGTGAAAAGATCATCCGGATCCGGGATGTGACAAAGCGGAAAAAACAGACGGAAGAACTCAGATATATGGCATATTATGATTCGCTGACGGGACTGTATAACCGGAATTATTTTGTCAGAATGCTCAGCGAATGGGTCAGGAAAGCACAGGCGGAAAAAGCAACGATCGATGTGCTCTGTATCCGGATGGATGATTTCAAACGGATCAATGATTCCATGGGTATGATCGCAGGTGATGAGATCCTGCAGGCATTCGGTCTTTTTTTACGTGACCTGCAAAGCGAAGATATCATTGTATCTCATTTTAATGATGATATCTATTATCTTGCTATTTATAATCCGTACGGTAATCATAATGTAGATGCAGTATACAGGAAAATCTGCCAGAGAACCGGACAGCCGTTTCAGATGATGGGAAATATCGAGCAGAAGATCACAGTCAGCATCGGTGTTGCCAATTACCCGGAATCTGCCAGAAATTCTCTGGAAATCATTAACTGTGCGGAAATTGTACAGTCTCAGAAAAAAGAGTCCGGAACAAACAGTATTGCATACTTTGAAGCACCGATCCTGACAGATTTCATTGAGAACATCCAGATGGAAAATAAGCTCAAAGAAGCCATAGAGAATCATGCATTTGAACTGTATTATCAGCCCCAGTATGATGCAGGTTCTAAAAAGCTGCGTGGCGTAGAGGCGCTGATCCGCTGGCGGGGACAGGATGGCAAATTTGTCAGTCCGGCAGTTTTTATTCCGCTTGCGGAAAAAGACGGACTGATCGTACAGATCGGGAACTGGGTGCTTGAGGAAGGAATCCGGGTTTATGCGGACTGGTATCGGAAATATGAATATCCAATGGTATTGTCTTTGAATATTTCGGCATTGCAATACAAAAAAGCGGATTTCGTTCATCATTTACTGATGCTGATCGAAAAGTATCAGGTGGATCCTTCCATGATCGAGCTGGAGATCACGGAAAGTGTACTGATCGATGATTTCAATTCCGTAGTGGATAAGCTGAATACGTTAAAAGAATATGGCATCAAGATTTCCCTGGATGATTTCGGGACCGGATTTTCCTCTCTGTCCTATCTGAAAGGGCTTCCGATCGACACATTAAAGATCGACAAATCCTTTATTGATACAGTTATCAATGATCATCCGACGCGTGTGATCACGGAATCCATTATCGCAATGGTGAAGAAGCTCGGCTGTGAAACGGTCGCGGAGGGTGTGGAGACACAGGAACAGTATGATTATCTGAAAGCAGTCAACTGTGATAACATACAGGGCTTTCTGCTTGGTAAACCAATGCCGGCAGAAGGCATTGAAAAGATACTTTCTTCCATAAAAAATTGAGAGGATGCTTATGCTGAAAGGAAGAGAACGCGAACTTGCTTATCTGAATAAAGAATATCAAAGCGGATCCGACCGGCTGCTCATTGTATATGGGCAGAAGAATGTCGGAAAAACAGCGCTTCTGGCAGCTTTCATGGAAAACAAAACAGCCTTTTACTATCAGGCTGAAGAAGGCAGCGAAAGACAGCAGCTTTATCTGCTTGGCAGACAGCTGCAGCGGTCTGGATCTTCACTGCCGTTGTATCCGGCCTATGAGGAAATCTTTCAGTGCCTGGGGCAGAATCTTCTGGTGATCGACGAATTTCAGTATCTGCTCAAGGCTGGGGATGGCTTTGTACAGGCGCTTGACACATTCCTTCAGAATAAAAAAGAAGCCTGTATGGTAGTTTTATGCAGTTCTTCTGTTTCTTTTGTGGAAAACCATATGGTTACAAAAATGGGAAGACTGGCACATAAGCTGACCGGCTTTTTGAAGCTGCGGGAATTACAGCTTTGGGATGTGGCGGCGTATTTCCCGGACTACTCGTGGGAAGACTGCGTAAACGTGTATTCCATTTTGGGCGGATTGCCCGGACTGTGGCAGGCATTTGATGCTTCTGTCTCTGTCAGGGAAAATATCTGTAATGTAATTCTGGCGCAGGGCGGCAGACTACATGAAGAAGGTGCACATATTGTCAGCGGGCAGCTGCGGGAATGTGGTGTTTACTTTTCTGTTTTGGGAGCACTGGCACAAGGGAAAAATAAGTTAAATGAATTATATCAGCACACAGGATTTTCCAGAGCCAAGATCAGTGTCTATCTGAAAAATCTGATGGAACTGGAACTGGTGGAAAAGGTGTTTTCTTTGGATACGCCCGGAAGGGATAACCAGCGGAAAGCCGTTTACCGGATTTCCCATCCGCTGGTGCGTTTCTGGTTCTGCTTTCTGTATGCGGACAGCAGTCTGCTGCTGCGGATGTCGCCTGAGGCATACTATGAACAGCTTGTGAAGCCGGCACTGACACTTTATTGTGAAAGCTGCTTTTCTAAAGTGTGTCAGGAATATATGCAGCGGGAAGCAGCGGTACATGCCCTGCCAGTTGAAATAACGGATTTTGGCAGTTTTGTTGGGAAAGCAGGATCGATTGACTATATCGGTCATGATGGAAACGGACAATATATCGTTGCATTCGCAGATTATAAAGATCCGGTCTTTCCGTATGAAAAATACCTGCAGGCAAAGGCACTGACGGGACAGGCGGGGATCCGTCCGGATTATATGTATCTGTTTTCCGGTCATGGCTTTGACGCAAAGCTGGAAGCACTGGACAAAGAGCTGGATACGCTGATATTGATTAGAATGGATGATTTATAAATATGGGAAAACAGGTTTTTATAGCAGAAAAACCGAGTGTGGCAAGAGAATTTGCAAAAGCATTAAAATATGATATGAAATCCCGTGATGGTTACATGGAGTCAGAGGAAGCAATCGTTACATGGTGTGTCGGACATCTGGTTACCATGAGCTATCCTGAGGCATATGATGAAAAATGGAAAAAATGGACAATCGAACCGCTTCCGTTTATTCCGAAGGAGTTCAAATACGAAGTGATCGACAGTGTCAAAAAACAGTTCCAGATCGTCAGCGGCATTTTAAACCGGCCGGATGTAGACGTTATTTATGTCTGTACCGACTCGGGACGTGAAGGAGAATACATATACAGGCTCGTGGAAATGCAGGCGCATGTCACAGGCAAGGAAAGAAGGCGTGTCTGGATTGATTCCCAGACGGAAGAAGAAATCCTGCGTGGTATCCGGGAAGCGAAAGATCTGTCCGCTTATGACAATCTTTGTTCCTCCGCTTATCTGCGGGCAAAAGAAGATTATCTGATGGGCATTAATTTTTCTCGTGTGCTGACCTTGAAATACGGCTATAATGTCAAAAATTTCCTGAATCAGGACCGTGTGGTGATCTCGGTCGG
>DJNY01000061.1:0-334 GCA_002441865.1 Lachnospiraceae bacterium UBA6452 | reverse complement strand
TTCTTGCCGGCCTGCAGATCGGAGACAAGGCAGTGGATGCGGAATGGAGAGCCGTTAAGGGTTCTGCTTATTTTGAATCACCGCTTTTATATAAAGAAAACGGCTTTAAGAAGCAGGAAGATGCACAGAAGCTGATCGATACATTGTCTGAGCAACAGCCATTACAGTTTCAGGTGGTAAAGGCGGAGAAAAAGAAAGAAACGAAAAATCCACCGCTTCTTTTTAACCTGGCGGAGCTGCAGAACGAATGCTCCAAGCTGTTTAAGATCAGCCCGGATCAGACGCTGCAGATCGTACAGGAGCTGTATGAAAAGAAGCTGACAACGTATCCGCG
>DJNY01000162.1:20500-21068 GCA_002441865.1 Lachnospiraceae bacterium UBA6452 | reverse complement strand
GGATGGCGAAAAATGTAATATATGGCTTGCCATATATTATGTAGCATCGGTCCATTGCCGCAGGCAATTTTAATGACCGATGTTCCATGCTCAGGTTGCGGCAGAAGTAGATGATGTAAGAAAAACACTTAGAACATCTTAGCTTCTGATTATCTGAGCAAGGAAGTATTTACATTCCTGCATTTTTATATTGAAACAAATTTGATATACAATGTAAACCAAATGATTGACATATGAAATATTTCTGCATATAATAATACAAAACAATAAATACTTATTATATAGAAAAGGAGGCATTGATATGGCGACAGTACCTACACAAATAAGAATAGACGAAAATTTAAAAAAACAGGCAACAGAACTTTTCTCGCAATTAGGTATGGATATGTCCAGTGCAATGAATATATTTCTCAGACAGTGTGTTATGAGAGGTGGACTTCCTTTTGAGGTAACACTTCCTAAATATAAGCAAGATGTTCTGGATGCAATGGAAGAAGCAAAAAAACTTAGTAAAGACCCAAATACCAAACGATATGCCAGTTTTTCTGAGGCGATGGAGGACATTGAT
>DJNY01000162.1:16630-20468 GCA_002441865.1 Lachnospiraceae bacterium UBA6452 | reverse complement strand
ACAGGAACACACGCAGATCTATTCAATATGTAAGCACATTTCCCTTCCCTGCACCCCCTCCTATTGAATTTCCCCTCAAAATCAAGTACACTATGATTTACGAATCAATCTATCTACCGGAAACAAACTTACGGTTCAGTCATAAAATCAGTCATAAAAGAAAGGACAATCCTATGTATATCATAGTCGGACTCGGAAACCCTACAAAAGAATATATGCACACCAGACATAACGTCGGTTTTGACACCATAGATGCCATTGCGGAAAAATATGGAATTTCCGTCATGGAAAAGAAGCACAAGGCGCTGATCGGAAAAGGCTATATAGAAGGACAGAAAGTGATCCTCGCAAAGCCACAGACCTATATGAATTTAAGTGGTGAAAGCGTGCGGGAACTCATAGATTACTATAAGGCAGATGAAACACAGGAACTGATCGTGATCTATGATGATATTTCTCTGCCGCCCGGACAGCTGCGGATCCGTAAGAAAGGAAGCGCAGGCGGACATAACGGAATCAAGAATATCATTGCGCATCTGGGACATGATACTTTTATGCGGATCAAGGTCGGTGTCGGAGAGAAGCCGCAGGGGTATGATCTGGCTGCTTACGTGCTGGGACATTTTGACAAAAAAGACCAGGAAGTCATGCAGCAGGCATTTGCGGATGCAGCGGACGCAGTTGTAATGATGATGAACGATTCGGCGGATGCTGCAATGAACCATTTTAACGGTAAAAAGCAGGGATAACTGCATTTGAGGGTAATAAAGTGAAAGCGTTTACAGAATATTTGAAGGAATTATCCTTTTATGAGGATGCCAGACGTGCACTGCTGGCGCAAAAAACAGTTCTGATCTCAGGCTGCGCGGACGCACAGAAGGCACAGATGCTTTGCGGGCAGGGCGGGGACTATCCATACAAACTTGTCCTGACGTTCAGTGATGTCAAAGCGAAGGAGTTATATGAGGATTATTCCTTTTTTGATAAAAATACCATATTGTTTCCTGCCAAGGACTATATTTTCTTTCAGGCAGATATCCACGGACAGGAGATGACAAAGGAGCGGATCTGCTGTTATCGGCGGATCCTGGAGAAGGAGCCTCTGACGATCGTAACAACCGTGGATGCGCTTCTTGCACCTTGTCTGCCATTGCAGATGCTGGAGGAAAACTGCATCACGATTTCTGCGGAAAGTATCGTAGAGGAAGAAGCAGTTGCGATGAAGCTCGTAAAGATGGGCTATGAAAAGACCTATCAGGTAGAAGAACCGGGGCAGTTTTCCATTCGCGGTGGTATTATCGATATTTACGATCTGACAGAAGAAAATCCGTATCGTATTGAACTCTGGGGAGATGAGGTAGAGTCAATCCGCCGGTTCGATGTACTCAGCCAGCGTTCGGTGGAAGCGCTCAGGACAGTGACGATCTATCCGGCGACGGAAATGATCCTGACAAAGCAGCAGAAGCTGGATGGACTGAAAGCGATCGAAGCGGAGGCAGAACAGGCAGCGGAGGCATTTAAAAAGGAAAACAAACTGGAAGAGGCACATCGTGTGAAGGTACAGACCGGGCAGCTCAGAGAGCAGATGGAAGAGTTTGGCGTGATGGCAAATCTGGACAGTTATATGAAATATTTCTGCCCGCAGCTTGTCAGCTTTCTTTCTTTGTTCCCAAAGGACGAACTGCTGGTTACCTTGGATGAACCATTGCACGGAAAAGAACACCTGAATGCAGTCGAGCTGGAATTCCGGGAAAGCATGGAACACCGTCTGGAGAAGGGGTATGCATTGCCCGGGCAGGCAGCACTTCTGTATACTGCCGATCAGGTCTGGGCGATGCTGTCCGGGCAAAGACTCCTGCTTTTGTCTGTGCTGGACAGTAATCTTTCTTTTTTAAAGGTGGAGGAGCGGTATTATGCAGATGCCAGAGCAGTCAATTCCTTCCAGAACAGCTTTGAAATCCTGTTAGAGAATTTAAAGCGTTATCATAAGAATGGTTACCGTGTGATCCTGCTGTCCCCTTCAAGGACAAGGGCAAAGCGACTGGCAGAAGATATCTGTGCCAATGAACTGACTGCTTTTTACAGTGAAGATACGGAGCGTGTGCTCCAAAACGGTGAGATCATGGTCATGCACGGACAGATCAGCAAGGGCTTTGAATATCCTTCGATCCGTCTTGCGGTGATCACGGAAAGTGATATTTTCGGTAAACATGCAAAGAAACGGAAAAAGAAGCGCTATGAAGGACAGAAGATCCATGATTTCACAGAGCTGAAGGTGGGCGATTATGTCGTGCATGAAACACATGGACTGGGCATTTACCGTGGCATCGAAAAAGTATGTGTAGACAAGGTCATGAAGGACTACATGAAGATCGAATACCGCGACGGTGGAAATCTGTATGTGCTGGCAACGGGCTTTGACGCGGTCATGAAATATGCGTCCGCAGAAAGCAAAGCACCGAAGCTGAATAAGCTGGGTACACAGGAATGGACAAAAACGAAGTCCAGGGTAAAAGGTGCAGTCAATGAGGTAGCCAGGGATCTGGTAAAGCTGTATGCGGCAAGAGAGCACGGAAAAGGCTATCAATACGGAAAAGACACCGTATGGCAGCGGGAATTTGAAGAAATGTTCCCGTATGAGGAAACACAGGATCAGCTTCTGGCGATCGATGCGACAAAGGCGGATATGGAGAGCAGCCGTATCATGGACCGTCTGATCTGCGGGGATGTCGGATATGGCAAGACAGAGGTGGCGATCCGTGCGGCGTTTAAGGCAGTGCAGGAAGGAAAACAGGTTGTATTTCTGGTTCCGACGACCATTCTTGCCAAGCAGCATTACGATAATTTTGTGCAGCGTATGAAGGATTTTCCTGTCACGATCGAAATGATGTCGCGTTTCCGGACGGCGGCGCAGCAGAAAAAGACGATCGAGGGACTGAAAAAAGGTCTGGTGGATATTGTGATCGGAACACACCGTGTTCTGTCAAAGGATGTGGTGTTTAAAGATCTGGGACTGCTGATCATTGATGAGGAGCAGCGTTTTGGCGTTACCCATAAAGAAAAGATTAAGCAGCTAAAGGAAAACGTGGATGTCCTGACGCTGACAGCGACACCGATCCCGCGTACGCTCCACATGAGCCTTGTGGGGATCCGGGATATGAGCGTTCTGGAAGAAGCACCGAATGACCGTATGCCGATCCAGACGTTTGTCATGGAATATAATGAGGAAATGGTGCGCGAGGCGATCGGGCGTGAGCTTGCCAGAGGCGGACAGGTCTATTATGTATACAACCGTGTTAATACGATCGCGGAAATGGCAGCTTTTCTCCAGAATCTGGTACCGGAGGCAAATGTGGCATTTGCGCACGGGCAGATGAAGGAAAGTGAGCTGGAGCGGATCATGTATGATTTTGTCAGCGGCGAGATCGATGTGCTTGTTTCCACAACGATCATCGAAACGGGACTGGATATCCCAAATGTCAATACGATGATCATTCACGATTCGGATAATATGGGGCTTTCCCAGCTGTACCAGTTAAGAGGACGCGTCGGCAGATCGAACCGGACGGCATATGCTTTCCTGATGTATAAGCGGGATAAGGTGCTTAAGGAAGTGGCGGAAAAACGTCTGCAGGCGATCAAGGAATTTACCGAGCTGGGCAGCGGCTTTAAGATCGCCATGAAAGATCTGGAGATCCGTGGGGCGGGAAATCTGCTGGGCAGAGTGCAGCACGGACATATGGAAGCGGTCGGATACGATCTGTATTGTAAGATGTTAAATGAAGCGGTAAAATCAATGAAAGGACAAAAACAGGCCATTGATTTTGTCACAACGATC
>DJNY01000162.1:10946-16611 GCA_002441865.1 Lachnospiraceae bacterium UBA6452 | reverse complement strand
GATCGATCTGGATGTGGATGCATTCATTCCGGAGAGCTATATTGTGAATGAATACCAGAAGCTGGATATTTATAAGCGGATCGCTGCGATCGAGAGCAGAGATGAAGCGGAGGATATGCGCGGTGAGCTGATGGATCGTTTCGGACAGATCCCAAAGAGTGTGGAAAATCTTCTCCGCGTATCGCTGATCCGTATGTATGCGCATGATCTGTATATCACGGAGATCCGGGGAAAGAAAGAAGGAATCACCTTCCTGATGGATCCGGGCGCAAAGATCCGTGTGGAAAATATAGAAGTGGTACTTGCCAATTATGGCGGAAAACTGACCTTTGCGGTAAAGGGAACGCCGACGTTTTTCTACCGCCTGTCACCGACAGGGGTGGTACAGAAGGATGAAGAACAGATGCTCTGTGCAGCAGAGGATGTGATCCGGCAGATGCGTGCAAGACTTCTATTATAAATAAAAAATGATGAGAAGGAGAAAATGATATGTATACCTATAACCTGACACAATGGCTGGCATTTTTTATTATCTACTGTTTTATCGGATGGTGCTGGGAATCTTCCTATGTATCTATCAAAAAAAGAAAGTGGGTCAATAGAGGATTCATGCATGGACCTATGCTTCCGATCTACGGAAGCGGCGCAGTGCTGATCCTGTTTGTATCCCTTCCGTTTAAGGCACATCCGGTTGCGGTTTACTTTGCGGGCATGATCGCTGCCACAATTCTGGAATATGTTACCGGCGTTTTGATGGAGGCCTTGTTTAAGGTCCGTTACTGGGATTATTCCAATCAGAAATTTAATATCCAGGGGCACATCTGCCTGTCTTCGTCTCTGGCATGGGGCTTTTTCAGTATTGCCATGGTTTATTGGGTACATAAGCCGTTTGAAAAAATTGTGTTATCCATTCCGGAAGCAGTGCTTTCGCCGATCGTGCATGTGATCATGATGGTGGCAGCAGCAGACTTTGCGCTCAGCTTCAAGACAGCTATCGAACTGCGCGATGTACTTGTTAAGGTAGAAGCGGCAAAGAAAGAGCTGAAGATTTTGCAGAAACGGCTTGAAGTTGTGGAGGCTGTGATCGCAGATGAGGCACAGCAGCGGATCGAACAGGCACAGCAGCAGAAGGAAGAGATCAAGGCGAGAATTGCGGATGAGACACAGATGAAGAGGGAGCAGGCTCTGATGCAGAGAGAAGAGATCCGGGAAAGAATCGAAGAGATCATGCAGAAAGGAAAAGACAGATCTTATCTTACAAAGGATAAACTGCAGCTCCTGCGTCGTAACCCTGGTGCAACTTCCGGCAAATACAAGCTGGCTTTTGCGGAATTCAGGAATGAAACCTGGCCGGAATTTAAGGCTGAAGTAAAGGAGAAGATCAAAGAAAAACTCCAGGAACGGGAAGAAAAATAATTTACATTCATTTTACAATAATTTTTCCCATGTGTGATAGAAGGAAAACACTACTTATCGGATGATAATCATGTAACCAGAGTTGTATGGAGAGTGACAGATATCAGAAGGAGGTAAGCGGACATGGGAAAAATACAGGAATGGCTGAAACAGACAAGGCAGGGCGGAGATGACCCACTGATCAAGATAATCTGGATCTGGGGGATGATTCTTGTGTTCTGCTTTGTCTATTTTATATGGAATATTTTCTTATATGGGGGCATAGAATTATTAGTGAGCCCGGAAACAGCAGCGTCAGTTGTGGCGATCGTGGCAGGGCTTCTTTTGGTGATATGGTATATGAGAAAGGAATAAGCAGGGTAATATGGGTAAAAGCAAACATGCACAACAAGACAGGGAGGGGCTTGCAGAACTGACAAAGGCATTTGCGGAGCCGGAATACATAAGGAAACAATCTTACGCGATCGCAACGGTGGAAAGCCTGATCCGGCAATACGAACAGCAGAAGGGCACGAAACATAAGGTGATCGATTCTGTGTCGGAACGGATCAAAACAGCGGCGAGTGCAGCGGAGAAGCTGGAACGGAAGGGTTATGAAATTTCATATGAACAGGCAGTGCAAAGGCTGAACGATCTGGCAGGTGTCCGGATCGTTTGTTCTTTCCGGGATGAAGTATATCAGGTGGCAGAGTATCTGATAGAGCATCCACAGCTTACGATCATCAAAACAAAGGACTATATCAAAAAACCAAAGGCAAGCGGTTATCAGAGCGTGCATCTGATTGTCAGCATGCCTTATCCGTATGGGGAAGAAGGAGAAATGGCACGTGCGGAAATACAGATCAGGACTGTGGCAATGAACTACTGGGCAAAGCTTGATCACCAGCTCTGCTATAAGCAGGAAAAAAGCACGCCACAGGAAACGGAGCAGGTACGCAAAGAGCTGCTTTCCTATGCGCAGGAGATCGCAAAGATCGATAAAAAGATGCTGGCACTCCGCAAAAAAATAGAAGCAATGTAAGAAAATAACTGGCAGACTATTTTACATGAAACTTACAAATTTCTTACGGAAACATGATTTTATGTAAGAGGCATCCGGTGTTACACTCGATCCTGTAATAAGGAAGAGGAAAACACAGATGCCTCTTTTCATATGCAGGAAATACCTGTAAATAATAGGAAACTCATAATGGAGGAGAAAAGTTATGAAAAAGAACAAATTGATGACAGGAATTTTAGCTGCAGCGGTTGCAGCAAGTTTATTAACAGGATGTGGCAGCAATAAGGCTGCAGATACAACTGCAGAGGCAACAGATACGACAGATACAGCTACTGATGCAGCAGCCACAGATGCAAGTGAAGACGCAGCAACAGACGAAGCAACAGATACAGCAGCCACAGATGCAAATGCAGATCTTTCAGGAAGTATTGCAATGGCTGGATCCACATCTATGGAAAAACTGGCAAATGCGGTTGCAGAAGCATTTATGGAAAAATATCCGGGTGTCAGCGTGACGGCTGAATTTACCGGATCTTCAGCAGGTATCGAATCACTGGAAGCCGGAAGCGTAGATATCGGTAACTCATCCAGAAGTTTAAAGGATGAAGAAAAAGCAGCAGGCTGTGTTGAGAACATCGTAGCGATCGACGGTATCGCAGTTGTACTTGACCCTGCAAACACAGTAACAGATCTGACACAGGATCAGCTCGTACAGATCTACAAAGGTGAAGTAACCAACTGGAAAGATCTCGGCGGATCAGATGAACCGATCGTAGTAGTAGGCCGTGAAGCAGGATCCGGTACAAGAGGCGCTTTTGAAGAATTACTTGGTCTGGAAGATGCATGTCAGTATGCAAACGAACTGGATTCCACAGGTGCTGTCATCGCAAAAGTAGCTTCCACACCGGGTGCGATCGGATATGCTTCTCTTGATGCAGTAGATGATACGATCATTGCGGCAAAACTGAACGGTGTAGAGCCGACAGAGGAAAACATCAAAGCAGGCAGCTATATCCTTTCAAGACCATTCGTAATGGCAACAATGGGCGAGATCAGCGCACAGAGCGAGCCTGTACAGGCACTGTTTGACTACTTAAAATCCGATGAAGGTAAACAGCTGATCCAGAGCGTAGGCCTGATCACGGTGGACTAAATATATGCATACATCAATCTTTGCAAACCATAAAAACAAATCCATAGTGGAAATCATCGCACACATCATCTTTGTGGTATGTGCACTGGTAGCAGTAATGGCGGTCTTCGCCATTACTGCTTATATGATCATAAACGGATCACCTGCACTGTTCAAGGTGGGGATCAGGGAAATCTTATTCAATACAAAATGGGCACCTGCAGCAGCAGAACCTCATTTTGGTATTTTGTATGTTATCCTGACTTCCATCATCGGTACTTTTGCAGCCATTCTGCTGGGGGTTCCGATCGCACTCCTGACAGCGGTATTTCTGGCTGAGGTTGCACCGAAGAAACTGGCAGACATTGTAAGACCGGCAGTTACCCTTTTGGCAGGTATTCCTTCCGTTATCTACGGACTTCTGGGAATCCTGATCTTAAATCCACTGATGTATAAACTGGAAAAAGCTGTTTTTGCAGGCTCTACCACCCATCAGTATACAGGCGGTTCCAATATGTTGTCTGCTATTCTGGTTCTGGCGATCATGATCCTGCCAACAGTGATCAACATCAGCGAATCAGCACTCCATGCAGTACCGGATCACTTAAGAAGTGCCTCACTGGCACTTGGTGCTTCCAGGATTGAAACGATTTTCAAAGTTGTGATCCCTGCAGCAAAATCAGGTATTATCTCTGCCATTGTCCTCGGTGTGGGCAGAGCGATCGGAGAAGCGATGGCGATCACCCTCGTTTCGGGCAGCAGCGTCAATGCACCGCTTCCGTTTAATTCGGTCAGATTCCTGACAACAGCGATCGTCAGCGAGATGGGATATGCATCAGGACTGCACAGACAGGTACTGTTTACCATCGGTCTCGTCCTGTTCGTATTCATTATGATCATCAATCTGGTACTGACACGTATTTTGAAAGAGAAGGAGGAAGATTAAATGACAGGCAGCAGTATTATGCATAAGACTCATAAATTAAAAGATCACATCCTTCTTTTTCTGATCTATCTGTCAGCTCTTTTCTCTGTGCTTGTGCTGGTATGCATCATAGGATATGTTGTGATCCGTGGTGTCCGGAATGTGAATCTGACTTTTCTGACAACCGTTACAAGTGCAATTAAGCAGACAACAGGTATTGCGGGAAACATTGTAAATACACTTTACATTGTCGTTCTGACCCTGCTGATCGCAACACCGATCGGAATCGGATCAGCGATCTACCTGAATGAATATGCAAAGGGAGGAAAACTTGTACGTCTGATCGAGTTTACGACAGAAACGCTTTCCGGTATTCCGTCGATCATCTTCGGCCTGTTTGGTATGGTATTCTTCGGAACAGCCTGCGGATTTGGTTATTCGATCCTGACAGGTGCACTTACCCTGACGATCATGATCCTGCCACTGATCACAAGAAATACACAGGAAGCACTCAGAAGCGTTCCGGAAAGCTACAGAAGCGGAGCACTTGGTATGGGTGCCACAAAATGGTATATGATCCGTACGATCCTTCTGCCGTCAGCAATGCCCGGCATTTTAACGGGTGTGCTTCTGGCGATCGGCCGTATTGTAGGTGAGTCTGCAGCGCTTTTGTTTACAGCCGGCAGCGGATTCACACTTCCGAAGACTGCGCTCGGTTATCTGAAAAAGATCATGGAATCCGGCGGAACGCTTACGATCCAGCTGTATCTGTCCATGGCAAAAGCACAGTATGATGTGGCATTTGGTATTGCCCTTGTACTTCTGGTGATCGTATTTCTGATCAATATGCTGGCAAGAGGAATGGCGAAAAAACTTCAGGTAGATAAAAAATAACAGCATTACATAGATAGAAAGAGAGACAAAGAATGAAAAAGGAAACGAATCCTTCCAAAATCGTTGTACAGCATCTGAATCTGCATTATGGTGAGAATCATGCACTGAAGGATATCAATATGAATATCGCGCAGAACGCGGTGACTGCATTTATCGGTCCCAGCGGATGCGGAAAGTCTACATTCCTGAAATGCTTAAATCGTATGAATGACCTGGTAGACTGTGTAAAGATTGATGGAACTGTAACGATTGACGGAGAAGATATTTACAGTCCAAAGGTTGACACAACCCTGCTCCG
>DJNY01000162.1:812-10818 GCA_002441865.1 Lachnospiraceae bacterium UBA6452 | reverse complement strand
GGTATTACGGCAAAAGCAAAGCTGGATGATATTGTGGAGCGTTCCCTGAGAGATGCTGCCATTTTTGAAGAAGTGAAAGACAGATTGAAAAAATCCGCACTTGGTCTATCCGGCGGGCAGCAGCAGAGACTTTGCATTGCAAGAGCCCTTGCGGTCGAACCGGAAATCCTTCTGATGGATGAGCCGACAAGTGCGCTTGATCCGATCTCTACTTTAAAAGTGGAAGATCTGATGGAAGATCTGAAAAAGAAATATACAGTTGTAGTGGTAACCCATAACATGCAGCAGGCAGCACGTGTGTCTGACTATACAGCATTCTTCCTGCTTGGTGAGCTGATTGAGTTTGATACAACGGATACAATCTTCAAGCATCCGTCCCAGAAGAAGACAGAGGATTATATTACCGGTAGATTCGGTTGATGGAGAGCAGAAAAGGAGAAGGAAATGTCACCAAGAAGATTATATGAAGAAGAATTAAAACAATTGCAGGAAAGCGTTGAGGAAATGGGAATGGGTGTGCGTGCCACATATGCCAGACTGTTTTCGGCTCTGCAGCAGCAAAAGGAAAGTGTGATCGAAGAGATCATTGCAAGTGACCAGAATACACATAATCTGCAGAGAAGGATCGAAGGAAGCTGTCTGAATCTGATCACAAAACAACAGCCGATCGCCAGAGATCTGCGTCAGGTCAGTGCATCCCTGAAGGTGGTAACGGATATCAGCAGGATCGGAGACCAGTGCAGTGATATCGCAGAACTGATCAAACGGATGGGGTTTAAAGATCTGAAAGAATTTTCCGGACATATCCCGCAGATGATCGAAGAGACGGGAAAACAGCTGACAGAGGCCATTAACTCGTTTGTGGACCGCTCCGCAGAGAGTGCACAGCATGTTGTGGAAGAAGACGATACGGTAGATGATCTGTTTAATCAGGTGAAAAATGATATTATCGCACATTTGAAATCAGAGTCCAAAAATCCGGATGACTGTATTGATGTTATGATGTTTGCAAAATATCTTGAGAAGATCGGGGATCACGCGGTCAATATTGCAAACTGGGCAATCTTCCAGGAAACAGGAGAGGTGGATCACATCCGCCTGCTGTAGAAAGCATATGCCATATGGACAAAAACGCCGGGAGCTGCTATCCAGGTTAGAGATAGCAGCTCCCGGCGTTTTTTAATTAGCCGTTGTGATAAGGTGCAAAATGAGCTATAATATTCTCATATGGGCATAGCGAACTGCTTCATAAATCTATGATCTGAAATGGGAGGAAATCTTGTAATGAAAAGAATTGGTATGTTGACAAGCGGCGGCGACTGTCAGGCATTAAATGCTGCCATGCGTGGTGTGGTAAAGAGTATCCTGAATGCGGAGAGTGATGTGGAGATCTACGGTTTTTTGGATGGCTACAAAGGCTTGATCTATGGAAATTTCCGTATGCTGACCGGGCATGATTTCTCCGGCATTTTGACAAAGGGCGGAACGATCCTTGGCAGCAGCCGTACTCCTTTCAAGCTGATGCGTGAACCGGATGAGAACGGATTGGACAAGGTAGAAGCAATGAAGCAGAATTACTACAAACTGCAGCTGGACTGTCTTGTGATCCTTGGTGGTAACGGAACCCATAAAACAGCAAATCTGTTAAGGGAAGAAGGACTCAATATTGTGACATTGCCAAAGACGATCGATAACGATCTCTGGGGAACGGATATGACATTCGGATTTCAGAGCGCGGTCAATATTGCAACGGAAGCCATTGACTGTATCCATACAACGGCAGCTTCCCACGGCAGGGTATTTATCGTGGAAGTTATGGGACACAAAGTTGGCTGGCTGACATTAAACGCAGGTATGGCAAGTGGCGCGGATATCATCCTGATCCCTGAAATTCCATACAGCATTGACAGTATTATCAAAAAGATCGATGAAAGAATACAGAACGGAAGCCGTTTCACGATCCTTGCTGTGGCAGAAGGCGCTATTTCAAAGGAAGATGCAAAGCTGTCTAAGAAGGAATACAAAGAAAAGATGAAAAATTATCCATTCCCTTCCGTATCATATGAACTTGCGCAGCAGATCAGAGAAAAAGGCGGCTATGATGTACGTGTTACGGTTCCGGGACATACACAGAGAGGCGGAAGCCCATGTCCGTATGACCGTGTATTTGCTTCCCGTCTCGGCTCTGAGGCAGGTAAACTTATCTTAAACGGTGAATATGGATTTATGGTAGGTATCAAAAACCGTGAGATCATCAAAGTGCCGTTGGAAGAAGTGGCAGGCAAGCTGAAAATGGTATCACCGGATGCTTCTATTGTACAGGAAGCAAAAATGCTTGGCATCTGCTTCGGTGACTGATCATGTCATATCAGGCATTATACAGAAAGTTCCGTCCGGACAATTTTGCGGATGTCAAAGGACAGGAACATATTGTAACAACATTGCAAAATCAAATAAAAGCAGACAGAGTCGGACATGCCTATCTGTTCTGCGGAACGCGCGGTACCGGTAAGACAACGGTCGCAAAAATTCTGGCAAAAGCCGTAAACTGTGAAAATCCGCAGGACGGTAATCCGTGCGGGACATGCAGGATGTGCAGGGCGATCACGGCCGGTGCAAGCATGAATGTGATCGAGATCGATGCAGCATCCAACAACGGCGTTGATAATATCAGAGAGATCGTGGATGAGGTTTCCTTTTCCCCGGCGGAAGGAAAGTATAAGGTGTATATCATCGATGAGGTGCATATGCTCTCCATCGGTGCTTTCAATGCACTGTTAAAGACTTTGGAAGAACCACCGTCCTATGTGATCTTTATCCTGGCGACGACAGAAGCGCATAAAATACCGATCACCATCTTATCCCGCTGCCAGCGTTATGATTTTAAGCGGATCACGATCGATACGATCACACAGAGGATGCAGGATCTGATGCAGCAGGAAAAGGTAGAGGTCGAAGATAAGGCACTCCGTTATGTGGCAAAGGCAGCAGACGGCTCCATGCGTGATGCACTAAGTCTGCTGGATCAGTGTATCGCATTCCACTATGGCGAAAAGCTGACTTATGATATGGTACTGGATGTGCTCGGTGCGGTTGATACACAGGTATTTGGTAAAATGCTGCGCCAGCTTGCGGATAAAAATGTGCAGGGCTCCCTTTCTCTTCTGGAAGAGATCATTTTGCAGGGCAGGGAGCTGACGCAGTTTGTAACAGACTTTATCTGGTATCTGCGCAATCTCTTACTGCTCAAGACATCGGAGAATATTGAGGATGTGGTGGATGTTTCCACAGACAATCTTTCTTTGATGCAGGAAGAGGCAGAGCTTGTCAGCGAAAATGCGCTGATGCGGTATATCCGTATTTTTTCGGAGCTGTCAGGGCAGCTTCGTTATGCGGTCGGTAAACGGATCATGATCGAAATGACACTCATCAAGATCTGCAGACCGTCCATGGAGACAAAAAACGATGCTTTATTAGAAAGAATCCGCGATCTGGAGCATAAACTGGAAACAGGAAATTTTGCTGCACCGCAGAGTACGGCGCCGGCAGTTTCACCAAATGCACCGGCAGAAGAAGTGCAGGAAAGACCGCAGCTTCCGAAGGCAGTTCCGGAAGAAGTACAGCAGGTTGTCGGCCGCTGGGGCGAGATCGTCCAGAAAACAGGGCAGCCTATGCGGACATATCTTTCGGGCAGTAAGCTGAGTCTGGGCGGTGAGAACAGACTTCTTGTCGTATTGCCGGACGGACTGCAGTCGGATTACTTTATCAAACATCCGGAAAACAAAGACAGACTGCAGGATCTGATCGGACAGGTGATCGGGAAAGAGATCCAGGTCGAGGTCAGACCGCTTGCAAAGGAACAGTCGTTTGAACGTTCTTATATTGATCTGAGTCAGATCATTCATATGGAAATAGAAGAAGAATAAACAGGAGGAAGTAAAATATGGCAAAAAGAGGTGGTTTCCCGGGCGGAGGAATGCCTGGTAACATGAACAATCTGATGAAGCAGGCGCAGAGAATGCAGCGTCAGATGGAGGAAAACCAGAAAGCACTGGAGGAGAAGGAATTTTCCGCAACAGCAGGCGGTGGAGCTGTAGAAGTCACAGTTTCTGGCAAAAAAGTGGTGACTAAGGTAAAACTGGATAAAGATGCAGTGGATCCGGATGATGTGGAAATGCTGGAAGATCTGATCATGGCAGCCACAAATGAAGCACTCGGAAAAGCAGATGAAGCAAGTGCTGCAGCAATGTCATCCATGACAGGCGGTCTGAATCTTGGAGGACTTCCGTTCTAATGGATCTGTACAGTGGTTATATCAATCAGTTAATTGAACAATTTGCCTCACTGCCCGGTATTGGTAATAAATCAGCACAGAGACTTGCATTTCACATGGTCAATATGCCTAAGGAACAGGTAGAACGCTTTGCCAAAACAGTAGTAGATGCCAGAAACAATGTCTGCTACTGTAAAATCTGCTGCACGCTGACGGATCAGGAGATCTGTCCGATCTGCAGCAATCCCAGACGGGATCACAGCACGATCATGGTAGTGGAGAATACACGCGATCTGGCAGCTTATGAAAAAACCGGCAAATTTGACGGCGTATATCATGTACTGCATGGTGCGATCTCACCGATGCTCGGGATCGGGCCTTCGGATATCAGACTGAAAGAGCTGATCACCAGATTGCAGACTGATGAAGTGAAGGAAGTTATTATTGCGACCAATTCCAGCCTGGAAGGGGAAACAACGGCGATGTATATCAGCAAGCTGATCAAACCAACAGGTATTAAGGTGACAAGGATCGCCAGTGGTGTTCCGGTTGGCGGCGATCTGGAATACATTGATGAAGTGACTCTTCTGCGTGCACTGGAGGGACGTACGGAGTTATAACAGGATAAGGTAAGATAATATGTAATGGAAAATAAGTGAGAAATGGGAGGAAAGAACATGATAGAAGAAAGAAAGTTTGGCAGAACGATCGCCGGAGAGGATATCATGCTGTACAGCCTGAAAAATAAAAATGGAATGCAGGCTGATGTCATGAATTTTGGTGCTATTCTTGTAAATCTTTTTGTACCGGACAAAAACGGAGAGGTAAAGGATGTTGTGCTCGGTTACGACAGGGCAAAAGATTACTTTGTAAACGGAAGCTGCTTCGGTTCTACGATCGGACCGGTTGCAAACCGTACGGCAAAGGGACAGTTTGAACTGGATGGCACTATCTATAATCTTGTGATCAATGACAATGACAATAATCTGCACAGTGATGGAAATGCAGGACTGCATAAGACGATGTGGCAGGCAGAAAAGAAAGAGGCGGACAATGCAGTGACCTTTTCTGTTTCCTGCAAAGACGGTCTGCTGGGATTTCCGGGAAACCGTAAATTTGCCGTTACTTATAAGCTGACAGAAGACAATGCACTGGAGATCCACTACTTTGCATCTACCGATAAGGATACACTTGTCAATATGACAAACCATTCTTACTTTAACCTGAAGGGAAATGACAGCGAAACAACTGTGGAAGATGTGAAAGTATGGCTCAAGGCTTCCCACTATACAAAGATCCGCCATGGTGCTATTCCGACAGGTGAGATCGCATCTGCAAAAGGAACACCGTTTGATTTTACAACCATGAAACAGATCTCCCGGGATATCGATACAGAGAATGCACAGCTTGCACTTGTAAAAGGTTATGACCACAACTTTGTGATCGATGACTATGAAGCAGGAAAGGTGCAGAAGATCGCAGAAGTGGTAGATGAGAAGGCGTTAAGAAGCATGGAAGTGTATACAGATCTGCCGGGTGTACAGCTTTATACAGGAAATAATATGGTTCCGGAGCTTGGCAAGGGTGATGCGCTGTATCCATGTCGCGGCGGTATCTGTCTGGAGACACAGTTCTTCCCGAACAGTGCAAGACAGGAAGGCTTTATCAAACCGGTTGTTACGCCTGAAAAGCCGTTTACCTCTACAACAATTTACAAATTTGTATAAAAGCAACATATTTTACGAGAGAAGGAGACAGTTATGTCCGGAAAAACAACAGCAGGTATATTGACGCTGCGCCTGTGTATCGGCGGTTATCTGGTATATCTTGCATATTCACTTGTTGTTCCGCTGCCGACAGACACCAAAATGCGTGTGGTCAGCATTGTGTTTGCGGTTCTGTTTGCGGTCATTGGATTTTATATTGCACTCAAGGCACTGATCCGCCTGATCAAAAAGGATTATTACGATCCGATGCGTGATACAAAGGAAGAAGTGCAGGCAGAAGCTGCTGAAAGCAGCAATACAGGGAAAATAGAGGAAAAACCGGTGCCTGTGGAAGAAGCAGAGCATACAGAGGCTGCGACAGAGCAGGATACGACAGAAAAAACAGACGAATAAAATATCGCAGAAAAGGATAAAAACAGAACGGATTTCCGAAAAAAGAATGCCAAAATATGAGAGAAAGAGACGAGATGGGAAAACTCGTCTCTTTTTTTGTGCACTGGCGTCGGATGAATCAGGAAAAAAGACGGCTTTTTTTGCTAAATTCTGCCAGCTGCGAATGCTATTCTGAAACAGGATGATCATACAGGATATGCGAAATGCTGCCTGTTTAGAATGGTATAAGGAGGAAAAAGAAATGGCGGAACAGGGAAAAGAAGGCATGCTGCCAAAAAACATCAGACAAATCGGACAAGCTACCGGAAACCAGAAAATATATCTGGAGGATTATGTGATCACGTATCTGCGGCAGATTCTGACACCGGAGGAAAACATGCGTGTCATGATCCTGTACGGACATAAGGAGATGATAGAGGACGAGCTTTACTGGTTTGTCAACGGGGCGGTGGAAGCGCAGCATGATTTCTTTATGGAAAAAACGATCATTGATGAAGAATCGTGGAAAAAAGTCAATGAAATGGCCGGAAAATTTTTCCCGGATCTGACAGTCATGGGCTGGGCGATCACAAGGGAGGATTCCACGGAAGATCTGGAAGAACAGATCATGCGGACACAACGGCAGTTTTTCAGACCGGATCAGAAACTGTATTTTGAGTACATAACAAGTGATAAGACCGAGGCATTATATCTGCACGAGAAGGGGAAGCGGAAAATGCTCAGCGGCTACTATATCTATTATGAAAGAAATGAGTGCATGCAGAATTACATGGTCTCCCTGCGGACAAGAGAACGCCATCCGGAGGAAATGAACGCGGATCATGCAGCACGGCAGTTCCGGGAATTGTGTCAGGAAAAGAAACAGGATCTGCACAAAAAGAGAAGCTCTGCATTTGCGACCTGCGCCAGCCTGCTTCTTGTCATGGCAATTTTGGTGATCGGTATTACGATGCTGAATAATTATGAAAAGATGCAGAGTATGGAACGTGTGCTGTATCAGATCTCCGGAAAAATGGATGATGCAACGGAAGTGGCAGCGGATGCAGATGCAGCACAGGATCAGACCGCACAGGATGCGATGCTGGCAGAAAATATGCAGGCGGCTGACCAGACGGCGGAAACAACTGCTAGTGCACAGGATCTGTCACAGGCGGCAGATACGGCGGAAGCTATGCAGACAGCGGATACAAGCGCAGCAGCAGAGCAGGCGGATCCTGCGATGGCAGAACAGACAGTAGACGGGCAGGCAGCAGATCAGACAACCGGTGAAAACGTGGCGGCGAACCAGACAGATGATGGACAAGTCGGTGACGGGCAGGCAGAGGCTCCGGACACAACGACAGAAACAGCAGACAAGCCGGATGCAGAAGCATCGCCTACAACGGACACAACTGCTGCAGACACAGATATGACAGAAAACAGCAGTGCAGATGCTTCCCAGACTACAGACGGGTCAGCAGCGCAGGCAGGTACATCTCAGGAAACGGTTTATATGATCAAGCAGGGAGATACGCTGGCAAAGATCTGTATGCAATATTATGGAAGTCTTTCAAAAATGGCTGAGGTCTGCGAAAGAAATCAGATAGAAAATAAAGATAGTATCTACTATGGACAAAAAATAGTTCTTCCGTAAAAAATATGCTATAATATATTATTACCGTGTAACAGGCGGTATCGAGATAGGGCTTGTACAAAGGAGAATGGAATGAAACGGATCGGAAAGAGTAAGACAGATTACAGAGACAAAATCTTTCATCATAAACTGACGATCGTCTACAGGGTATTTCTGGCGGTTGTACTTGTGGCAGCGGTAGCGGCTGCTGTCAGGATCTATCTGGCAAATCAGGTATATACCAAATTTGAGACAATCAAAACAATTGATAAGGTAGGTACTTCGGATGGCGTATTTCAGAAATATCAGGATAATCTGCTGACATACAGCAAAGATGGTATTTCTGCCTACGATAAGGATGGTAAACAGCTTTGGAACCAGACATATGAAATGCAGGAACCGATCGTTGTATCCAGAGGCGGTCACGTAGCGGTCGCAGATTACAAAGGCAGTCTCCTGTATCTGATCGGCCCAGGCGGCAATGCAACAACTGTGGAGACCAACCTGCCGATTCTGGATCTGGATGTCTCTTCTTCCGGTATAGCGATCGCAGCGCTGCAGGATGATTCCACGATCTATCTCAGGATGTTTTCGACGACCGGTGACGTGATCTCGGAGATCAAAACCTCCATGCAGAAAAGCGGTTATCCGCTTGCGTTCGCTGTTTCGCCGGATAATATCAAGGTGGGTGTATCTTATCTGAAAGCGGAAGGAGGAAAGATCAATACCAGCCTGGCATTTTATAATTTTGGCGGTGTCGGACAGAATGAAACGGATAACCTGGTCAGCGGTTATGATTATGCGGGTGAA
Organism: Lachnospiraceae bacterium UBA6452; assembly: GCA_002441865.1. Classification (GTDB taxonomy): domain Bacteria; phylum Bacillota; class Clostridia; order Lachnospirales; family Lachnospiraceae; genus CAG-194. Next base: position 2,003 of record DJNY01000162.1, on the reverse strand, counting down.
CTGTTTCCGCTTCTGTTTTACCCGAATGAGGATAATGCCCTTGCAGTGGGAGATAAGCGCGTTCTGATCCTGAAAGGCAAACAGAAGCCAACGCTTCAGACAGAGATAGAATTGGACGATGAAGTACAGTCTGTATTTTATAACGGAACCAATTTTGCACTTGTTTTCCGCAATACAGAACAGGACGGCGGTTACAGTATCCGGGTATATGATATGAATGGCCGGAAAAAGATGACGGAAACGATTGATTTTGAGTATACGGATCTGATCGTCGAGAATGACAGGATACTTGTATATAACCAGAATCAGCTTGTCATATATGGATTGAACGGTGTGAAAAAATACGAAGGAGAGCTGGGCGGTACGATCCAGGCGGTCGTTCCGACTGCTTCTGATGCAAAGCTGCTTGTTGTATTGGAAGACAGTATTCAGTTGATAAAATTAAGATAATGGAATTGTTTGATATCATAGGGATCGTGATCATACTGGCTGCTGCGTTCAGAGGTGGCAGAAAAGGATTTGTCGTAACACTGGGCAGACTGTGCGCAGGTGTTTTGTCGCTGGCGCTTGTCTATCTGTTGAATACCTGGGCACTCGCACAGTTTATTCCAACATTGCTGCTCGACCATCAGGTTCTGATCGTCAGGGTGCTGTTCTGCGTTATTCTGTATATCGTATTGTTTCTGCTATTAAAAACGGTGATACTTTCGCTGCGGATTCTGACCGGACTTCCTGTTATAAAAGGATTGAATAAACTGCTTGGCTTTGTGGCAGGCGGGGCATATGGACTTTTATTGGTCGGAATCTTGCGGATGGTCATGAATATGCTGCATGTTTTTTGATATATGCGATATGACAGAAATATGCGATGCGACAGAGGTATGATATATCCGAAAATGGATATATGCATATGATTTATATGAGCGTCGTTATATTTTTTCTGCCAATCATATATGCAAAAAGATTGCATTCATTTATATAGAAGAAAAGCACAAAGCGGGAATCAGGACAAAGAATGACCACAGTATATAGTGCCTGTAAAACACACTGCCTACAAGCCTACAAAAAAAGAAAAAAGAAATATGAAAAAATAAGGGAAAGCTTGTTGACAAATAGAAAAGGCAGTGCTATTATAAAATTCGCCGCGAAAAAGTGGCACAGATGAGATTGAGAGATCTCAAAAAAATAAAG
>DJNY01000162.1:0-703 GCA_002441865.1 Lachnospiraceae bacterium UBA6452 | reverse complement strand
ACAGAACCTTGACAAATAAACAGCAATGCAACCCTGAAAATTCTAAAAAAGAATTGTTCAGAGAACAAAACCTAAACAAAGTAAATTAACGGTTAAACTTAGCTGGAGTTAATTTTGACCAAAGATCAAAAACTTAAACATGAGAGTTTGATCCTGGCTCAGGATGAACGCTGGCGGCGTGCTTAACACATGCAAGTCGAACGGAAATGCTTCGCTGATGCGATTTCGGTCAAATCTTGAAGCATTTTAGTGGCGGACGGGTGAGTAACGCGTGGGTAACCTGCCCTGTACAGGGGGACAACAGTTGGAAACGACTGCTAATACCGCATAAGCGCACAGGATCGCATGATCTGGTGTGAAAAACTCCGGTGGTACAGGATGGACCCGCGTCTGATTAGATAGTTGGTGGGGTAACGGCCCACCAAGTCGACGATCAGTAGCCGGCCTGAGAGGGCGATCGGCCACATTGGGACTGAGACACGGCCCAAACTCCTACGGGAGGCAGCAGTGGGGAATATTGCACAATGGGGGAAACCCTGATGCAGCGACGCCGCGTGAGTGAAGAAGTATTTCGGTATGTAAAGCTCTATCAGCAGGGAAGAAAATGACGGTACCTGACTAAGAAGCCCCGGCTAACTACGTGCCAGCAGCCGCGGTAATACGTAGGGGGCAAGCGTTATCCGGATTTACTGGGTGTAAAGGG
>DJNY01000012.1:2652-4642 GCA_002441865.1 Lachnospiraceae bacterium UBA6452 | reverse complement strand
CTGTTTTATTGTCTGCAATATTCTTTCCTTGCCATATCAATTCCCCTTATGTTAAACTGTCTCATGGTTAGATATAACTAATAAATGTTATGAATACATAACATTTATTCCAAAACATATCAAGTAAAAGAGGAGAAAGAAAATGTTAGCTTTGATGTTATTGGTGGAAGGGCTGGTTGTATGTTTTATCGTATTGCTGGCATGTGTGGTCGGTATTCAGAACGGAGCGCAGGGACTTATCTTCCTGTATGAAAAAGATGTACAGGAGCGGGCGATTGCAAATGGTCTGATCACAAGAGAAAAAATAGTCAGTAACGGGAAGAAATTCAAGATCTGGGGCATAGGCAGCATGATCGTGTTTCTGCTTATAGCGGCGTATGGACTGAACGGCGCAAGAGGATTCTGGGATCCTTTCTGGCAGATGACAGTCATGCTGTATATTGAAGTCTTGTTTGACAGGATTTTTATTGACTGGTACTGGGTAGGGTATACAAAGACATGGGTCATTCCGGACACAGAGGATTTAAAGCCTTATATCCCCAAAAAGATAATGATCAAGAAGTGGGTGGCCAGCATGATAGGCTTTCCGATTTTGGCAGCGATCCTGTCAGGTATTATGTTACTGTTTGTGAAATAAAAGGAATGGAAAAAGGGGGAATAGGAAATGAAGGAAAAAGAATATCGGAGAAACCTGTTGATTGGATGGATAGGCGCATTTTTCATGTGGCTGGGTGATCTGTCACTGAGTCTGATCGCACCTTGTGATACGGATCAGGGATTGTTCCTCAGGGAGGCGTATTTAAACGGCAGTTATGCATTGTGGCGCCCGGTTTTTCTGCTTGTTACGGGAATGGTCGGTGTTTACGGTTACTGGTACGGAATGAAAAGTATCAGACAGTCGCTTCGGGGACATAGTCAGAAATGGGGTACTGTTTTTGAACAGTGCAGCATGATCTTTTGTTTCACGGGACTTATGGTGCATTTCGCTATAGGAATCGGCTCTTATATCACGAGCTATGTAGCTGTGCAGATCGGCAGAGAAGAAGCGATCGCCATGATCGGCGACTTTACGGGCAGATTTTTCCCGGCAATTTATATTGTTTATCTGCCGATGGCATTTTTGTATATCTATCAGTTTGTTATGCTGATCAGGGGAAAAACGATCTATTCCAGGAGAATGCTGCTTTTTTGCCCGCTTCTCTGGATGGCAGTCTGTGCACTGATCCCGGATATCAGAAAGCTTCTGGGCTGTCATCTTGTGACACTGGATTATGCAATAACACAGGGATCAGGTAATTTTGCATGCATGCTCTATTTTGCAGCATGTCTTCTTCTGCCGGATAAATGGAAGTTGAAGGTGTAAATTCTGCATGGAATGTTGAAAAACTTTGCTTCATCATCTATAATCTTTTATACAGGGGTTCTAAATAGGTATCGTGATGAAAGAAAAGGAGAATAGCAAAATGAGACTGATTACACGTTCAGATTTTGATGGACTTGCATGTGGTGCACTTTTAAAGGAAGCAGGAATTATCGATCATTGGAAATTTGCGCATCCAAAGGATCTGCAGGATGGACTTGTGGAAGTAACAGAGGATGACTGTCTTGCCAATGTGCCATTCGTAGAAGGCTGTGGTCTCTGGTTTGACCATCATTCCAGTGAACATGAGAGAATGCAGCTTGAGGGTAAATATAAAGGCGAAAGCCGTGTGACACCTTCCTGTGCACGTATTATTTATGAATATTACGGCGGAAAAGAAAGATTTCCGCAGTTTGACGATATGATGGAAGCTGTTGATAAGGTAGACAGCGGTAATCTGACGATCGATGATGTACAGAATCCAAAGGGCTGGGTACTGATTGGTTTCTTAATGGATCCACGTACAGGACTTGGACGCTGGAGAGATTTTACGATCAGCAATTATCAGCTTATGGAAAAGCTGATCGATGCCTGTCGTACCATGACAACGGATGAGATCTTAAATCTGCC
>DJNY01000012.1:0-2553 GCA_002441865.1 Lachnospiraceae bacterium UBA6452 | reverse complement strand
ATGGTCAAGGCACATACAAAAGTAGACGGAAAGGTCATTATTTCCGATCTGCGTGGTGTAGATCCGATCTACTCCGGTAATCGTTTCATGATCTATTCCATGTATCCGGAGCAGAATATTTCTGCATGGATCGTAAACGGTAAGGGCGGACATGGCTGCAGCGCAGCAGTTGGTTACAGCATTTTAAACAGAACCTCCGATGTTAATGTCGGAAGCCTGATGCTGAAATACAACGGTGGCGGACATAAAGCAGTCGGAACCTGCCAGTTTACAGATGAGACAATGGAAACAGAGCTTCCGAAGATGCTGGCTGAGCTTTGCGAAATGAGCAATAAATAATATAATGCGGACTGAAGAATCTGTATCTTTCATTTTGAAGGATACAGATTTTTTGTGTTATGGCGGAGAGGAAAATAAGAGATTATAAAAATAACATTCGACAAAATCCATGCATAGGAGTTAGAATAGACTAACAAAAGTAAGACTATTCAAAGGGGAGAAAAGAAAATGAAAGAAGAAAAGATCAGACCGGTATTGAACGGCGCAGCAGAAACTATGCTGCAGAGCTTTTATGCAAGGGCAATGTACAGCAAAAATCCAAAGCACCGCTTCAAAGATGCAAAAGCAGAGGAGATCGTGGCAAAGCTTGACTATGATTTTTCCAAAGCAGGAAAGGATCAGACAATGAGTGGCGGTGTTATCGCCAGAACTGTAGTACTGGATGAGCTTGTATCTGATTTTATCCGGAAAAACCCGGACTGCACAGTTGTAAACATTGCCTGCGGTCTGGACACCCGTTTTTACCGGATGGATAATGGCAGGATCACCTGGTACAATCTGGATCTGCCCGAAACAATACAGGTGCGGGATTCTGTATACAGGGAAGAAGGACGTGTTTCAACGATCGGTTGTTCCTGCTTGGATCCTGCATGGCCGGAAAAGGTGATAAAAAGAGGAAAAATGCTCTTTATTATAGAGGGATTGACCATGTATCTGACAAAAGAGCAGGTAACACAGATGCTTGCGATCATCCGGGATAACTTTGATAATGCTTATGTGATCATGGAATGTCTGTGTCCGAAATTTGTGAATAAAGAGAAGGTGGAAAAATCCATCCAGTCCACAGGTGCGGTCTTTACCTGGGGCGCAAACAGCTTTGAAGAGCTTGGAGATGTGGCAAAGGGCTTCCGCAAAGTGAAAAATGACAATATCCTGCGTGGTATGTGGATCTTAAATCCGGCATTTAAACTGGTCACATGGATTCCGTTCGTAAAGAATATGTCGCAGAAAATACTGGTATTTGAAAAGGCATAGATTGGAAAGCCCTAAATCAGTCCCATCGTTCTCAGGATAAACAGCCAGAAGGTCAGGGAAACGGAGCTGAGCAGCGTTGTCAGGACGATCACACTGGAAGTCAGAACGCCTTCATGTCCCATGTTTTTTGCCATGATATAGCAGCTTGGCGTTGTCGGAGCGCCGAGCATGATGAGCAGGGATACCATTTTTTCTCCTGTAAAGGAGAAGTGGGCAGCGACCGGCAGAAAAATTGCACACTGCAGGAAAAGGCGGATAAAGGAAGCTGCAAGAGCAGGTTTGATCTGTCCGCAGGCTGCTTTGACTTCAAAGCCCGCACCGAGTGCGATGAGGGCAAGCGGTGTTGCCATGACAGACAGATTAGACATTGTTTTTGTAACAAGATATGGCAGTTTGATCTGGGAAACAGAAGCCAGCAGACCAAACAGAATACCTAAAATGATAGGATTTGTCGCAATCCCCTTGAGGGATTTGACAAGTCCTTTTTTGTCGAGTTTGTGTTCGCCCGGTCCGGTAAAGGACAGAACCAGGACTGCAAGGATATTGTAAAGTGGTACACTGCCGATGATCATGAGCGGTGCGATCGTTGCCTTGCCATAGATATTCTGGATAAAGGCAAGTCCGAGGACAGCAGCGCTGCCACGATAGCTGCCTTGTACAAATTCGCCGATGATATCTTTATCCTTCAGGAAAAGGGAAGCACCGATCATAATAACGGTGAAGCAGATCAGTGTGGCAAAAAAGCAATACAGGACATAGCCGGTATCCCAGACACTGAAGAAATCTGCCTGATAAAGATCCAGAAACAGAAGGGCGGGCAGTGTCACTTTGAAGTTGAATTTATTGGCGACAGTCACAAAGCTGTCATTCAGCATATGGATCTGTTTGAGCACATAGCCAATGACGATCGTTAAAAAGATTGGTAAAGTTACATTTAAACTGAAGATTAAATTTTCCATGACAAACTCCTGTTTTTTGTGTGAAGGATTTTACTCCCGGACGGTTACAAGTGTATATAAAATAAGGTATAATAAGCATTAAAAGTACCTATGCGATTTTAGTACAAATACGCATATTTGTAAAGATAGGTGTATCTCTGTGTGATCATAGACAGAAGCACAGGAGACTTGTCTGATAGACGAAAACAGGAAAGGAAACAGAAATGCAGGCAGATACTATACAGATACTGGGAATCGGAATTGCCGCTTTCGTGGCAGCAGTATTGTTTATATGGATCCT
>DJNY01000211.1:6750-8248 GCA_002441865.1 Lachnospiraceae bacterium UBA6452 | reverse complement strand
TAATGTCATGCATCAATTGTCGCATATTTGCGTAGCAAATGTGTGATAATTGATGCATGATGTAGCCTCGGCTCATCTGCGGAGCAGATTATGCATGAGCCGAGGTTCTAAGGATATTTGAAAATTTGTATGCAGGTGTATGTACACCGCATAAAATAAGGATTTTTACATGCATAAGGCTGTCTGGAAACAAGGGAATACCGTTAAAACAAAAATATAAATATTTTATTGGTACTATATGCATTTACTTTCATGCTAATATGTAATATCATATTAGCATGAAAGGAGAAACTATATGACTCAATTTGAAAAATTAGATTTATTGTTGATTGAATACGGGGGAACAATTCAGACCTTTCAAGTTATAAATAATGGAATTAGTAAAGCTGTGTTTTATGCATATGTGAAGGAACGGGGATTAGAACAGGCAGCTCATGGTGTTTATGTATCACCGGATACATGGACAGATGCTATGTACATTTTACATTTACGTTGTAGTCAGGCTGTATTTTCTCATGAAACTGCATTGTTTTTTCATGATTTAACGGACAGAGATCCTTTGAAATATGCCATAACAGTAAGAACCGGATATAATCCCAGTCGTTTACAGGAAGATGGTTTTCAGGTATATACAATAAAAAAAGAATTACATGAGGTAGGAATTACAACTATGCAGACATCATTTGGGCATGCTGTTCCGGTATATAATATGGAGCGGACAATATGTGATCTGCTTCGAAGTAGGAAAAATATAGAAATACAGGTCTTTCAGGATGCATTAAAGCAATATGCCAGACGTAAGGATAAAAACTTGCGGATGCTTATGAAATATGCAGCTCTGTTTCATGTTGAAAATGTTCTTAGACCATATTTGGAGGTGTTGCTTTAAATGATAACGACAGCAAGGCAGTTAAAAGATTTGATTCGGAACTTGTCAAAGAAAAAATCTGCAGATGCGCAAATTTTGATGCGGAATTATATCAATTCCTTTAGACGATGGTGTTTCATTTCGAATCAAACGGATATCGGAAATTATGGAAGAAGCAGATTATCCCGGTATCCGCGTAAGTATGGAAACGAAATTTGATGGTGTAATCACACCATTAAAGATTGATATTTCTACAGGGGATGCAATTACACCAAGAGAAATCAAATACAACTTTAATCTTATGCTTGAAGACCGCACAATTGAGGTATGGGCATATAATCTGGAAACGGTATTGGCTGAGAAACTGGAGACTGTTATTAGTCGAAACATTACAAATACGCGAATGAGAGATTTTTATGATATTTATATCTTACAAAAGCTGCATGGAGAACAACTCAAAAAGCAAGTTTTACGGAATGCACTTGTGGCTACAGTCAAAAAAAGGGGAACATTAGAACAAATTGAATCTGCGGATATAAGAGAAATATTCGATGAAATTGAATCAAATCCGGTTATGGAGACCTTATGGAAAACATATCAAAAGAATTATTCTTATGCTGCTGATATTTC
>DJNY01000211.1:2859-6591 GCA_002441865.1 Lachnospiraceae bacterium UBA6452 | reverse complement strand
CATCATTTATCTGATGAGAATTGACGAATAAATCAGTTGTGTTATAATATAATCACAAAGGTGCTACCGATAGACGGCTAGCCCTGAATAAATTATGGTTGTAAAAACAACCGTCGTAATCTTTCTGAGGGACTAACGGCGGTTGTTTTTACTGTTTATAAGCCTTTCGACTATTCTTCCGATTGCAAATCCAGCAGAGAAGAACAGTCCGGCAAAACCTACAACTGTCATATACTCTATTACTGTCATTGCTTAAAGCCCTCCTTTGTAAGATTCCCAATTGGGTTTCTATGTAATCAGAGGGTCACAGTCCCTCTGTAAGAGGGCTAACCGCCTACCGGGTCCACCAAATGGCGGGTAAGACACCCGCCTTTTTAATATGTTAAAGACAATTTAGACGCCCCAATTTCAGATAAGTAAATCAGCTCTCTGTTCTTGCACCTCTCCCACGGATATGCTAAACTACCTATAGTTAGAACTCGCTAACAGAAACCGGATCAGTCTGGCTCAGTTAAGCTCAGGCTTAGAGTCAGGTTTATGGGAGGTAATGCGCATGAAACGGGCATATACAGTGTCACAATACGGAAAGTGCTATGAGCAGTATTGCAAGGAATATCTGCCACAGCAGGCGAAGGAGATTTTTGATAAGGCAGAGCAGTATTATAAAGAGTTTGTCAAAAATGATATGCCGGATCTGGGAGAAAACCTGATGGCAAAAAATATGCTGGACTGGTTTACCATTCTATCATTTTATGAAGCAAGCGACCATAAGCTGGATGGAGAAGTGCTTCTCAAGATCAAGCGGAAAGCTGCGGATAAAATGCGTTTTCTGGGGAAATTCGTGAACGGAAATAAGAGCCAGTGGCCTTATAAAATGTTTGAGAAAACCTATGTGAATTTTAACAAAATGAAAAAAGAGCATCAGGACAAGGGTGAATGGATGGACACCTGGGACGTGAAGATCAACCCGGATCACCGCACGGAGGGCTTCAATTTTTACCTGATCGGTTGTCCGATCGCAAAGCATGCCAAGGAGCATGGGTATGATAAGCTTCTTCCGTATTTGTGCAAAACAGACCACTATCTGGCAGAAGTCATGCATGCCCGCCTGGTCCGTACCCAGACAGAAGCGCTGGGAGGCGATCACTGTGATTACTGGTATGTCGGGGACGAAAGCCCTGCACTTGCCCCGTATAAAGATCTGGAACAGATATAATATAAATGGAAGAACCACGAGATTATACAAAGCAACTTTTAGAATTGAGGGAACGCTAGCGTTCCCTCAATTCTTGTGTTATACTCATCAAGTAGGCTTACCTGCACGTATTTAGAGAAGAATGGAGAAGCATAAGCATATGTTATTCGGAAAAAAGAAAAATGAAACAGCAGAAGAAAAAGGAATCGGTTCTGCAATAGAGCTTGGTGAAAGAATAGAGATATTTGATTCGTATGGCAGAAAAGCCAGTATATTAAAGACTGACTGGGCGGAAAAGCTTCTGCCGGTCAGATTAAAGGAATGCTGGGACAATGCGGATCGTCTGTACGCAGAGATCATCTTCAATGTAGATAATAATATGGCATACGAGGTTACAGAGGCAGCGGAGCATCTGGCTGAGCTGGAACCTGAGAAAGAGAGAGCTGCGATCTTACTTTCTATTGTATACAGAAAGCAGGAGCGGTTTGAAAGTGCCAGAACAGTGCTGGAGGACTTTATGCAGGAGTACGGCAAGTCAGGCGCGCTTCTTGTCAATCTTGCAAGAGTTTATGAGGCACAGGATGATATCAAGAAAGCACAGAATACCTTATGGGAAGGACTTACGCTTGATCCGAATCAGGATAACGGACTTTCCTGGTGGCTGTTTACCCAGCGGGAAGAGGGCGACAAGGAGAAGTATCTGCGTGCACTGAAGGCAGCAGGACAGCTTCCGGGCGCATATCTGCCACAGCTTTATCAGGCACGTTTTTATCTGGAAGAAAATCAGGTCAGAGATGCCTTGGATATTTATAAAGAAGTATTGGCAACAGATGCGGACAAGCGTCAGGTTCTGCCGATGATCTCCGGAGATCTCGGTAAATTCAGTCTGCTCAAGGCAATGGTCACACTGATCGCGCCTGTATATGATCTGGATGAGCACGATGCAAGAACCGGACTGAACCTCGTGCAGGCATATCTGGGACTTGGCGAACTGGAAGAAGGCGAAAAGCTGCTTGGCAGATTGTTCCGCCTGGAACGCGCAGATCTGAAACAGCCGCTTCTGGAGATCTCAGCCCGTTTTGATAAAGAGAAGCGGAAAAGAGTTGTGGAACAGCAGCAGGCAGCGGATAAAAAGGTAGAGATCCTTGGCATCGACAAGCCACTTTTTTACTTTGGCATGAAGGAGGGCACTTTCCCGGAGGTAGACAAGACAGGAAAGAAAAAGATCGGTATTTTATCTTATACCAATAAGAAGGAATCCGTTGTGGAAAGACGCGCGGAAGCAGAAAACGAAGCAAGCAGACTGACAAAGAGTATTCCGCTTTTCATCAGCGAAGCACTGTATTTCTATTCCGATTTTTCGCCGGTTGTCTATATTCCGGTCATTAACCAGATCGGTGCAGTACTGCCCGGAACAGAGTGGGATCAGGCATTTTTGGAAAGAATGGTCAGACAGCATGATCTCGATATGCTGATCACAGGTGATATCCAGGTCACAAAGGACAACAGCGGTTATGCGATCCATACGAAAATAGTTCATGCAGATGGCAGCACGCATAAGGATGAGACTGTTCTGACAAAGGGGCAGGATATCATGAGCCTGCTCAGCCGTATGTATCTGCATGCAACCGGATCTGCACTACACGATGCGACAGAATTAAGCGGCTTTTACCAGCTTCCGAAGGTAGAGCTTTCCATGCAGTATCTGACCGCACTGGCACAGTCCCTGACACAGACCATGGTACAGATGCGTACCGTACCGTTTGCACATTTATGGGGCGAGCGTAATATCATCAACTGGTTTATGAACATTGCACTTGCAGATCAGAAATATTTTATGATGAAACTGCTCTTTCTGCAGAGCCTGATCCGCAGCCGTGCGTATGGTTCCGATGTGTATCTGGAGTATACCAATGTTGCCAAAAAGATCCTGGCAGACACGGAAAAGCAGGCGGCAGAAATGGGTGAGACGGCGCAGCATATAGTTGAAGCCTTGGAATCTGTACTTGTTATAGAGTAAACCTATAACCTATTCTAAAAATGTGCAATAACCAAAAGCATTGACAAAAAAGCACAGAGCGGATATACTCCTATTATTCCGATAGGAAATAACGAAACTAAACGGAAACAGGAGGAGAAAAATTATGAAAAAGTTAACAGCATTATTACTGACAGGAGCACTTGCGATCAGCGTGCTGACAGGATGCGGTAATACAACAGATGACACAAAGGATCAGGCGGTTACAGATGCCGCAACAGATGCAACTGATGATGCAACAGATGCAGCAGACGCTTCCGATGCAGAAGCAACAGATGCAACTGACGAAGCAAGCGATGCAGCAGTAGAAAGCAAAGGTACTATCACAGTAGCAGCATCTGCTACACCACATGCAGAGATCTTAGAGGAAGCAAAGCCAATCTTAGCAAAAGAGGGCTGGGATCTTGAAGTAACAGTATTTGATGATTATGTACAGCCAAACCTTGTAGTAGAAAGCGGCGAATTTGATGCAAACTACTTCCAGCATATCCCATATCTG
>DJNY01000211.1:0-2673 GCA_002441865.1 Lachnospiraceae bacterium UBA6452 | reverse complement strand
GCAAGAGCACTGCTTCTTCTGGAAGCAAACGGCGTGATCACATTAAAGGATGGCGCAGGTCTGACAGCTACAGTAAATGATATTGCAGAAAATCCAAAGAATGTAGAGATCAAAGAGCTGGAAGCAGCACAGGTTTCCAGAGTAAAAGACGAAGTTGCATTCGTAGTATTAAATGGTAACTACGCACTGCAGGCAGGTTTCTCAGTAGCAAAGGATTCTATCGCATATGAGACATCCGATTCCGAAGCAGCTAAGACATATGTAAATGTTATTGCAGTCAAAGAAGGAAATGAAAACAGCGATGCAATCAAAGCTTTAGTAGATGTACTGAAATCCGATGAGATCAAACAGTTCATTAACGACAAGTACGACGGTGCAGTTATTCCTTTTGAAGAATAAGAAATAAAATAATGATAAGGCCTCCGGTCATTTGGAACGCTATGCTCTATGACCGGAGGTATCTGTATTTTAACAGAAAGATTGAGGAAGATGTATGGAACCAATCATTGAACTTACGCATGTAAGCAAAACCTTTCATGCACAAAACGGAGAAGTAGAAGCTCTGAAGGATATCAGCCTTTCTATTGAAAAGGGTGATATTTTTGGCATTATCGGACTTTCCGGCGCAGGAAAAAGTACGCTGGTACGCTGTCTGAACCTGCTGGAAAAACCAACGGGCGGTGAAGTGATCGTAAATGGAAACAGTCTGATGTCACTTTCCAATAAGCAGCTTCGCAAAGAAAGACAGCGGATCGGTATGATCTTTCAGCATTTTAACCTGCTCATGCAGAGAAGTGTCCTTGACAATGTGTGCTTCCCCATGGAGATCGTGGGAGTGAAGAAGCAGGCAGCCAGAAAGCGTGCCATGGAACTGCTTGAGATCGTAGGACTGAAGGAGAAGGCAGACGCCTATCCTTCCCAGCTCTCAGGTGGACAGAAGCAGCGTGTGGCTATTGCAAGAGCCCTGGCCAATACCCCCAAGATCCTGCTGTGTGATGAGGCTACCAGTGCACTGGATCCCACGACGACCAAGGAGATCCTGAAACTTTTACAGGACATCAACAAACAGTACGGCATCACCATCGTGATCATTACCCATGAGATGGCAGTGGTACAGGAGATCTGCTCCCATGTAGCCATCATCGATGCCGGACAGCTGGCAGAGCACGGCACCGTGGAAGAGGTATTTTCCAGACCACAGTCCGCAGCGGCAAGAAAGCTGGTATTTATGGTGGATCCCAAGGCAAAGGAAATGTCCGGCAAGCGCTGCATCCGCATTGTTTTCACCGAGAATTCTTCTTTCGAGCCGGTGATCGCCAATATGGTGCTGGAGTGCAAGGCTCCCGTCAACATCCTGTTAGCGGATACCAAGGACATCGGCGGTATCGCTCATGGACAGATGATCTTACAGCTGCCGGAGGATGAACTGGCAGCGAACAAGATGATCCATTATTTACAGGAGAGAAAACTGGAAGTGGAGGAGCTGAAAGACTATGTGGGATAATGCAACGATTATGATGCTGGTGGAAGGCACCTTTGTTACTTTATACATGACCCTTCTTTCCACATTTATGGGTTATGTGCTGGGACTTCCCATGGGAATTGCCCTGGTGATCACCGCACCGAAGGGGTTACGCCCCAACAGGATCATTTACAAGATTCTGGATGTGATCGTCAACATTGTACGAAGCATTCCGTTCCTGATCCTGCTGATTTTGGTTATTCCTTTGACCCGTGTGATCGTGGGACAGAGTTATGGACCGACGGCAACCATTGTTCCCCTGACTCTGGCGGCGGCACCGTTTATTGCCAGAATGGTGGAATCCTCTCTGCTGGAGGTAGATCCCGGTGTCATTGAGGCGGCCCAGAGTATGGGAGCCAATATCTGGACCATCATCTGGAAAGTAATGCTGGCAGAATCCAGAACTTCACTGCTGGTCAACGGAACCATTGCACTGGGAACCATTTTAGGTTATTCCGCTATGGCAGGTGCCGTAGGTGGTGGCGGACTTGGTGATATTGCCATTCGTTACGGTTACTATCGTTATCAGACCGATATTATGCTGGTGACCGTAGTGTTGCTGGTATTGTTGGTACAGTTATTGCAATATATCGGAATGACGATTTCCAAGAAGCTGGACAAGAGAACCAGATAATAATCTTGATAAAAGGTTGAGGCAGATGCAGGACATCTGATTCAATAGAGTTAATTTTATTAACGAAAGATTTAGGAGGAGAAATATTATGAAAAAGAAAGTAATCGCTTTGATCGCAGTTGCAGCATTGTCCGTGAGCGCACTGACCGGCTGCGGCAGCAAGGGAACCGACGACAAGACCATTAAGGTAGCTGCAACCGCAGTACCTCACGCTGAGATTCTGGAGGAGGCAAAGCCCCTGTTAGAGGCTCAGGGCTACACTCTGGAGGTCCAGGTATTTGACGATTATGTACAGCCCAATGAAGTAGTAGAGTCCGGTGAATTTGATGCCAACTACTTCCAGCACATTCCTTATCTGGAGAGCTTCAATGAGGAGAAGGGTACGCATCTGGTAAATGCCGGCGGTATCCACTATGAGCCTTTCGGACTGTATCCCGGAACCGAGACCAGCCTGGACAACATTGATAATGCAACCATCGCAGTACCCAACGATACCACCAACGAAGCACGTGCTCTG
>DJNY01000051.1:33646-34536 GCA_002441865.1 Lachnospiraceae bacterium UBA6452 | reverse complement strand
CGGCATATTGCCTCTTTTTTTATAGGGCACCAGCCCGTGATCGAAGTAAGCGTAGCTTACGAGATTGTGCACGGCTTTGTTGATGGAAAGGATACAGTTTTTCCAGGTGCAGGTACATTTAAGTTTTCAGATGAACTGGTATTAACAAAACAAGGAAGAACTAGATCTCAATGGAAATTGCCGGATTTTTTTAAAGGATTGGACATTACACATCACTCTGATAATAGTTTTAAAAATGATTACTTTCAAAGTGCAAGAATTAGTCAGGAATTTATAATAGAGGAATCGATAATAATGGGGTAAATGAATATGAAAGCAGATGAGGTAATCAGCCTGGTTGCAGAATTTTGTAGGAAACATAATGCAAAAGAAGTAATCCTATACGGCTCCAGAGCAAAAGGAACTGCCAACTTTGTATTCTGTAGATCTTGTAAATATGGATACTTGTAAAAATGAGTTATTGCTGGAGGATATCAGACAATATGGACGGGAAATTTAACAGACGTTTTTTATCTTTTTGTAAATACTTAGATGCATTGGCAGAAGCTAGACAGAGAGATATGACAGACTCATTTGTTTTAAGTGGAACGAGTACAAAATTCAGTATTACATTTGATCTGTCATGGAAAGTAATGAAAGATATTCTGGTACAGTATTATGCGATTACCAATTTTATTGCAGGATCACCAAGAGAAGTACTCAGAGAGTCTTTTCAGGCAGATTTCGTGCCATTGATTACTGATTGATATGGGAGAAACAATGAAAATATACATAGATTTTGATGATGTCATATGTGAAATCGCAAAATATTTTACAAAACCTGCAAAAGAGCTGTTTGGAATTGATGTTCCTTACCGGGAGGTTCATTTTTTTAACCTCCAGAAATCATT
>DJNY01000051.1:18077-33595 GCA_002441865.1 Lachnospiraceae bacterium UBA6452 | reverse complement strand
CATTAGAGCAGCTTTACAGCATGTCGTTTGATTTTGTGATAGAGGATTCGCCTGCTGCTTTTGAACATGTTCTGCATTTTGATCATTGTAAGGTTACTGTATTTAACCGTCCATGGAACAGACAGTCGGAGCTTCCAAATGATAAATTTGTAAGATGTGAGGGCTGGCAGGAAATAGACAGAGTATTTGAAGGGAAAATATGATTTATGTATTATTACATAGCAAGCTGTGTATTCACGGAGAGATTTCCGAAATTAAGTGAAAAGGTAAGAAATTATGTGCAGAGCAATTATGATATGGAAATTGTGGGATTTATTAAAACTGAAAAAGAACGTTGACAATCTGTGACTCATATGATATACATATCATAACTCTTTGCACTGCATAAGACTACAGTACAAACTGAGCAGACCGTGATTTATCATGGAGTCGGGTCACAGAGGTGACAGTGGAATTTCTTCATCCACGGGACAGTAGTTGCTTAATACTGGTTCGTGGGTGTTTTTTTATACTTTTCTCGGAAACACATCATTGTAAAACCCCACATATCGTTAGTGCCATAGAGCTATCTTACTTATTTCAGGAGGTAACTGGTATGGAAAAAAATGAATTTCAAAAGGTAGCAAACAAAGTGTCTGTTGTGACGATCATCGGTAATGTTATATTATCGGTCATGAAGCTTTTAGCAGGTGTGATCGCACATTCCAATGCTATGATCAGTGATGCGATCCATTCCGCATCCGACGTGTTCAGTACATTTATTGTTATGATCGGTATCAAACTGTCATCTAAAAGTGCTGACAAGGAGCATCCGTATGGGCACGAACGTCTGGAATGTGTGGCAGCGATTGTTTTGTCTATAGTTCTGTTTATCACAGGGCTTGGGATCGGTTCGAATGCATTAAAGGCCATTACGCAGGGAGATTACAATCATCTGCAGGTTCCGGGCATTCTGGCACTGATCGCAGCAATCGTATCGATTGCCAGCAAAGAAGCGATGTACTGGTACACCAGACATTATGCGAAAAAGATTGATTCAAGTGCACTTATGGCAGATGCATGGCATCATCGTTCCGATGCATTTTCTTCTATAGGTGCGCTGGTCGGAATTGCAGGCGCAAGAATGGGATTTCCTGTAATGGATTCTATTGCGAGTCTGGTAATTTTTGTATTTATCATAAAAGCGGCTTATGATATTTTCAAAGACGCCATGGATAAAATGGTAGATCATTCCTGTGATGAGGAGACGGAAAACCAGATCCGTGACTGTGTCAGAAAAAATAAATATGTGGAAGGAATCGATCTGCTTCAGACAAGGATCTTCGGAAATAAGATCTATGTCGATATGGAAATCGCACTGGATGGCTCCATGTCACTCCGGGATGCGCATAAAATCGCAGAATCGGTACATGACAGCATAGAACAGAATTTTCCAAAGGTAAAACATATTATGGTGCATGTAAATCCAAGTAAATAACTCTTGACATATGTCCGAAACCGTACTATATTAGCTGATGTACGATTTCGGACATTATTTTTTCAGGAGGAGCTTATGCATATAGAATTATCAGAACATTTCACATACGGAAAACTGTTAAAATTTACGTTTCCATCGATCATCATGATGGTTTTTACTTCTATTTATGGTGTCGTGGACGGCTTTTTCATTTCAAACTTTGCGGGCGCAGAGCCGTTTGCGGCGATCAATATCGTAATGCCGTTTCTGATGATCTTCGGAGCAGTCGGTTTTATGTTTGGAACCGGAGGCAGCGCACTGGTAGCTTATCTGCTTGGTGTGGGCGATCATAAAAAAGCGAACGAGACCTTTTCCCTGATGGTTTATCTGCTCATCGGAATCGGTGCAGTTTTAATGGTGATAGGACTGATTTTTTTAGAGCCAATCTGTAAACTGCTTGGTGCAACTGCGGAAATGATGCCATATTGTCTGCAGTATGGCAGGATCATTCTCTGGTCGCTGGTACCGTTTATGCTGCAATATATCTTCCAGAGCTTTCTGGTAACGGCAGAAAGACCGAATCTCGGTCTGTATGTCACGATCATGGCGGGCGTTGTCAACATGGTTTTGGATGCATTGCTTGTCGGTGTATGCAAACTCGGCGTTGTCGGTGCAGCGGAAGCGACTGCTGCCAGCCAGTGTGTGGGAGGACTTATTCCGCTGCTTTATTTCTCTATGCGCAATAAAAGCAAGCTGCGCCTCGGAAAGACACATATGGATTTTTCTTTGGTAGTAAAAGCATGTACTAACGGTGCTTCCGAATTTATGACCAATATTTCCATGTCGATCGTCAATATGCTGTATAACTGGCAGTTGATGCGGCTTTTAGGGACAAACGGCGTTGCGGCATATGGTGTTATCATGTATGTCAATTTCATTTTTCTGTCAATTTTTATCGGCTATTCCATGGGAAGTGCGCCTATTGTCGGATTTCATTACGGAGCGGGCAATAAGGATGAGCTGAAAGGGCTTTTGCGGAAAAGCCTGCGGATCATAACGGTCATGGAGATCGTGCTTACACTGGCAGCGGTTTTACTGGCAAGACCGCTTTCCCTGATCTTTGTCAGCTACGACAAAGAGCTGCTTGCCATGACGATCACAGCATTTACGATCTACGCGTTCTCCTTTTTGGGAGCAGGTTACAGTATTTATATTTCCTCGTTCTTTACAGCCCTGAATAACGGTGCTGTATCGGCGGGCGTTTCCTTTGGCAGAACACTCATCTTCCAGGTGATCTCCGTTCTGCTGCTTCCGGCCATCTTCGGACCTTCCGGTATCTGGTATGCTGTCATTATGGCGGAAGCAATGGCACTGGTATTATCCTTTGGATGTCTGTTTTACAATAAGAAAAAATACGGTTATATGTAAAAAGGGGAGAACAGATCACATGAAAGAAGCATTTAAAGAATATTTTGAGATTATGGGAAGGATAGAAAATGCCTATCACGAGGCTGCATTGAAAATGAAGATGTCAGACAGTGAGATGGATATTTTATATGTATTGTATTCGTATCCGGAAGGCTGCAACCAGAGTGTTTTATATAAACAATCCTGTCTGACAAGATCGACGGTAAATACTGCCCTGAAAAAAATGGAAGGAAAAGGAGTTCTTTCCATTTTACCCGGAGAGGGACGTAATACAAGAGTGGTTGCAACGGACAGTGGCAGGGAGCTGATAGAAAACACCGTATGCAGAGTGATCGCGATCGAAAATGAGATCTATGATTCCTGGTCGCGGGAGGAGCAGGAGATATTTATGCGGATCAACCGCGATTATGCCCAAAAGCTCAGTGAAAGGGTGAAGGGGATGTAACGCCTTATCAGCTATGCGCTGCCTGTTTTCGATATTCAAAAGGCGTCATGCCATATTCTTTGAAAAACAGTTTATTAAAATAATTCCGGTTGGAGTATCCGAGCAGTTCACAGATATCTCCAACCTTTTTATCTGTATCTGTCAGCATATCTGCTGCTTTTTTTAATAAAAAGGTCTTTCCGTATGCAGAAAGTGTTTTCCCGGTAGAACGTTTCATGATACGTTCCACATAATCGCTGTTATAGCCGGTCAGTTCTTCAATCTCCGCTCTGGAAAAAAGTCCAAGTTTATCCTGATAAGCATTGGCAATTTTATAAACGATCTGTTCATCATTTGAAAGCTTTGCCCAATGTACTTCTGTCTGGTAACTATTGCTGTTCTCCAGCATTTCAATAAAGCGGCAGAACAGAGCCTTCATCATATGACTTTTCCCGGAATGATTCCCCGAAATTTCATCTACCATGCGGTTGATGATATCAAAAAACTGATCCTGCTTAGATGCATCTAAAAGCTTGAAATCCGTATATACTTTGGCGTCGTAAAAGGAATTTTTCTTATTTTCCCGAAAAAACCGCTGGAATACAGAACCGATCGCATGGGGATTTCCATCCCCGTCATAGTAATAATTTGCGTTGATCAGATCGCGCAGATACTCTTCCTTTAACAAGAACAGCACAATTTCGGTATTATGATCCATCATTTCAACGTGATGGATGTTTTTATTGCACAGACAGCATTCCCCCGGACGATAGGTTATATATTCGTCCTCAATCCGCATTTTTAATTCTCCCGACAAAACAAAGGTCAGTTCATAAAAATCATGAGAGTGCAGCCTGAGTCCTCCCATAGACGAAAATGCTTTATAGTCCATGTGGGCATCTACAATGCTGCTTTCCGATAATTCCATGTACATAGAGGAATTGGCTTTTGGATTCACATTTTCATATAGGATCAGATAAGGCATATTGATCTCAAAATACTGATATAGGGAATTTTCGTTATTGTGCAGGATCAGATTAGAGCGGGACATATCATGATGTCTGGATAATCTTTTCTGATATTCCCGATCAGATTCTGCATGAACGGTTTGAAATGAAGTCTGTTTTGGATACATTTTATTTATATTTGCTCTCTTTTAGATATTTTTGGATTACTGATTCGATTATATAATACAGGTAACATCAAAGCAAGAGTAATGTGCGCGTGATCATCAGGGCCCGATGAGCCGTACTCTTTGAAAGGAGAGGAATATGAATATCTATGTAAATTGCAATGCCTGTAAAGATGGCAATGGAACAAAAGAAAGTCCCTATCGTTTTATCAATGATGCGGCGCAGGCAGCAGTAGTGGGTGATGAGATCTTGGTTGCACCGGGCATTTACCGTGAATATGTCAATCCGAAAAATGCCGGAACAGAAGATGCAAGGATTGTCTATAAAAGCGAGGTACCACTAGGTGCTGTGATCACAGGAGCCGAAGAGGTACATGACTGGACGCATCTGGAAGGAAATGTATGGGTATGCAGAATCGATAACGGTGTTTTTGGCAGGTACAATCCTTATACAACGCTGGTAAAAGGAGACTGGTATTTTGGTCCTTTTGTCAGACATACCGGAGCAGTCTATCTGAATGACAGACAGTTATATGAAGTCCAGAGCTTAGAGGAATGTATCGAAGGGAAAGTTTATATACATTCCTGGGAACCGGAATGGTCCGTATATAAATGGTATACAGAGCAGGATGGAAAGGAAACAGTTATTTATGCGAATTTTCAGGGAAAAGATCCCCGCGCGGAAAAGGTGGAGATCAATGTCCGACGTAACTGTTTTATGCCATCGGAAAACCATATAAATTATATTACAGTCAGTGGATTTGATATCAATAAGGCAGCTACCACATGGGCGCCTCCTGCGGCTTATCAGGATGGTATGATCGGTCCTCACTGGGCAAAAGGCTGGATCATCGAGGACTGTGAGATCAGTAACAGTAAGTGCAGCGGTATCTCGCTTGGAAAATATTACGATGCGGAAAATGACCATTATTTTACCAATAAGCATGTAAAGAGTGCGACACAGATGGAAAGAGATGCAGTCTGCAGAGGACAATATCACGGATGGACAAAAGAAACCATAGGAGGTCATATTGTCCGCAGATGTCATATCCATCATTGTGAACAGACCGGTATTGTCGGCAGAATGGGTGGTGTTTTCTCTGTGATCGAGGATAACCATATCCATCATATCAACAATATGCAGGAGCTTGCAGGTGCAGAAGTAGCAGGCATCAAGATGCATGCAGCGATCGATGTGACAATACGCCGGAATCATTTCCATCATTGTACGATGGGTATCTGGTGTGACTGGGAAGCGCAGGGAACACGGATCACACAAAATCTGTTCCATGACAATCATGCGCCATCTGAAGATATCCCGTTAGTACCGGGCGGAATGGGAAGCTGTGATATTTTTGTAGAAGTCAGCCACGGACCGACTCTGATCGATCATAATATCTGTCTGTCCAAGCTTTCCATGAAACTGGCATCACAGGGCTGTGCAGTGGTACATAATCTCTGTCTTGGACCGATGAGTTCTATCGGAAGCGGTTCCGATATGCCATTAAAGAACGGAACAATGGCACCAAGATATACACCATATCATATTCCGCATAGAACAGAGGTGGCAGGTATGATGACATTTCTGCATGGAGACGACCGGGTTTATAATAATATTTTTATCCAGAACTGGCCGGTAAAACCGGAAGAAGTAAAAGAAGATATGGGCTTTATCATGATAGATAATCAGGTACAGGGGACAGGCGTATTTGATGATTTCCCGACTTATGATGAATGGATCGTTCCGTTTGAACTGGATAATCCGGAACCGAATATGTTTGTGATGCAGGACTACCATTTCGGCAAATTACCGGTCTGGATCAACGGAAATGCATATTTTAACGGAGCTGTAGCTTTCAAGAAAGAAGCCGATCATTTTGTCAATACAGACGATAAAGTATACGTCAATCTGGTGGAAAAAGATGGACAGTATACACTTCAGACGAATGTATATGAAGTACTTGGCAATTATACAACTTCAATCATTGACAGTGATGTACTGGGTGAGGCATTTGAGCCGGAGGAAAGATTTGAAAATCCGGATGGCAGTACGATCACCTTCGACCGTGATTATTTTGGCAATCACAGAAGCCTGAAAGCAGTACCCGGACCTTTTGCAACAGCAGAAGCAGCAACCTGGAATTTACGATAAAAAGGAGACAGTACTATGGAAGAGAAAAAATATTTGAAATTATATAATAAAGTAGGCTATGGCGGCGGTGATTTTGCTGCCAATATGGTATATGGATTGATTTCCAGCTTTGTCATGATCTATCTGACAAATACGATTGGAATGGATGCAGGTATTATCGGTACATTGATCCTGGTTTCCAAGCTGCTGGACGGTGTTACAGATATTCTGTTCGGTAGTCTGATCGACAGAACACATTCCAAATTCGGTAAGGCAAGACCATGGATGTTCTGGTCTTATTTCGGTAATGCCATTGCATTGATCGCATTATTTGCGATTCCTATGAACATGAGTTCCAAACTGCAGTATGCTTATTTCTTCATTGCATATACGCTGTTAAATGCGATCTTCTATACGGCAAATAATATTGCATACTCTGCACTGACCTCTCTGATCACGAAAAACAGCCAGGAACGTGTACAGATGGGAACTTTCCGTTTTATCGGTTCTACACTCGGAAATCTTCTGGTTTCCAATTTTACATTAGTTATGGTAGAGAAGTTTGGCGGCGGAAATGCAGGCTGGAGAACAACAGCGATCATCTTTGCACTGGTTGGTCTTGTTGTAAACACAATTTCCGTATTATCCGTAAAAGAGCTTCCGGAAGAAGAAATCAATGAGGCATATAAGGAGGCAAAAGAAGAAGGTACTGTTCAGAAAGAAATCGGTCTGATCGAAACCCTGAAAACACTTGTAACAAATAAATATTTTGATATGCTGACCATGATCTATCTGCTCTTTTATCTGATGACAGGTGTTTCCATGGGAGCAGCTATCTATTACTTCACATATAATTGCGGAGATGCAGGTTTATTCGGAAAGATGATATCTGTTTTTTCCGTAGCAAATGTACTTGGTCTGATCGCAGCACCTATACTTGTAAAGAAACTGAAAAATATCAGGATTTTAAATGTAGGCTGCTTTATCTTAAATGTGATCGTACGTGCCATTTATCTGATCTTTGTTATGCAGGGTAACGCGCCTGTTGTTGTATGGATGTACGGACTGGTTTCCCTTACCTGCTGTACACTCGGTGGTACATTCAATGCACTGGTATCTGAGGCTTCTGAGTACACTTACTTAAAGACGGGAAAGAGAATGGATGGTTCCATGTATTCCTGCACTTCATTCGGTATGAAGGTAGGTAACGGACTTGGTTCCGCTATCAGCGGCTGGCTGCTGGCAGCTTCCCATTACGATGCAACAGCAGCAGTACAGAGCGCATCCTGCACCAATATGTTATCCTTCATGTTTGCAGGCATTCCACTGATCATTACAGTGATCATCTTAGTCCTTTATTACAAACTTGATGTAGAAAAGGTCAATCAGAAATTAAGAAGTGAACAATAATTAAGAGTATTCTTTTTGTGCCCCTTTTCAGGAAGGGGCACTTTTTTGGCATAAAAGGAGCATGTTACAGGAAAAAGCGTTTTGATAAAATAGTAGAAATAGCTATCTGTTTTGAATGATACGCATAAGATAGAGTATGTGGGGGAAAATAGATGAAAAAACGCTTTGGAAAACAATTCCTGTGTTACCTGCTGAGTGTAACACTTTTCGCATCTGTATTGCAGGTTCCGGTAGGAGCTTCGCAGGTCAGTCCGCAGCATGGGACAAAACAATCTGCAGAAAATAAAACAGATTCTTCAGAAATCACATGTGATACAACATCTGCAGGTAAAGAAGAAAAAACCCTGGATTTTGCCTTAAACGGCGGTTCTTTCATAGAAGGCTATCAGGCACCTTCTGCTTATCCCGTAAGTAAGCTGCCTGATGAATCGGTTGTAAGTAATCCGGGTTATGCTTTTGCAGGCTGGTATGATAATAAAGAATTAAGAGGAGAGGCTGTTACAAAGATAGACACATCTTATACAGGCTCTTTGGTTCTTTATGCAAAATGGACGGATCCTTATTATTATGTGGATATTCCGGCGTATGTAAAAGCGGATGGTTCTGAGCTGAAACTGAGCGGAGAGGCGGACGGTCTGTATGAGCAGGAAGTCGTAAAGGTTTCGGTCAATTCGGAAAATAACTGGAATCTGAAAAATCATAATACACTGCTTTCCTATCAGCTGAAAGAAAAAGATACAAAGCTGATACCGGAAAATGGTGTGCCTGTGATCAATCTGACATCGACCCGGAAAAGTGAGGAAAAAGTATATGTCTGTGAGATAACGGAAGATCCACAGGCAGCGGGAGAATATCAGGATACACTAACCTTTGAGATCGGTCATGAAAGCCCAGGTTATACGCTCCATTATGAAGCAAACGGCGGTTTTAAGGATGATCCGAAAAATCCGGGCAATCTAATATCCTTTGAGGAAGAGACACTCACGCCGGGCACTTCCCTTAGTGATCTGCCGATCGCCATAAAGTCCGGTTATACATTTCTTGGCTGGTGTTATGATGAAGGCTGCACCAGATATGTTGCAACAACGGACCGCCTGCTGGGCGATACCACATTGTATGCGGCTTATACTGAAGATCAGGCATTCCAGTCACATGCAATCGCTGCTTTTGCACGTGCCATTGATGTAGACGGTGCTTCTCTGGTGATTCAGGTGACGGATCAGAGCGGTGCTATGAGTCCGGATGAGATCTTAGCCGCCTGTACGCTGAAAAATATCAGTGATTTTACGGAAGAGATCACGCTGCATCTATCGGCCGCAGGAAACAATACGTATACGATCAGCAAGGAAAACGGCTGGAAAGAGGGTTCCAATTACAGACTGTTATTGGATAGTAAAGATCTTTACTTTACGGGGTTTGATACATCGATCCGTGAGTATGAGATTTCCATCCATAAAGATGAAGTAAAAAATGTTTCCCTGAATCCGAACCTGAAATATATCAATGTAAAAGAGTTATCCAATCTGACTGTGAACGGACAAAGTGCACAGTCTGTTTCCATTGCAACAATGACACTTGGGCTGGACGGATCGGTCAGGAGTGAAGGAAGCACAACAACCGGCAGCTTTACCTATACAGACAAAAAGCTGAAATTGGGCGATCAGATCGCAGTCTACGCGGGAGATGTCATTCCGACAATGGATGAGGTGTCTTCATCTGCCGACGGAAGTGATATTTCCTTCTTTGAGATCACGGGTGTGAACGGGAACCAGTATACTTACCGTGGATCAAAGACAGAGGATGTGCTTTTTATGCCGGATGTCCTGCCTCTGGATATCACAAAAGATCAGGACGGTGATCCGGGAAATAACAGTGTGACGGTTGATCTGTCGGAACTGACTTTCACTGACAGCGTCAGCCAGAATTCTGTGCTTTCTGCCGATACGACAGTGGATGAAGGAGATTTTCTGGCTCTGTATACCGACCGGAATGATCAAAGCACGCTTTCTTACGGAAAGATCACAAGTGTCCTTTTGTCAGATGGACAGTATATCATTACTTATCAGCCGCAGACATGGGAAGATGTCAAAGCTGCCATGGATGTTTATACAACAGAGCCTGTTGACGGAAAAGATCTGCTGGATGATACGAATACACATTCACTGGAAAGTAATCTGGAAGCACAGGCGGTGGCAAGCGGATTTGCAGATGATGTGGCACAGCAGATCGGAGAAATGACGCTGCGCACGGATTCATTTGCCGAACTGGAAAAAGAGCTGGGAAAAGAACTGAAAGCAAATGTGGAAATTTCAGGAGCGGATGATATAGAAGAGCTGACAGCACCGGGTTCTGCGAAAAAGCGTGTGGAAGTGGGACGCCCGCAGGTCAAAGCCGATCTGGATACAAAGCTGCGTCATTTCGACGGAAATGAAAGTGGTGTCCATCTGGGACTGGAAATTACAGTTCCGATCACGTTTCATGTAGCGCGTTATGCGGATTTTACGATCACTGTTACAGCAACCTTTGAACAGGAAGTACGTGTTGCGGTCCATGTAGATGGGGAAGCAGTATGGAAGGTATGGGGTATTTTCCCTTATATTGCGGATTACCGCGTGACAGCTTCTCTGGATCTGTACGAATATACGGGGATCGGACTGGATATCAATTTTAAGACGGAGCAGGCAAACAATTACCTGCTTTATCCGACAGCCGGCGGCAGCGGTACTTCGATATCGCAATATAAAAAGAAGCAGAAGCTGGCGAATGATGTAGAAAATATCGTTTCCGAGCTCGAAGATATGATGGAGAACGGAAGTGGGTATATATCCGACAAGGCGCCTTTCATGGCAAATCTGGGCAGATCGGATGAAGACGATGTGGATGCCAATACCGGAGGCAATGAACAGATTTCTGTTGCAAAATCCCTGGCAGCGCGTTATGCGGATCTGTTAGAGGATGATGGAGAATGGGTCGAGATCTATACCAAGCGGATCACGGAACAGCATTTCCGTATACTTCTGGTGATCGATATTGCGATCGAACTGGATTTTGTTGTCTGGACAAAAGTCAATGTTTCGATCGGTATGACATTCTGGTATAAAAACGCCAAGCGTTATGTGTTCTGTCTGCAGGTAAAGGGCAGGAAAGCAACGAGTGATACGATCAATATCACAGAAGAGCAGTATGAATTTACCGCATATGCCATGGGAACGATCGGTGTCAAAGCAGGCGTCAGACTGACGATCCGCGTCGGGCTTTTGTCAACGGAGCTGGCGAGTGTGGGACTTTCCGCGGAAGTTGGCGGTTATGTGCAGCTTTGGGGCTATCTGTATTATATCCTGAAATATACCGCCTCAAGCGGAAGAAACACAAGGGCGATCGGAGCGCTTTATCTGGAGGTCGGTATATATCTGGATATCAAATTCCGGGCGCAGGCGCTTTCCAATGCGTTTACTTACTCGCCGACACTATTTGAAGCCATGTGGCCGTTATATACAGCCGGTACATTGGAAAATGTGCTCGATTTTACAGATACGGCGGACATGGAATGCAATCTGAAATATGAAATGAAGAAAATGCGTATTCCGGATGATTTCTTTACCATGAATTATATGGATATGAAAGAGGGTCTGGACGATGGAAAATATTTCAAAAAGATCTATGAAGATGACAGTGATCAGTATTTTGTGATCACGATGACAAATGATGCCTTTTCTTATGATCCGAAGACGAACCTCGTTACAGTGGATCCGGGAGCGGCAAAATCGGTGGACGGTGAGATGATCGTTACATGGAAGAATCAGCCGGGCACATTTAATACAAAGCCGTTTCAGAAAAAAGTGAAACTGCACTGGGATATGCTGCGCGATGGCTATGTTCTCGCTTTTATGAGCAATGGAGGTTCTTATGTAACGCCGCTCGACCAGAAATACGGAACAACTATTAAAAAGCCTGCAGATCCGGTAAAACAGGGTTATACATTTGCAGGCTGGTATACAGATGAGGCGTTGACAAAGCCTTATACCATTCCTGCCACAATGCCTGATCAGGATAGGCTTGTCTACGCGAAATGGACACCTGCCAGTGTTTCTTATACGGTAAAGACGTATCTGCAGGGTGCAAACGGTGTATATGAAGTACCTGAAGATGGTGTGGAAAAGAAAACCGCATTGACAGGTTCTACGGTCAGCCCGCAGCCAAAGATGCGCGAAGGCTATGAAATACCGGCGGTCAGATCAGCGGTTGTAGAAGCGGATGGCAGCACACTCATTGAATATTATTATCCGAGAGCAAAGTATACAGCAACCTATCGATCAGATAATGAGGTTGTTTCTACAGGCTCTTATCGTTATGGCACGATGATGCCTGTTCCTGCGGTTTATAAGCCGGGCTATGATCTGGATGGATGGATCAGGGAAGGAAATACGGCTGTAGAAGAGATCCCACAGGATGTACCGGCAAAGGATGTGACTTATTTTGCTAAATGGAGTCCACGGTCTGGCATTGGTTATACGGTGAAATATTATGTCGGGGAAGAAAACGGAGACGGCTATGTTTTACATGAGATACAGTATCTGACCGGAGAGACAGGGCAGACCGTTACAGCTCCTGCGGGTGCTTATGATCCGGCTGTTTATCAGCTGAGAAACAATACACTGCCAAACGGTGAGATCAAGGCTGACGGAAGTCTGGAACTGCATGTTTTCTATGATCTGAGACAGTATACAGTAACCTATGACCTGCAGGCACCGGATGCTGCTTTGCCGGCAGAAAGTGAAGCGACATTTACCGCAAGGCCGGGACAAAAACTTCTGACCGCAACACCGGAAAGAGAAGCCTGCAGATTCCTTGGCTGGTATCTGGATGCAGATTATAAACAGAAGTTTGACAATACAATGCCTGCACATGACATCACATTGTACGCAAAATGGGAAAGCATGCAGGTAAATTATACAGTCAGACATTATCAGGAAAATCCGCAGATATTGAATGAATATGGGGTTCCGGAAAGTGAGGAATCTACGTATACACTTGTAGAAGAAGAGGTATTTACCGCACTTGCGGGCACTTCGGTTTCTCCTGCGGTAAAATCCTATGAAGGTTTTGCGTCTCCTGCCGTATGTACGGAAGAAGTAACAGTGGATCCGGATGGTGCTGGAACACTCGTCATTGAGTATCGGTATGACCGGAACGATTATACCATGGCGTGGTACCGGAGTGAGACGGAGCTTATTCCATATACGGTACAGTACGGAGCACAGATCCCTGTTCCAAAAGAGAAAGAGCTTGCCAGTGGCAAATTGGGCTATCATGTGGAAAGCTGGTATGAAGATCAGGCTCTTACGAGGCCTTTCACATATGAAACCATGCCTGCGAAAAATCTGGTTGCTTATCCAAAGTGGGTTGCGGATGAAATTCCATACTATGTAACTTACAATTTCCTGGATGGAACCAGTCAGATAGACTCTTATACAGAAACCTATACCGGTCTGGCAGACAGTGTCGTGCAGCCGCCGGAAGTAAAGAGCTTTGAAGGATATACTTTTGATGAAAGTTCAAGACTGACGAGTTTTCAGATCGATCCGTATGATCCGAATATTTATTATACGTATCAGATCAACACACATACGCTGACTTATCAGTACGATACGAATGATGTGACAGGGGCAAATGTAATAACCGCCCAGAAAAAATACGGTGAAGATATTACGATTGCAGATCCGGTAAGAGACGGTTATGCGTTTGCGGGCTGGTATACGGATGCAGGATTTGAAAATCAGTACACGAAAGCAACCATGCCTGATGAAGACCTGACTTTATATGGAAAATGGGTAAACGGCAAACAGTCTTATCAGGTGTTGCATTATCTGATACAGCTTGATGGCAGCAGGCGTCTGTATCTGGCGGAAAACCTGTACGGAGATCCGGAAGATGTAGTAATACCGGAGACAAAAGCACCGGAAGGATATGAAGATGTGGAACCGGTGACCCATACACTTGTGCAGGGCTCTGTGGAAAATAACCGTATCATTTATGCATATCCGAGAAAGCAGTATCGGATCAATTATATCTTAAACGGCGGAACCTGTGAGCAGAGCACGGAACAGATGGTAACATACGGAACACCTTTAAAGGATATTCTGGATGCACTGCCGGTCTACAGAAACGGATACAGTTTTGCGGACTGGTATACGGACGAAGCACTGCAGACCGTTTACAAACCGGATACAATGCCTGCATCGGATCTGATTTTATATGCAAAATGGGATGTAGTAAAGACCGCATATATAGTTGAGCATTATAAGGAAAATGCAGAAACGGGCACATATGATCTGGCAGAAAAAAGATATGGTTATGCAGATACGGATTCTACCGTAAAGCCGGCTGTTAATCAGTATGAAGGTTATACAAAACCGGATGTACAGCAGGGCACAGTAACAGGGGATCCGGATAACAGACTTGTGATCCGGTATTACTACGATTGCAGCAAACATACGCTGACAGTGCATGACATAGTCTGCGCGGACGGGACTTCCGTGGAGGATGTGACAGAAGAGAAGAAATGTGGCAGCAAATTACCTGCACAGGCAAGAAAGGCTTATCTGTTTGGGGGCTGGTACGAGGATGCGGCTTATACACAGCCGTTCAGCGGTGTTATGCCGGACAGAGATCTGACCCTGTATGTGAAATGGATCCCTGATATGTGTTCCTATACATTGATCTACCGGATCCAGAATCTGAACGGCAGATATGTAAATTACAAGATCATAAACGAAGAAGCACAGATCGATGCGTTTGTAACGCCGGAAGGAATTGAAGATGCTGCACTCACAAAAGGCTTTACGGCGCCTGAGCTGAAACCGGTACAGATCCGGGCGGATAAGGCTCAGAACATATACACGTTTGATTACACCCGAAACAGATATTCGGTTAAATTCCGACTGGATAACGGAGAAAGTGATGTTGTACAGAACAACTATTATGGCAGCGAGATAAAAGTGCCTGTTCCAAAGAAAACAGGATATACTTTCACAGGCTGGGACAGCAAGGTAAAGGATACGATCCCCGATCATGATGTGACCTATACTGCACAGTGGAAGATCAATTCCTACCATATTGCTTTTATGGTCGGTAATGATGATAAGGGTGCGACATATCAATACGGACAGACGATCAGCCGCCCGGCAGATCCGGAAAAAGAGTATTATACATTTAAAAACTGGAGTGGAGAAATACCGCAGACAATGCCTGCAAAGGATGTTAATCTGACAGCGGTATTTGAGCCGGTAGTATATCAGATCACCTATGATCTGGATGGCGGAAAAGAGTATTACAATCCGACATCCTATACGTATGAAAGCAATACGATCGTATTAAACCGCCCGACAAAGAGCCATTATGAATTCTTAGGATGGAGCGAAGAAGGCAAAGAAGGTCTTGTAAAGGATGTGACCATACCAACAGGCTCTTTTGGAAAGCGTCATTTTAAGGCAAACTGGAAGTTGATCACTTATACGATCAGCTTTGCATCGGATAA
>DJNY01000051.1:0-17927 GCA_002441865.1 Lachnospiraceae bacterium UBA6452 | reverse complement strand
ATCCGGATTATGATTACAGTAACAGACATAAGATGCAGCGTGTGGAAAGGAATATGACATTGTATCCGGTTTATACGCCGAAGCAGTACCGTGTTTACTTCGATTACAACCTGGATAAATTATACAAAGAATATGATAGTCATGATTTTGAATCGAAAGTGGATATCAAACAGGTCAGCACAAATGACAGCAAACGCCATAAATGGGGCTATGTACTGGACGGATGGGATAAAACGAATGATAAGAAACAGAATCTTGGCTACTATGAAGTATCCGAAAAGAGTTTTATCCTGCGCGATGCGGAAGATATTACACTGAAGGCAAACTGGAAGCCGAACGGGGAATATCTGTATACACCGTCAAAGAGCACAAACACTTACAATATCACTGACAAGAAAAATAAAGAGATCTCCTTTAAATTCTATGTGGACGGAAAACAGGAAAAAGAAAAAGTAACGGGAGATTACGGACTCGGAAAAGGCGCGGACTATGTGATGAATATGGATAACATGTCTCTGGATGTTGTCAGCAAAAATTTCAAGAAGGTCAAAGTGGAAGTGCAGTACAATGTGCATATGGTAAAAGACGGTTATGCAGTCATGCGTCTGAGATATAAACCAAAAGGCGGAAAAGAAGTTTCATGGCAGACAGAATCTTCCGATCTGCTTGACAGAAAGATCACCAAATATTTCTCTTATGTGCTTGACCGGACAGATGTGGAGTATTTCTGGATCGAGTTTGATGCAAACGGTGGCGGCGATGATGAGTACAATCTGGATAATATACTGTTTAAGGTAACCTATTTAGAGAAATAAAAGCAAATGAAGGGTAGAATATGAAAAATAAAAAAAGAAATCTGATAATAGCGGGTGGTATATTCGTGGTTGTAATTGTAGCAGTTGTCATCTACTTTCTGGTGAAACAGGATAGCAAAGATCCGGCATTTTCGCCGGATCTGGATGAAAATGCAAAGGTGCAGACAGATATGATCCGGGAAAAACCGGAAGGAATCCGTATTCCGGGTTATCCGAGGATCACCATCTCGGCAGATACAAAGGATGTTACGATGAATCTGAAAAATCCGGAAGGGAATCCTTGTTATTTTACATTCGAAATTGTCCTGACAGAAGGGGAAGAAACCATCTATACCTCAAAACTGGTAGAACCGGGAAAGGCGATCACGGATGTTACCTTATCCCATGCACTGGAAAAAGGTGAATACCCGGCCGTGATCAGAATTACAACGACATCTCTGACAGATGGAAGTGAAATGAACGGAGCAGATGTGGAGACCGTTCTTGTTGCACAATAAAAGGGGGAAAAAGATGAAGAAAAAATTTCTGATCCTGACAGTACTGCTGATATTTGCCATATCTGCCATGACAGTTTCCGCCAAAGCACCGGATAAAACAAATGTGGGCTATCAGATAGATCCTTCCTATGAAGTTGTGATCCCATCCGATGCGACGGTTCCGTTTCTGACAGAAAAATCGGATTATGGAACAATAGAAGTAAAAGAAGCTGTTTTAGAAGAAAATAAATGTATTCTGGTAAAAATGAATGCCAGTTCTGCATTGGTAAATGAAAAGCATCCGAAATCTAAAATTCCCTACCGGATCTTAAAGGGGAAAAAGGAATTTAAGAGCCAGAAATACACAAAGGCAGGAGAAAAAACGGATCTGACCATTTCAATTAAAAAGGCGGACTGGAATAAAGCAAGAGGCGGAAGCTATAAGACGGCAGTCACATTTACTATATCCTATGTGGATCAAAATAGTTCGCTTATGCCCATGCAGACCCGGGCATCCCAGAGTGAGATCGGAACAACGGTTCCGGAAACACATACGGTTTCGATCGAGGCGGAGCATGCATCAGTACAGTATGTAGAAGGTGATAAGGGGTTGAGTGATGCTTACCCCGTACCCCGTTTTTCCAAACCGAAATTCAAGATCACTGCGGAAGACGGTTATGTGATAAAGCGTGTTTTGTTAAACGGAAAAGATGTAACAAAAAAGTTGAAAAAAGGAACGTTAAAGCTCTCCAAGGTCTGTGAAAATCAGGTGATCACGATTGAAACAAAAGTTGTCTCGCAGAAAGATCCGCAGACAACACAAAAGCCACAGACCTCACAACAAACGCAGCAGCCATCACAGGCAGCAAAAACATCACAGGCAGCAAAGACAACGCAGGCATCGAAAAAACAAAATACCGTTAAAAATGCGGAACAAAAACAGGAAACTACAGAAATCAGCGATCAGGAACAGGAAAGTACAAAAATGACCGGACAGGAATCAGAAGGGCAGACATCGGAATCCGTATCGCAGGGAGAGCCTAGTACAGCGGATGGAGCTATTGAAAACGAATCAGAGGTATCTGCCCGTCACTTCAGCTTCTGGTGGATCCTTCTGCTGCTTTTGACTGCAGGTATCATAATATGGTTGATTATTTTGTTAAAAAAGAGAAAAAACAATAAAAAGGAGTAAAAATCACTTGACCAATAAAGAGAATCTGTCTGCGTAAGGTTGCAACATTATCTTTCCATGCTATAATGAAAGTTATGAAAATGTTTGTGGAGGAGAATGCAAAATGGAAAAGCTGCACTTTGCAAAGGGAAGAACGATTCTGCCTCTGGTCGGAAGTTCATTTGAACTCGGAAAAATGAAAGAGGCGATTGACCTGATAGAAGATACACAATCAGCGGAGATCGCACGTGCGGAAGCCTGCTATTTTACAGCGGATGCCCGGGGCTGTGTGAAGATTGTTAAAAAATATCTGGCAGGTGATGATCTGATGCTGCGCCTTTCGGCGGATATGCTGTATGTATTCGCAAATCTGACACTCGGAAATGCCAAGGAAGCACAGGCAGCACGCATGGATGTAAAGCAATGCCTGCAAAAAGCACTGGAAGAAAATGCAGATACAGAAATAAAATCTTCCTGTATATTTGCCTATTACCTGATCAATATTTTTCTGCATATCGAAACAGAAAAGGAAATGCCGGCTTTAGAGGGCTGTATTTCTGATCTGCCGGTAGGACAAAGGCTGTTTGCGATCAGTATTTTGTCACATGGCATGTATTTAAAAAAAGAATATCTGAAAGCACAAGGGGTCGTACAGACTGCAATGCTGATGGCAGATGCGGTCTATCCGATCCCGTTTATCTATTTGAACTGTATTGCGGCCATGTGCCAGATCAATCAAAAGGAGCAGGAGGAAGCAATAAAATCGGTAAAAAAAGCACTTTCTTTTGCTGGAAAAGACGGACTTTTTGAGCCGTTTATAGAATATCATGGTCTGCTGCAGGGCGTTCTGGAAGTCTGTCTGCGGAAAAGTGAACCGGAAATTTATAAAAAGCTGGTAGATGGGATCATTGCGTTCAGCCGTGGCTGGATGAAGATCCACAATTCCCAGATGAACAGGGATGTGACGGATCTGCTGACGCCTCTGGAATTTTCCATTGCCATGCTTGCCTGCCGGGATTGGACGAATCAGGAGATCGCGCAGCATATGGGATTGTCGGTCAATACAGTGAAACATTATGTTTCCGGTATTCTGGAAAAGCTGCAGATCGATAAACGGGAAAAAATAAAGGATTTTGTAAACCAGTAAAACAGCAGTAAGGGCTTTTCTAATAAAAGACGTGATGTTATAATAAGAAAACAAAATACAGAAAGGGGAAAGAAGATTTTTGATCTTTTGATTTGTGTATGAAAACGGGAAAAAATGTTGCAAAAAAAAGATTAAACTTTTTACGGGTGATCATTCTGATCGGCAGCGTTCCGCTGCTTACGGTGATTTTGATCCTGACGATCTTTACCGCAAACAAAATGGAACAGGAGCTGGAAGACAGTACATATTCCCGCCTGAGGGCATGTGCCATCTCAGTGGAAAAGTATTTTGAGTGGGATATCCGGGAAAATATTTTGGAGAAAGATGATGTAAGTTACGAGTTCATTGATTCTTTGCAGAAAGATGAAATAGAGCTGACTTTCTTTGAAGGAGATACGCGCTATATCACATCGGTTAAGGATAAGAGCGGAAACAGAGTCGAAGGAACAAAAGCGGCGGAAAATATCTGGAAAACAATTCAGTCTGGAAAAGACTATCAGGCTGATAATGTAGATATTTCAGGGACAAAATACTATGTATATTATACGCCGGTCAGTTCAGATGACGGTAAAGTGATCGGTATGGCATTTGCCGGCGAAAAAGAAGAAGTTGTAAACCGTGCAAAAAGTGGGCTGATCCTCAGCTTTGTGGTGATCGCACTGGTTCTTGCAGTGTTTTATTTAGTTGTTCTGATCGTGATGGCAAGAGTGATCCGCAAGCCGCTGGCAAAGACGGCTTCCGATATTGAAAACATTGCAAACGGTAACATTTCCGATGAGATCCCCGGTTCTTCCATGATCGCAGAAACGGATAAACTGATCGGTGCTTCCAGGATTTTAAAGGAAAAGCTGAATGATATCGTTTCCGGTGTAAATGAACATGTGCTTAATCTGCAGAAGGATACCTCTGCGCTGAACGAACGGGCGGATTTCTGTAATGATGGTACAAAGCAGATCAGTCAGGCAATGGAAGAATTATCGACTACGGCGGTAACGCTGGCTGAAAATGTGCAGGATGTCAATACAAAATCCATGGATATGGGCAATGCGATTACGGACATCGATCAGGATGTACAGGTGCTGAGCGAAAATTCCAGGCATATGGAGCAGGCGAATGATGATGCGACAAGATCGATCGAAACTGTTCTGGACAGTTCTCATCAGTCTGCGGATATTGTAACGAAGATCACAAAACAGATCGAAGAGACCAATCAGGCAATTTCTTCTATTAACGAAGCGGTTGATCTGATCATGGATATTACAGGGCAGACAAGCCTGTTATCCTTAAATGCTTCCATCGAAGCAGCAAGAGCAGGACAGGCAGGACGAGGATTTGCCGTTGTTGCGGATGAGATCAAGAAGCTTTCCGAGCAGAGTGCGCAGGGCGCAGACGCGATCAAGCAGGTAGCGGACAACATTTTTGAGAAGTCAAACGAAAGTGTTGCACTTGTCAATGAAGTGAAGAAACTGATCGGAAAAGAGCAGGAAGACATCACGGTAACAAAGAACAGCTTTGAGATACTCAGTCAGACGATCAGTGACAACCTGGTAGCGGTTTCACGGATCAGCGAGAAGGCAGAACAGCTTGATAAAATTAAACAGGCGATCATCGGAAATATCAATGACCTGAGCGCCATTTCCGAAGAAAATGCAGCAAGCAATGAGGAAGTTTCCGCAAATATCACGAATATAGCAGAGTCAATAGATCAGATGAACACAGCAACAGGTCATGTAAGTGATGTGTCAGAGGAGCTGGCAAAACTCATGGAGTATTTCAAATAAGGATCATTATGGATTATATTGTATTTGACCTCGAATGGAATCAGGGAATTGCCGGGAAAAAAGAAAGCAGCCATGAGGAGATTCCGTTTGAAATCATAGAAATCGGAGCGATCAAGCTTGATGAACACAAAAATATCATAGGGCAGTTTCAAAAGATCATCAGACCGGCCATTTACAAGAAAATGCCTGATATCATAGAAGATATGCTGCATATGAATATGAAGGAGCTTCGCAGTGGTGATCCGTTCAAAGAAGTTGTGGAAGAATTTTTTGCATGGTGCGGAGAAGACTTTATCTTCTGCAGCTGGGGATCTCTGGATCTTCTGGAGCTGCAGAGAAATATGAAATATTATCAGATGCCGCCTCTGGCAGCAGGACCGATCTGCTTTCTTGATATCCAGAAGCTGTTTGGGATCGCCTTTGAAAACAAAAAGGTTGGCAGAACGCTGGAATATGCGGTAGACAGTCTGCAGATCGAAAAGGATATTCCGTTCCATCGGGCATTCAGTGATGCTTATTATACTGCGCTGGTGTTGCAGAAGATTCCGCCGGATATCGAGGAATATTGTTCCTACGATACCTACCAGCTTCCAAAAAGCAAAAAAGAGGAGATCCACAAGGTATTTCCCAGCTATAGTAAATATATTTCCAGAAGCTTTCCTGATAAGGCAAAGGCAATGGAAGACAGAGAGGTTTTATCTACCAGATGCTATATCTGTGATAAAGCAGCGAGAAAAAAGATCCGGTGGTTTACGCCAAACGGAAAGCATTATTACAGCGTTTCCTACTGCGAAAAGCACGGCTATTTAAAAGGAAAGATCCGTATCCGGAAAAACGTCTGTGATCCGGAAAGCGTATTTGTCATCAAGACAATGAAGCTGATCTCCAAGGAAGATGTAGATAAGATAGTGGAAAAAAAGGAACATGCCAGAATCCAGAGACAGGTCAGAAGAAGGCATGGCAAAAAGGAATAAGATTCTACAGGTGATGCTATGGCAAAATTTACAAAGCAGGCGATCATGAACTGCCTGCTCGAATTACTGAATATAAAGCAGCTTGATAAGATCACGGTAAAGGATATCTGTGAAACATGTGAGATCAACAGAAATACCTTTTATTATTATTTTCAGGATATTTACGATGTGCTTGATGCGGTATTTCAGAATGAGGAGGAGAAATCTGTCCAGGATGTGAATGAAGGAGCTTCCTTTTATGAGGAGATCGTCAGATGCTCTCAGATCGTATTTGCCAATAAAAAGGCGGTCTTTCATGTTTACCAGTCCAAAAAGGGAGATATTCTGAAAGGATATCTGAGCAAGATCGCAGAGGACTGTGTTGGCAGATATGTGGAAAAAGAGGCAGCAGGCTATGACCTGACAGAAAGCGATAAGCATTACATCACGCTTTTTTACAGCCATGCGATCATTGGTAATACGCTGGAGTGGATCGAAAAAGGACTTCCGCCGAGCAGGGATGACCTGATGTATCGTCTGTCTGTATCATTTCAGGCAACGATCCGTGATATGATCGAAAGCTGTATCAAAGAACAAAAATCAGACAAATAAAGGACAGTGTCTAAAAATCAGACATTGTCCTTTTTTTGTCCATAGAAATCCTGAAAACCGGGCAGTATAGTATAGAAAAACAAAAAGGGAGTGGAACATATGAAAAGCTTAAAAGCAATTAAAAATTCCTATAGTATTTTGACGATCTGCCTGATCCTTGTTGGAGCAGTCCTTCTGATCTGGCCGCATATGGCACTTGGTGCGATCTGCAAAATGTGCGGTGTTTTCCTTATTTTATTCGGGCTTGTCAAGCTGAACGGCTATTTTTCAAAAGACATTTTTCAACTGGCGTTTCAGTATGATCTGGGACTTGGGATCGCCTCCATTATATTCGGACTTATCATGGTGATCCGTTCCTGGGCAACAATCCAGATCTTCTCCATCTGCATCGGAATCTTTCTTCTGATCGATGCGGCGCTGAAAATGCAGACAGCATTTGAGTCCAAAAAGTTTGGATTCCAGAACTGGTGGGTAACCTTACTGATCGCCATTATTGTATGTATTCTCGGTATTTTACTGTTTGCCATGCCATTTCAGACAAGTGGCGTGATCACCAGACTGATCGGAATCAATCTGATCTTAGACGGTGCATTAAATTTATTTGTTGTACAAAGTACAGTCAGAACGATGAAACGGGAGGAGGATGCGATGATCATAGATGAAGACGATTTCCTGAACTAATGAAAATGAACAAAGAAAAGAGAACAGGCAAACCAATTTCAAGACAGAAAGGTGGAATTTATTATGAATAAAAATGCAAAATTAGGAGCAGCAGTCGCTTTGGCAGGAGCAGCAGGTGTATTTGCCGCCAGCAGAAAGAAAAAAGCACAGACAGTAAAGCAGACAAGAAAACAGCAGCAGGAACTTGCAGACTACCGCAATACAGAGCGTGGCATGCATGAGAAAAACAGCAAAGGTATTTATTATACGAACGGCAATTATGAAGCATTTGCCCGTCCGGAAAAGCCGGAAGGCATTGAAAATAAATCCGCATATATCGTAGGCAGCGGACTTGGTGCACTGGCAGCAGCCTGTTTCCTTGTCAGAGATGCCCAGATGCCCGGCAAAAATATCCATATCTTAGAGGCAATGGATATTGCAGGTGGTGCCTGTGATGGTATCAACGATCCGACAAGAGGCTATGTCATGAGAGGCGGACGTGAAATGGAAAACCATTTTGAATGTCTGTGGGATCTGTTCCGAAGCATTCCGTCCCTGGAAACAGAAGGAGCCTCCGTTCTGGATGAATATTACTGGCTGAATAAGCATGATCCGAACTATTCCTTATGTCGTGCGACAGAACATCGCGGACAGGATGCACATACAGACGGTAAATTTGGCCTGAGCCAGAAGGGCTGTATGGAGATCATGAAGCTGTTCTTTACAAAGGATGAAGATCTGTACGATAAGACGATCGAAGATTTCTTCGATGAAGAAGTATTTGATTCTAATTTCTGGCTTTACTGGCGTACCATGTTTGCATTTGAAAACTGGCACAGCGCATTGGAAATGAAGCTTTATATCCAGAGATTTATCCATCATATCGGCGGACTTCCTGATTTCTCCGCATTGAAGTTCACGAAGTACAACCAGTATGAATCCCTGATCCTTCCGATGCAGAAATATCTGGAAAAAGCAGGTGTGCAGATCCAGTTTAACACACAGGTAACCAATGTATTATTTGATATCGACGACGAAAAGAAACGTGCTACCAGCATTGAATGTCTCGTAAACGGCGAGAAGCAGAGCATTCCGTTGACAGAAAACGATCTTGTATTCGTTACAAACGGAAGCTGTACAGAAGGTACGATCTACGGAAGCCAGAACGAAGCACCGGTAGGTGATGCGGAAGTTCGTACAAGTGGCTGCTGGGATCTTTGGAAGAACATTGCAGCGCAGGATCCGTCTTTCGGACATCCTGAGAAATTCTGTGGCGATATTTCCCGTTCCAACTGGGAATCCGCTACCGTAACAACAAGTGATGAGAAGATCATTTCTTATATCAAGAATATCTGCAAGAGAGATCCAAGAACCGGAAATGTTGTAACCGGCGGTATTGTTTCCTGCAAAGATTCAAGCTGGCTTTTAAGCTGGACGATCAACAGACAGGGACAGTTCAGAGAGCAGAAGAAAGACGAAGTCTGCATCTGGGTTTACAGCCTGTTTACCGACAAGCCGGGCGATTATATCAAGAAACCGATGAAAGAATGTACCGGTAAAGAGATCACAGCAGAATGGCTGTATCACTTAGGTGTTCCGGTAGATGAAATTGACGAACTGGCAGAAAACCATGCAAACTGCACACCGACCATGATGCCATATATCACTGCATTCTTCATGCCAAGAAGAAAAGGTGACAGACCGGACGTTATCCCGGATGGCTGCGATAACTTCGCATTCCTCGGACAGTTCGCTGAAACCCCAAGAGACACGATCTTCACAACAGAGTATTCCGTTCGTACCGCTATGGAAGCTGTATACGGTCTCTGCCATGTCGACAGAGGTGTTCCTGAAGTCTGGGGCAGTGTCTACGATGTGAGAGATCTGCTTGACAGCTCCGTAAAACTCATGGACGGCAAATCTCCGCTGGAGATCCCGCTTCCGGGCCCGCTCAACGCAGCCAAGAAAGCCCTGATCAAGAAGGTAAAAGGAACCGTGATCGAAGATCTTTTGAGAGAGCACAATATCTTAAAAGAGGGAATGTAAAAAATCCTCTTGCAATCAAAAATCCCTCTGACATCTGTCAGGGGGATTTCTTTTACATATAAATTATTTCATTCTCCTATTCCTGTCCCGTCTCCGTTTTCTCCGTCCAAATGACTTATTTTTCCGGTTCATCTTAAACTGTATCTTATTTCTGCGCCGTCTGGAGAAATGATAGTTCCGGAAAAAGGCAATGGCGGTGATAAGGAGCAGAAGCAGAACGATCACGCCGATCACAATAGCGATCACCTTGATCACATTGATGAAGATAACTCTATCGCCCGGTGCGTTATTCTGGGAAACAGAGTCAGACTCCACGACCGGAGAAGTAAAATCATAAGTATCCTTCTGCGCATTCAGCTCTACCTTTGCCTGTCCGACGGAAACATCGTGATAGCTGTAGTTGATGGAAGCAACTGCCAGCGGATCGGAAGCATCATCTTCATAGGAAAGCGTGGATGTCAGATCAGAAAACGTAATGGTGTTCGGAACGATCACATAATCATTCGGATTGATGGACATGATCGTTTCGGTTGCACCGAAAATATTACTGTTGCTTTCAAAAAAGTCGGAATTGTTTACCGTGTAATTCGTTTCGTTTTGTGCCACATTGACCCGGCTGAAGTTATTGAAACCATAGTCAAATAAAGCAATCGTATCTGTAAACTGCGCAGGTGCATCTTCCTTCATGACAACACAGATCAGCTTCATGCCATTCCGTTCCGCACAACTGACAAGCGTCTGATGTGCCTGCGAGGTATAGCCGGTCTTACCGCCGATATAGCCCTCATAAGGGTAAGTATTGTTTGTCAGCTTATTGTGTGTATAAAGGTCGATCAGATCGGGCTGTGTTGCAGTCGGCTCTATCGTATAATGGCTTGTGCCTGCCATACGGGTAAGCGTTTCATTGGAAAAGAAAGCTCTTGCGATCGTAGCCAGATCATAAGGGCTTGTATAATGATTTTCATCGTGCAGACCGTTTGTAGTCACAAAATGGCTGTCCGTGCAGCCAAGCTCTGCAGCCTTTGCATTCATCATGTCCACAAAACCGGAAATGGAACCGGCAATATGTTCTCCGACTGCATTGCAGACTTCATTTGCGGAATACACGAGGATACCATACAGGCATTGCTCCATCGTAATGGATTGTCCGACATCCATCCCCATGTTGGAGGATTGCCGTTCAATGCTGAATACAGCTTCATTGGAAAATTCGACCATATCATTCAGATCGGAATTTTCAATGGCAACAAGAGTTGTTAAGATTTTTGTTGTACTTGCCGGATAAAGATGCTCATGAATGTTCTTGGCGTACAGGATCGTTCCGGTATTGGCTTCCAGCAGGATCGCACCTTCCGCGCCCACAACAGGACCGGTTGGCCAGCCATCGATCGCGTTGGAATCGATCGGCTCCTCAAGACGCATGGCAGCGTCCGTATCATAATCGACTGCTGCAGCGGTATCGCTTGCCTCTGTGTCCGTTGGCTGCGCAAAGGCAGTGATCGTCTGTGTGCAGAGCAGAGAAGCAACGCAAAGCGATAAGATCAGTTTTTTGCAATGAAAAGTATGAAATAGCATATATGCTCCTAAATTAGATTCAAATAAATTATATAAGTATAAAATATATAATCTTTAACTATGGATAAATTATACTTTTTATACAAAGATGCAAATTTATAATACACTATTTCATAATAAATGAAAATCTTTTGCTATCTTTTTATATAGAAATCATGTAATATACTACTGGTATTAGAAAGATATTTTTTGCATGCATCATGTAAGAATAAGAATATAAAATTCCCAGTGTTCCAGCACCGGGGCATATACAGGCAATTATAAAAAGAAAGAGGATAAAAATGAGACTCAGAAATATACCGGGCGCAGATGAAGCCCTTGCAAACAGCACATATGTGATCAAACAGCCGGAAACTTACTGTGGAAAGTTCAGAGAGCAGATCTTTCAGAATGAGAATCCGATCCACATTGAGATCGGAATGGGAAAAGGAAAATTCCTGCTGGCTATGGCACAGAAAAACCCGGATATCAATTATATCGGGATTGAACTGTATTCCAGCGTACTTCTGCGCGCAGTGCAGAAAATGGAAGAGTTGGAAAAAGAAAATAACGTACCGGGCAATATTCGTTTTCTTTGTGTTGATGCAAGAAAACTGGGCGAGATTTTCGCAGCAGAAGAGATCGACCGGATCTATCTGAACTTTTCCGATCCATGGCCGAAGGATCGCCATGCAAAGAGACGCCTGCCAAGCAAGGAATTTCTGGCATTATATGATAAATTCCTGAAAAAGGACGGACAGCTTGAATTCAAAACAGATAATAAAGATCTGTTTGATTTTGCGATCAGCGAACTTCCGCTTGCCGGCTGGAAAGAAAAGGCTGTTACTTATGACTTACATCACGATCCGGTTTTAAATGCAGGAAATGTCATGACAGAATATGAAGAAAAATTCTCTGCCAAAGGCAATCCGATCTGTAAGTATATTATTTACAGATAGAATGTTTACACCTGCCATAACAGAAAATAAAATTTTGTAGTAGACAACAAAAATAAAATGTGATAACATATCTCAGTGGTGAGCGGAAATTCTCACTCTCGGGGTGTGGCTCAGCTTGGTAGAGCGCTACGTTCGGGACGTAGAGGTCGCGTGTTCGAATCACGTCACCCCGATTGATTGCAAGTCGTAAGACTTGCTGTATTTTTAATATAAGGCTATGATAAGAACAAGTAATGATCAGGGAAACTGACAGAGAGTTACCGGCTGGTGAGAGGTGCAAGGGAAGCTGATCATGAATACCTCTTTGAGCTGCGCACCAAACGAAACATCCAGTAGGCTGCGACGGAACCTGACCGTTATAACAGGAGAGTATGTATGTACTTGATGAGGCAGAAGCCGTGAGGCTTTTGTAAATAAAGGTGGTAACACGAGTATAAACCTCGTCCTTTGATTAGGACGGGGTTTCTTTTATAGCGAGGAAGAAAATTAAACCAAAACGAAAAAGGAGACGAAAATGACAGTATTTGACGAATTAAAAGCCAGAGGACTTCTGGCACAGCTCACAGATGAAGAAGAGATCAAGGAACTAATTAATAACGGAAAAGCCGTATTCTATATTGGCTTTGACCCAACAGCAGACAGCCTTCATGTAGGTCACTTCATGGCACTTTGTCTGATGAAGAGATTACAGATGGCAGGCAATAAGCCGATCGCGCTGATCGGCGGCGGAACAGCCATGATCGGTGATCCGTCCGGCAGAACAGATATGCGTTCCATGATGACAAAGGAGCAGATCGATCACAACTGCGAATGCTTCAAAAAGCAGATGAGCCGTTTCATCGAATTCGGTGAAGATAAAGCACTTATGGTCAACAATGCAGACTGGCTCAGAGATTTAAATTATATTGAATTTATCCGTGATATCGGTGGATGCTTTTCTGTGAACAATATGCTGCGTGCAGAATGCTATAAACAGAGAATGGAAAAAGGTCTGAGCTTTTTGGAATTCAACTACATGATCATGCAGAGTTACGATTTTCTTGCACTGTATGAGAAATACGGTTGTAATATGCAGTTCGGC
Organism: Lachnospiraceae bacterium UBA6452; assembly: GCA_002441865.1. Classification (GTDB taxonomy): domain Bacteria; phylum Bacillota; class Clostridia; order Lachnospirales; family Lachnospiraceae; genus CAG-194. Next base: position 4,672 of record DJNY01000051.1, on the reverse strand, counting down.
GGTGATGACCAGTGGAGTAATATGCTTGGTGGTACAGAGCTGATCCGTCGTAAACTCGGAAAAGATGCATATGCCATGACGATCACACTTTTACTCAACTCAGAAGGCAAGAAGATGGGTAAGACACAGAAAGGTGCTGTATGGCTTGATCCAAACAAAACTTCTCCGTTTGAATTCTACCAGTACTGGAGAAATGTAAGTGATGCGGACGTTCTCAAATGTATCCGTATGCTGACCTTCCTTCCGCTGGAAGAGATCGAAAAAATGGATAGCTGGGAAGGAAGCCAGTTAAATCAGGCGAAAGAGATTCTGGCATTCGAACTGACAAAGCTTGTACATGGCGAAGAAGAAGCTACGAAAGCACAGGAAAGTGCAAGAGCTTTATTCTCAGCAGGAAATGCGGCTGATATGCCAACTGCAGAGCTTACAGACGAAGATTTTACAGATGGCAGTGTCGATGTGATCACAATGCTTGTAAAATCAGGTCTTGTAGCAAGTCGTTCCGAAGGAAGACGTGCGATCGAGCAGGGTGGTGTATCCATCGAGGGCGAAAAAGTAACAGATATCAAGCAGACAGTTGCAAAAGATGCGATCGGAGACGGTATCGTATTAAAGCGTGGTAAAAAGAACTTCCGTAAGATCGTAATCGCATAATAAAATAAAGTGATCCAAATTGGATACAAAAGGGACTATTATGTATATAGTAGTCCTTTTTATATAATATAGTAGACAGCAATTTATTTTAAGAGCAGTGAGGCAGATGGATTTTATATGGATAGCAGAGACTTGGAACTGACAAAAGAAGTATGGCAGAAACTGCATAATACACCGGAGCTTTCCGGACAGGAAACAAAAACAAAGGCAATCCTGAAAGAATATCTGACAAACTATACGACTTTGTCAGTCGTGGAAACACAGGATTACCTGTATACTGTATATGAAGAAAAGGATTGTGATCAGCCTCAGCCAACGATCTGCCTGCGGGCGGATATGGACGCTCTTCCCGATGGAGAAGGCAGCGTATTTCATGGCTGCGGGCATGATGGGCACAGTGCAGCGCTGTTTCTGGCAGCACTTTGCCTGGAACGGATCAGACAGGAAGGCAAAAAGGTCGGAAAAAGAGTGGTTCTGTTATGGCAGCAGGCGGAGGAAACGGGAGATGGTGCAAAGCGGGCATGTCCTGTGCTTCTCAAGGAATCCGTTTCAGAGATTTATGGCTGTCATAATATTCCTGGTTATCCGCTTGGAGAAGTGCTGCTGCGCAGACAGGTATTTGCCTGTGCTTCCAAGGGACTTATTCTGGATCTGCACGGAAAACAAAGTCATGCTGCTTATCCGGAGCAGGGTATCAATCCGGGTTATCTGATCGCTGAGATTATAAATAAACTTCCTATATGGTGCGAAGACTGCAAAAAGGGACTTACCATGGCAAGCATCATTGAAATAAAGGTAGGATCTGAGAATTTCGGTATTTCCGCGGGAGACGGAAGAGTATGCCTCACACTACGGGCGCATTACCAGGAGGATCTGGAAGTGCTGACGGATGCCATTGTGTCCTATGCAGGGCAGCAGGCTGAAGCAAGCGGAATTACAGTGGAGGTATCGGAAACAGATGTTTTCCCGGATACGGTAAATGATACCGGACTGACAGAGAAGCTGGAGCAGCTATGCATAGATCATGCACTGCCATATACATATCTGCAGGAGCCAATGCGCTGGTCAGAGGATTTCGGATGGTACCAGAAAAAATGCAGAGGCGTGTTTTTCGGGATCGGCGCAGGAGAGGAAACACCCGGACTTCACACAGAGTCCTATTGTTATCCCGAAGCATTACTTGAAAAAGCAGGCAGGATATGGGACACTATAATCATGTATTGATAAAACAAAGGAGAAGGTTATGAAAACGATACAGGTTGAAGATATTACGAAAAATATCCGGGAAATGTGCATTGAATCCAATCATTTTCTGACAGAGGATATGAAAGCTGCCATGGAGCAGGCATGTAAAGAGGAAAAATCTCCGGTCGGTCAGCAGGTGCTTTCACAGCTCGAGGACAATCTGCAGATCGCGGGCCAGGATATGATCCCCATCTGTCAGGACACGGGAATGGCAGTGATCTTTATGGAGATCGGGCAGGATGTACATTTTGAAGGCGGCAGTCTGGAAGCTGCGATCAACGAGGGCGTCAGACAGGGCTATGTAGATGGCTATCTGCGCAAATCTGTAGTAAAGGATCCGCTTGAACGTGAAAATACAAAGGACAATACTCCGGCGGTCATCCATTATCAGATCGTTCCGGGCGATCAGGTAAAAATCACTGTTGCGCCGAAGGGCTTTGGCAGTGAAAATATGAGCCGCGTATTTATGCTGAAACCGGCAGATGGCATAGAAGGCGTGAAGGCGGCAATTCTGACAGCTGTAAAGGATGCAGGACCAAACGCCTGCCCGCCTATGGTGGTAGGTGTCGGAATCGGCGGAACCTTTGAAAAGTGTGCGATCATGGCAAAACAGGCACTCACAAGACCGGTAAATGAGCATTCTGACATTCCTTATGTGGCGGAAATGGAAAAAGAGCTTTTGGATAATATCAACAAAACAGGAATCGGTCCGGGCGGACTTGGCGGAACCACGACTGCTCTGGCTGTCAATATCAATACCTATCCGACGCATATCGCAGGACTCCCTGTTGCGGTCAATATCTGCTGTCATGTATGCAGACACAGCACACGGGTATTATAGTATAAACATGGAATAGTTCCAGTTGCGTTGTTGAAAGCGCATTATGGCACAGGTATGAATATTATATAGAATAAAAAACTGTCAGAATATGCGGGATATATATAAAAATAGAACAGAAAGGGTAAATATGAAGCAATCAATACAAGCACCACTCATAAAAGAAGAAATCCAGAACTTACATGCGGGTGATTCCGTTCTTATCACGGGCACGATCTATACGGCAAGAGATGCAGCGCATAAAAGAATGCAGGAGGCATTAAAAAAAGGAGAACAGCTTCCACTTGCAATGGAGGGTAATGTGATCTATTATATGGGACCTTCACCGGCAAGAGAAGGCAGACCGATCGGTTCTGCAGGACCTACGACTGCAAGCCGTATGGATAAATATGCGCCGGAGCTTCTTGATCTCGGCTTAAAGGGCATGATCGGAAAAGGAAAACGCTCTAAGGAAGTGATAGATGCGATCGTCAGAAACGGAGCGGTTTATTTTGCTGCAGTCGGCGGAGCAGGTGCACTTCTTTCCAAATCCATTCTGTCATCGGAAGTGATCGCTTACGACGATCTTGGTACAGAAGCGATCCGCAAGCTGGAAGTCAAAGATTTTCCGGCGATCGTTGTGATCGACAAAGACGGCAATAACCTGTATGAAACGGCTGTGAAGGAATATAATACACTATCCTAGATAAAAGATGCGATGCGGAAAAGTGTATATGGAATCTGTGTAATGATCTGCAGATCTATATAAAAATATGAAGAACGGAAAGAGTTTCTTCCTATATATATGTGGAGTTAAAACAAAATAATACAAGATATAGATTTATAATAGCAAAGCAGACAGTACTTTATTGTTTGTATGCTGACAGGAGAACAGAATGCGAATTGCGATGATGGTTTTAAGAAAGCTTTATCTGGTACCGTTCTTGTTTTATCAGATATGGCTGGCAGGAAAAAAATATATCGGAGATTATATGCCAGGTTTTTTGATCGGAAAGAAAATTTCCACACATGCCATACAGGCAGGTAATATCACACCGGAAATCCATGGAATAGAAAATATACCCAAAGAGGACGGTTTTATCTTTTACCCCAATCACCAGGGACTATTTGATGTACTGATGTTTTTTTATTCTTCACCGAAACCATTTGCATTTGTGATCAAAAAAGAAGCCCAAAATGTAATCCTGCTAAAGCAGGCGATTCAGGCAACAGGTTCTCTCCCGATGGACAGAGAAGATTTAAGACAGTCCATGCAGGTCATCAATCAGGTCGCCAAAGAAGTACAGCAGGGGAGAAACTATATCATATTCCCGGAAGGTACACGCAGCAAAATGGGCAATAAGCTGCTGGAGTTTAAAGGCGGGAGCTTCAAGGCCGCCCAGAAAGCGAAATGTCCGATCGTTCCCTGTGCACTGATCAATTCCTTTGTTCCGTTTGATGAAAATTCCGTAAGACAGGTGACGGTAAAGCTGATCTATTTAAAACCGCTGTATTATGAAGAATACCAGCATATGCGCTCCAATGAGATCGCAGAAGAGGTAAAACGCCGTATTGAAGAGGCAATCGAAAAGAATTTATAGTTTATGGTTGACAAACAAAATAGGCTTATGTATAATAACATTTGCGTCAGATGACGTACAACTTTATATTGGTAGAGGATAAAGTTCAGTAGTAAGGAGAAATACTCAAGAGGCTGAAGAGGCGCCCCTGCTAAGGGTGTAGGTCGCTCACGCGGCGCGAGGGTTCAAATCCCTCTTTCTCCGTTTCATATCAAGATGAAAATGAATCTTGACGCGTTCAGGATTCCTTTTTTTCGCCCGGGATTCTGGTCGGATAAATTCGACAGTGCAATACAAAAAAGGTGTTGACAAAGAATGAACGGAATGATATGATAAGATTCCACCGCGAAAATGTGGTGGAGCTGAGATTGAAAAA
>DJNY01000043.1 GCA_002441865.1 Lachnospiraceae bacterium UBA6452 | reverse complement strand
ACCTTACAACAACTGAAAGAAATGCCGGATTTAAGCCGGTACGGCGTCGTTCCGATCTGCTGCGAATTGTATGCAGACAGAAAGACACCGATCGAAGTGCTCCGAATCCTGAAGCATGTGAGCAGTCACTGCTATATGCTGGAAAGCGCAGAGGACAAAAAACAGTGGGGCAGGTACACCTTCTTAGGATATGAGCCGACATTGGAGATCACCTGTCATGATCACAAGCTCAGCATCCGTTCCGGTATGACCATAACGGAAACGGTCGCACATCCCGGCAAATACCTGCGCCAGATCTTAGAGCAGTATAAAAGTCCGAAGCTGGAGGGGATGCCACCTTTTACAGGCGGACTGGTAGGCTATTTCTCCTATGATTATATTAAGTACAGTGAGCCGTCGCTTACATTGGATGCCAAAGAGGATGAGCATTTTAAGGACATGGATCTGATGCTGTTTGACAAGGTGATCTGTTTTGATAATTACAGACAGAAGATCCAGCTCATTGTAAACTGCAGGACAGACAATCTGGAAACCAATTACCATCAGGCACAGAGACAGCTTTCCGATATGGCAGATTTGATCCTGCACGGAGAGGCAGCAGAAGAAAAGCCGCTGCATTTAAAATCCGAATTCAGACCGCTGTTTTCCAAAGACGCATATTGTGAAATGGTGCAGAAAGGAAAGGACTATATAAAAGAGGGCGATATCTTCCAGGTCGTACTTTCCAACCGGATGGAAGCGGATATGGAAGGAAGCTTACTGGATACCTACCGCGTACTCAGGACCAGTAATCCATCCCCTTATATGTTCTATTTTTCCAGTGAAGATGTGGAGATCGCGGGTGCTTCTCCCGAAACGCTTGTGAAGCTGGAAAATGATAAGCTCTATACTTTCCCGCTGGCAGGCACAAGAAAAAGAGGCGAGACAGAAGCCGAAGACCAGAGACTGGAGCAGGAACTGTTAGCCGACGAAAAGGAAAGAGCAGAACACAATATGCTGGTTGATCTGGGCAGGAACGACATCGGAAAGATCAGTAAGATCGCATCGGTCGAGGTTGTGAAATATATGGAGATCGAAAGATTCTCCCATGTTATGCATATCGGATCGACCGTAACAGGAACGATCAGAGAGGATAAAGATGCGGTAGATGCGGTGGATGCCATTCTGCCGGCAGGAACACTTTCAGGTGCACCAAAGCTGCGTGCCTGTGAGATCATCAATGAACTGGAAGACAACAAACGTGGCATTTACGGTGGTGCGATCGGTTATCTGGATTTTACCGGAAATCTGGACACCTGTATTGCCATCAGGCTGGCATTTGCAAAGAACGGTAAAGTATATGTCAGATCCGGTGCAGGCATTGTGGCAGACAGTGTTCCGGAAAAGGAATATGAGGAATGTATCAACAAGGCAAAGGCAGTCATGAATGCCTTAAAAGAAGCGGATGGAGGAATTTGAGATGATCGTACTGATTGATAATTATGACAGCTTTTCTTACAACCTGTATCAGTTGATCGGAAAATATGATGCTGATATCCATGTTTACAGAAATGATAAGATCACGGTTGACGAGCTGGATGCGTTACAGCCGGATGCGATCATTCTTTCGCCGGGGCCGGGCAAACCATCGGATGCAGGCATCTGTGAGGAAGTGGTCAGGAAGCTATATACAAAATATCCGATCCTCGGGGTGTGTCTGGGACATCAGGCAATCTGCGAAGCCTTTGGTGCGACAGTTACCTATGCGAAACAGATGATGCACGGTAAGACAAGTGAGATTCAGATCTCACCGGAAAGCCGGATCCTGAAAGGCTTAAAAGAGCCGGTAACAGTTGCCAGATATCATTCTCTGGCTGTCAGGGAAGAAACACTTCCAAAGGAGCTCGCCGTAGCGGCAAAATCGGAGGATGGAGAGATCATGGCAGTGGAGCATGTGAAGTATCCGCTTTTCGGACTCCAGTTTCATCCGGAATCTATTATGACACCGCAGGGCGGTAAGATGATACAGAATCTTCTGCAGTACAGCAGGAAAGCTCCTAAGTAATCCGCCTGCTCCATTTAAAACAGGGAATAGAAAAGAGAAAATACAATAAAGATATCAACTTAATCCATAGAAAAAAGATAGAAATACTATAAAATACAAAACTATACAAGGAAAGGAAGAAACAAAAATGATCAAAGAAGCAATTATCAAACTGACAAACAAAGAGGATTTAAGCTATGAGGAAGCAAAAGCCGTTATGAATGAAATTATGAGCGGAGAGGCTTCCGATGTACAGAAAAGTGCCTATCTGACAGCGCTTACCATGAAGGGTGAGACGATCGACGAGATCACAGGTTCAGCAGAAGAAATGAGAAACCATGCAGTGCAGCTTTCTCATGAAGGAGATGTACTGGAGATCGTCGGAACAGGCGGGGACAAATCAGATTCCTTTAACATTTCCACAACATCTTCCCTTGTCATCGCTTCCGCAGGTGTTCCGGTCGCAAAACACGGAAACCGTGCAGCAAGCAGTAAATCAGGTGCAGCGGATGTGCTGGAGAGCCTTGGTGTCAATATCACGATTTCACCGGAAAAGAGTGCAGAACTGCTGCAGGACATCGGTATCTGCTTCCTGTTTGCACAGAGTTACCATACAGCAATGAAATATGTGGGACCGATCCGTAAAGAACTTGGTATCCGCACGATCTTCAATATTTTAGGCCCTCTTGCAAATCCTGCCAGTGCAAATCTGCAGGTAATGGGTGTTTATGATGAAAGCCTTGTAGAGCCGCTTGCGAAAGTATTATCCAATCTTGGCGTCAAGAGAGCACTTGTTGTATACGGACAGGACAGACTGGATGAAATTTCAGCAAGTGCAGAGACATCCGTATGTGAAGTAAAGGATGGCACATTTAAAAGCTATACGATCAGCCCGGAGCAGTTTGGCCTGACCAGATGCAAAAAGGAAGAGCTGACAGGTGGAACACCGGATGAGAATGCTGCGATCACAAAGGCAGTTCTGGCAGGGGAGCAGGGAGCCAGAAGAACAGCAGTTGTATTAAATGCAGGTGCAGGACTTTATGTAGCAGGAAAAGCAGATTCGATCGAAGCAGGCGTCCGCCTTGCAGAAGAACTGATCGACAGCGGTAAGGCGGAAAAGAAGCTGGAAGAATTCGTGAAATATTCAAATATGTAATGCTGCAGAGCTATGTAAATCCGTAATAAACCGACCGGTTATGGGCAGGCTTTTACAGCTTTATATGGTGAGGTAACTACATGAGCGAAAGGAAGAAATATGATCTTAGATGAAATTGTAGCAAAAACAAAGATGCGTCTGGAAGAAAATAAAAAGAAACTGCCGTCGGAAGAACTGCAGAAACAGGCACTTTCCATGTCAGCAGACACAGGGTTTCCATTTGAAAAAGCATTGAAGGCGCAGGGACTTTCCTTTATTTGTGAGGTCAAGAAAGCATCTCCATCCAAGGGATTGATCGCACCGGATTTTCCGTATGTTGCGATCGCAGAGGAATA
>DJNY01000078.1:7660-9285 GCA_002441865.1 Lachnospiraceae bacterium UBA6452 | reverse complement strand
CCTGCATTTATTGTACAATATGTTTACTCTTCACCGCAATTCTGTCTTCTTTTTCACGCATTACGTGCATTGTGCACTATTCAGTGTCGTTTGTACCGAGCACAGTCTTGTAAATCTCCACATGATCGTAGATGCACCTCCAGCTGCTCGTAGCATTTCCGGTCACACAGACATAGGCATTTCCCGCCACATCCTGTGCATAGCTGGCAGCACAGTTACCCGACTGCACCACATAACCCGTTTTGGCACCGAGCACCATTTTGCCGTTGTCCTTATCCTCGATCCGGCGTAGAAACCAGTTGGAAAGAATGATGCCTTCCGGATGCTGCTCCGTCACAGAGGTTGTATAGGTGTGTGCGGACAACACCTCCCTGCAGAACGGAGCGTCCATTGCCGCCTCCAGGATCATTGCCATATCATAAACACTGCAGTGATGGGCTTCGTCATACAGACCGACACAGTTTGTAAAATGTGCGGTCTGGGAAAGTCCCATTTCTTCCATTTCCCGGTTCATCAGCGCCACAAAGGCTTCCTCGGAGCCTGCCACATATTTGGCAAGTGCAACTGCTGCTTCCGCGCCGGATGGCAGGATCGTTCCGTAAAACAGATCTCTCACCGTCACCTGTTCATCCAGTTCAAAGCCCGCATTGCTGCAGTCATTGGAATAACTGTAGTCCGTATCCTCTATGGTGATCGTCACCTTATCATCCAGCCTGCTTTCATCGATCTGCTCCGCTGCCACAAGCACTGTCAGGATCTTTGTCATGGAAGCAGGATTGATGACTGTCTGTGCATTTCGCTGCTTAAGGATCTTTTTGTTACCCACATCTACTAAAATGGCATAGCTGCTGACAACCTCTGCAGGCACATCTGTCGTTTCCGGCGTTTCCTGTGCACTGTAGACAACGCCCGGATCCGTATCCTGCATTCCATCTGTCTGTCCGTCTGCAGACTGTGCATTAGCAGGTGCTATCTCGCCATCTGCACCTGTTGCCGTATCCCCATCATTTGCCGGATCGGTAACTTCATCTGTCCGGATCTGCGAAATATTTTCGTCTGTCTCCTGTCCGGTCTGTGTCTGCTTTGTCGGCGTTGCCTTCGGCTTATGCAGTGCCACAGCAAGTCCGATTGCCACAGCCAAAACCAAAAGAGCCGGAATTCCCAGTTTGCAGGCTTTTCTGATCCGCATCTGCTGCTGTTTCTTCCGCCGCATTTCCTCACGTCTTCTCTGACGCTGCTGCTGTCTTTTTTCTTCTATTTCCCGATCTACTTCTAAATAATCCTGTCCCATTTTACTCTTTTACACTTTCTTTCTGATTCTGCACTTCCGTCTCATTCTGTATTTCCGGATTGTTCTCTGTCTGTACTGCATTATCGTATGTTTCCAGGAAATGGTGTTTCACGCCATCCTTTTTATATGCCACGACAGTACTTAAATTCACATTTTCGACGCTGCGGAATATATTGGATTCCACAAACGGATTGACCTGCTTTAAGGTTTTGATCAGTTCCTTGATCTCCACACGCTTGGAGCGGTTTTCATTGTTATTGCATGTTGTGCACGTATCCGTAAACTTGCATGCACACTGGATGAAATGCAGATCATTGTAATCACGCCATGCCTT
>DJNY01000078.1:4467-7575 GCA_002441865.1 Lachnospiraceae bacterium UBA6452 | reverse complement strand
TTCGTGCTGTGCAGCTTTGGCATCATGGTCTGCACCTGTCCACCATACAGCATTCCCATTAAAATTGTTTCTATGACATCATCATAATGATGACCGAGTGCGATCTTATTACAGCCCATTTCCTTTGCAAAGCTGTATAAATGACCCCGGCGCATACGTGCACAGAGATAGCACGGTGATTTTTCCACATTATAAACAGAGTCAAAGATATCTGACTCATAAATCTGGACCGGGATCTGCAGTCTTCTTGCATTTTCCTCGATCACCTGTCTGTTTGCAGGGCTGTAGCCCGGATCCATCACAAGGAATTTCACCGTAAAATCAAATTTATGGTGCAGCAACAGCTCCTGAAACAGCTTTGCCATGAGCATGGAATCTTTTCCGCCGGAAATACAGACTGCTATACGGTCGCCCGGCTTTACAAGCTCATAATCCTTGACTGCCTTGACGAATCTGCACCAGATCGTCTTGCGGAACTTCTTGCGGATGCTCTTTTCCACTTCCTTGCAGTAATCCTCTGCTTCCTGTTGCTTGACGGTATCTAACAGCCATGCAATATAGCCGCCTTCCAGACTGACGGCATCATAACCCGCATCTGCCAGCTCTTCCGCCGCTTCCACACTGAATTTTCCTCTGCTGCAGCAGATGACCAGTTTTTTTGTCCGGTCAAGCTGTTCGTTTTCCAAAAGCACATCCTGTGCGATCGCAACTGCGCCCGGGATCGCACCATGTGCGATCTCTTCTTCTCCTCTGATATCGATCAGTTGATAGCTTCCCGCAGGAAGTGCCTTAAATTCCTCTAAGGAAATACTGTTTTTCATGTTCTGTCCTTCTTTTTATCGTATTATTTATCATGGTCGCCAGAGTTATCATCTGCTTCCCGCTTTCTGCGCAGGGTTGTGATCAGCTCATAGACTTCCGGTCTTCTTTCTTTCAAATGTGCATCCAGTATATGTCTTCTCTCCCGGAATTTCTGTGCCAGCTCCGGATGCTCCTGTGCGATCCGGTCATGCACTTCTTTTCGATGCGCTTCGATCTTTTCTGCCAGCTTCTGTTCATCCTTTCCGGAAATATTGACAATCTCCTTCAGATGCTCTTCCAGATGCTCCAGCCATTCATCCTCATCCAGTTCTTCCATATGTGCCCAGCGGCCGTGCAGAAGCGCCTCAACATCACCGGTCTCCCTGAGCTGCTCGATCTGCTTTTCGATTTGTTTCTCGATCACAGCCTCCGCATCCTGTCCAAACGCCCAGACAAATTCCTGTACTCTGTTGTCCGCACGCTTTCTGGAAGCACTGCGTTCTGTATTATCAACGCCGCCTTCGAGCGGATACGGTCTGCCGATTCCCATGTCCTTCAGCGCAATGTGGATCGTTCGTCTGACATGACCTTCCTCGATCAGATAACCAAGCCCCAGCCTGCGGAGCTGCTCATTCAGTCCTGCGATGTGTTCCGTCATATAAAACCGGATATTCTGCTTCTGCAAAGACTTACAGAGAATATCCAGTCCATCCGCAGCGGTGATATCAATGCTTCCGATCCCGCTCGCATCCAGAATAACGGCTTTTGTTTCCGGTGTGATATGATCCTCGATATCCTGTCTGAGCACCTGTATATTGGCAAAAAACAGGTTGCTGCTGAACCGGTAGATCAGAACACCTGACACTGCATGGATCTGGCTGCTTTCCTTTAGATCCCGGAAATGCCTGTGCCCGGGCTGGATGCCAAGAAAGCATCTGGCAGGCTTTGCCGTCCGGATGATAACCTCTGCAAAAGACAGCAAAATGCCGATCAGAACGCCATTGATCGTACCTAAGAATAAAACACCCAGAAAAGCACCGATAAAGATCATGCACTCTGTCCGGCTGATCTTCCACAGGCGGATCGCCAGATCAAATTCCGTCGCACCCAAAAGTGCGGAAATGACGATCGCCGTCAGGATCGGTACCGGAAGGTAACCAATAAAGCCTGTTCCGCCAAGCAGAAGCACAAGCATCGAAATGCCCGCCACAATACCGGTCAGCTGTGTCCGTGCCTGATACTGTTCTCCCATCGCCGTTCGGGAAACGGAGCCGTTGATCGGACAGCAGCCTGTCAGTGCTGCTATAAAGTTACCCATTGCAAACGCAAAAATTTCCTGATTGTCATTGATCCGATAGCCGTTTTTCTGGGCAAAGCTGTTTTCCGCAAGCAGCGTTTCCGCCATAATGACGATCGCCACCGACAGGCTGATCGTTACCGCTTCCCTGACAGGGATCACCGAAATGTCAGGCAGGGCAAAAGGCATCAGCCCCGGCTCTACAGCGGAAAGTGTCACAACACCCCAGTCCTTCAGCGGCAGAAACTTTGTCATGCATGCGCCGGCCGCCATCAACAGTACCGCCATCGGGAATTTTGGGATCAGCTTTTTGGAAAGAAGCAGTATAAATAGTGCTGCAAGCCCCAGCAAAAGGGACGGCAGATTCAGTTTTTCCAGACTTTCTCCGATATGCATGGCAAGCTCAAAAAACTCGCCCACACCTGCACTGCCACCAAAGAGCTTCGGTACCTGCATCAGAATGATCGTTGTACAGATCCCCGTGATAAAACCGCCCATCACAGGCGCGGAAATATAATTGACAAGCTTTCCGGCTTTCATATAAGAAAAAGCAAACAGCCAGAGTGCCACAAATAACGTCAGAACCGGAACTGCGCGCATCGCCTCCTCGGAACCGCTTTCAATTTCCAAAGAAAGCAGTGCGGAACCGACAAGCGCCGCAGGTGCTGCATCCACGCCGAAAATAAACTGCGGCGAGGTGGAAAAGACCGCAAAAAACAGGATCGGCAGCACAGAACCATACAGTCCGTAAACCGCAGGCAGTCCCGCGATCTGCGCATACCCCATGGAGATCGGTATCGAAACCGCCATGATGATCAGTCCCGCCAGAATATCTTTTCCCAGATTTTCTTTCTGATAGTTTCTCAGTGTCGGAAATAAACGCAACTTCTGCCATCCTCTTTCTATTTCATATCCGTGCAGGCACATCCTTTTGATTTATGTCCCTGACAGCATATTATTGTATCATTCTACTCCTATCCCGCGCAAGATACCATATTTCATGAAATTTT
>DJNY01000078.1:0-4403 GCA_002441865.1 Lachnospiraceae bacterium UBA6452 | reverse complement strand
AGCCCCCAGGAGGTCCCCATGGAACAAAAAACCCCTTTTGTACAATTTCAGAATGTCTGTAAATATTATCAGGTCGGCGATAACCGGTTTGCCGCCTCGGATCACATTTCCTTTACGATCGAAAAAGGAGAATTCTGTGTGATCTTAGGACCATCCGGCGCAGGAAAAACGACCGTTTTAAATATGCTCGGCGGAATGGATACGTGTGATGAAGGCACGATCCTGTTGGACGGAGAATGTGTCAGCTCCTTTGACAGTAAGCGGCTGACAACCTATAGGAGGTATGATGTCGGCTTTGTATTCCAGTTTTACAATCTGGTACAGAATCTGACTGCCAAGGAAAATGTAGAGCTTGCTTCCGAGATCTGCAAGGATCCGCTCGATGCGGATACCGTTCTTGCCGAAGTCGGGCTTTCTGACAGGACAAACAACTTCCCTGCCCAGCTTTCCGGCGGAGAACAACAGCGTGTTTCGATTGCCAGAGCACTTGCAAAGAACCCAAAGATCCTGCTCTGCGATGAGCCGACAGGTGCACTCGATTACAAAACGGGAAAACAGGTACTTGCCCTTTTACAGCAGACCTGCAGAAAGCAGGGACGTACTGTGATCGTCATCACCCACAACAGCGCACTTGCCGCCATGGCTGACCGCGTGATCCGCATCGGCAGCGGAAAGATTGTCGAAGAGAAACTGAACGAACACCCTACACCGGTAGAAGAAATTGAATGGTAACAATTTTCTTGAAAGGATAAGATAAAAATGACCCGAAGCTACCGCAAAAATATAAGACGAACCTTTAAGCATACCAAAAGCAGATTTATCGCTATCTTTTCCATCGTTGCACTTGGTGTCGGCTTTCTTGCCGGTCTGAATGCAACACCGGACGACATGAAGGAATCCATGGAAGCATACATGGATGATGCAAACTTTTATGATATCCGTGTTGTTTCCACACTTGGTCTGACCGATGACGATGTCTCTGCCCTGTCTGCCATAGACGGCGTGAAAGATGTCCAGCCCGCTTACAGTGCGGATCTTCTCGTACAGACCGGAGACGATACCGTCGTAGCAAGGGCGCATTCCCTGCCACTGACGACAGGTAAGGAAGATACAGGAAAAAACACAGATACCATCAACAAACTCTTCCTTGTTGACGGTCATATGCCTGAAAAATCAGGAGAATGTGTTGTGGAAGCCGGTGCTAACGATATGGCATCCGCCTATCCGATCGGTTCCAAGCTTGTGATCAGTCCGGAGAATGAGGATCTCGACAGTAAGTTATCCACAACCGAGTATGAAGTGGTCGGCATTGTCCACAGTGCGAACTATTTCAGCTTTGAAAGAGAGCCCGCCAGTGTGGGAAACGGACGGGTCAATCTTCTCATGTATCTGCTGCCTGAAGATTACGCTTTTGCGGCCTATACAGAAATTTACTTAACCGTGGATGGTGCTCTTGCTGCCAACAGCCTTGGAGACGATTATGAGCCGCTTGTGGATACTGTAAAAACAAAAATTGAAGCGATACAGGATCTGCGCTGCCAGACGAGATATGACGAAATCCATGACGAGGCGCAGCAGAAGATCGATGATGCCTGGGATTCCTATAACGATGCAAAAGAAGAAGCCGATCAGAAGCTCTCCGATGCCAAAGCAGAGCTGACAGACGGAGAAAAGGAGCTTGCGGACGGGCAGACAGAATATGAACAGGGCGAAGCGGATTATGCAGATGCTCTTTCGCAGATCACCGAAAACGAGCAGAAGCTGGCAGACGGTGAGATCCAGCTTGGCGATGCCAGAAGAAAGCTGCAGGAAGCAGATGCCCGGATCAGCAGCAGCGAAACACTCCTGGAGCAAAACGAAGCCAAATTAAATGCAGCTAAAACAGAACTGGCTAATGGACAGGCACAATATGACAGTGGCATGACCGCTTACCAGAGCGGCGTCAAGCAATTAGAAGCCGGACAGGCACAGCTTGACACTGCCAAAGAACAGCTTAATGCGGCAAAGGCAAGTTATCAGTCCGGGCTTGCAGGCTGTGCGCAGGGTATGAGCACTCTTCTGCCTTCCATGACAGCGGACGGACTGGACGGTTTTCTTGCCTTTTTAAGCAGCAAAGGCTATGGTGCGCCGCAGACAACTACCGCCTTTTTACAGAATATGACAGAATACGGTGTTTCTCTTCCGACAGTTTCCGCCAATTCCGTAGAGGCTGCCTATCTGGAACAGGGGATCAGTCAGCTTCTGCCTGCGATCTCCCAGCTCTACAGTGCCAGAGAATCTATCACAGCGGGGCAAAATGCCTATGATGCAAATGCCGCCAAGCTGGAAGAAAACAAAAAGCTGCTGGCAAATAGCAAGGAGCAGCTTGCCAAAGCCGAGCAAAAGCTCAAAAACGGGCAAAAGCAATATGAGGATGGCAAGAAGCAGCTTGAAAACGGGAAGGAACAGCTAAAAAGTGCCAAGTCCATGCTGGCAGGTAGCTGGGCAACACTGTCCGGCAAACAGACTGAGCTGACAGACGGACTTTCCCAGATTTCCGATGCAAAATCTTCTCTCAAGGATGCCAGAAGCAGACTGGATGATGCCAAAGCGGCTATTGCCGAAAATGCACAGAAGTTAGCAGATGGTGAAATCTCTTACGAAGATGCCAAAAAAGAAGCAGATGAAAAGCTGGCAGATGCCAGACAGGAGATCGAGGACGGACAGACAGATCTGGATACGCTGGAAATGCCGAAATGGTATGTCTGGGGCAGGGATAAAAACGTCAGCTATTCTTCTTTTACCGCCAATATCGACAAGCTGAATGCCATCACAACGGTTTTCCCGATCTTCTTTTTCCTTGTGGCAGCACTCGTTGTTTCCACAACCATGACGCGCATGGTAGAAGAAGAACGTTTGCAGATCGGAACGATGAAAGCACTTGGCTACTCAGCCAAAACGATCATGCAGAAATATATCCTCTATGCACTGGCAGCTTCCGTTTCCGGAACGCTGGTCGGCCTTGCGGTCGGATTTAAGGCATTTCCGAGTATTATCTGGTCTGCTTATGAGATGATGTATTACATGCCTGCCATCGCAACGCCATGGCGGCTTTCCCAGGCACTGTTCTCCGGCGGAACACTGATCGTGCTTTCCCTGCTTGTAACAGCACTGACCTGTCGCAGCTCTCTTTCCGAAGTACCTGCTGCTTTAATGCTGCCCCGTGCCCCAAAGGCAGGAAAGCGGATCTTATTGGAACGGATCACACCACTGTGGCGTCACTTCCCGTTCTCCTGGAAGGTAACCTGCCGAAACCTGTTCCGCTATAAAAAGCGTTTCTGGATGACCGTGATCGGTGTTGCAGGCTGTACTTCCCTGCTGATCGCAGGCTTCGGTATTTCCGATTCCCTCAATGCGATCATTACCAAGCAGTATGATGATGTGTTCCATTATGATCTGATGACGATCGTTACGGAAGAAGATGCCCTTACGCAGGGCTCCGTACAGGAATATCTGTTTGACAATCCGGCTGTTTTCTCGGATTCCCTTGCGATTTCGATCCAGTCGACCAGACAGGAAGCAGAAGACGGTGACGTGGATGTCTACCTGATGGTTCCGAAGGATCTTTCCGCATTTGGCGATTTTGTGGATCTGCACGAACGTGTTTCCCACAAAGCCACACCACTGCAGGAAGATGGCATTGTTGTAACGGAAAAACTTGCAAAAACACTGGGCATTCAGGCAGGTGACAGTATCACGCTGCAAAACGAAGACGAAGAAAAAGCCTCCTTTACCGTAACCGGTGTCTGCGAGCATTATGTCAGCAACTATGTCTACATGAGTGCTTCCACCTATGAGGCAGGCTTCAAAAAAGCACCGTCCTACAATGCTGCACTCAGCAAAATGCCGGATGACAGCCAGACCGTACGGGATCAGGTTTCCGCAATGCTTCTTGACATGGATCATGTTGCCAGCCTGACTTTTACACAGGATAACGTGAAGCAGGTACTGAATATGCTCAACTCCATTGATGCGGTTGTTGTCCTCATCATTGTCTGCGCTGCAGGACTTGCCTTTGTTGTCCTGTACAATCTGTCCAATATCAATGTGGCGGAACGTGTGAAAGAGATCGCCACGATCAAGGTACTCGGTTTCTATGACCGTGAGGTGGACAGCTATGTCAACAGGGAAAGCTACGCCCTGACAGGGATTGGTATCTTCTTCGGTATTTTCGGCGGTATTGCCCTGCACCGGTTTGTTATTACGACCGTTGAGGTCGATGCAGTCATGTTCGGCAGAAGCATCCGCCCGGTCAGCTTCCTGTATGCTATCCTGCTGACGCTTCTGTTCAGTATCATTGTGAGTCTCGTGATCGGACGATCACTGAAAAAAGTATCTATGGTAGAAAGTATGAAAGCACCGGA
>DJNY01000182.1 GCA_002441865.1 Lachnospiraceae bacterium UBA6452 | reverse complement strand
TGCTCTACTGATCAATATACTGCAAAAGTTCCAGCGGCTTTTCAATGATCGCATCTGCATGGTTTTCAACAAGTTCCTGTCTGTCACGGAAGCCCCAGAGTGCTCCCACGGTAAACACGCCCGCACTTTTTCCTGTCTGCATATCCGTACAGGTGTCACCGATATAAAGCACATCTTCTTTATCCAGATGCAGCTTTTCCAGAATATAATTCACGCCATCCGGCGCCGGTTTTCTCCGCCGTTCCTCGCACTGGCCTACGAGCAGATCAAACGTATCTTTCCCGAAGATCTGTTCTACCACATCTACTGTACGCGGCTGTGGCTTGTTGGAGTTCACTGCCAGATGCAGTCCTCTTTCTTTCAGCGCTTTCAGAAGCTCAGGGATTCCATCATAAGGCTTTACTTCATACATGCAGTATTCTTCAAAAATACTGTTATACGCTTCCATCACGCTGTCAAAGTGCACAAGCTGTGTATCGCCGTCCGCGATCAGGCTCTTGCGGATCAGCTCTTTTGCACCGTTTCCCGCAAAATATTTGTAGCAATCGATCTCATGCGGTGGCAGCCCTGCGGTCGCCAGTGCCATATTGGTCGATTTCCATAATGATTTTAAAGTATCGGTCAATGTTCCGTCCAGATCAAAAATGACTGCTTTTTTCATTCGTCCTCCTGTATGATCCGGCTCTTTTCCGGAATAAATACTCTGTCCTTTGCCGGATCATCCTTGGCTTTTGCTTCCTCTGCTTCGCGGATCGCTTCCTCACAGAAGGTATCCTGCGCGCAGATCAGCTTTTTACCTCTCTTGTCTATTTTTTCATAACTGCCGTCCGCCTGCATCACATGAGCCTTCAAAGTATCCGCAAGCTGGACACGCAGGATATGGATTGCTTTTTCCTTCAGATCTTCCTGTTCTACCGGGAACAGGATCTCAACACGGCGTTCCAGATTTCTTGGCATCCAGTCGGCACTTGACATATACACCTCCGGACTGCCTGCATTTTCAAAGTAATAAATCCGGGCGTGCTCCAGGAAATTGCCGACGATCGAACGCACTGTGATATTTTCACTGACGCCCGGAATGCCAACCTTCAAACAGCAGATGCCGCGGACGATCAGCTCGATCTTTACGCCTGCTGCACTTGCCTTGTAAAGTGCCTCGATAATATCTCTGTCGCACAAGGAATTCATTTTTGCAACAATATGGGCTTTCTCTCCCGCCTTTGCATTTTCCGCTTCTCTGCCGATCAGATACAAGAATTTATCCTTGAGCCAGAGCGGAGCCAGCGCGAGCTTATTCCAGCTCTTTGGCTCAGAATAACCGGAAAGCATATTAAATACGGCTGTTGCGTCTTCTCCGATCGCCTCCTGGCAGGTCAGAAGTCCTGTATCCGTATACAGCTTGGCAGTCGCATCATTATAGTTACCTGTACCTAAATGTACATATCTGCGGATACCGTCCTCTTCTCTTCTGACAACCAGTGTGATCTTGGAATGTGTTTTCAGACCTACCAGTCCATAGATAACGTGACAGCCTGCTTTTTCCAGCATCTTTGCCCACACGATGTTGTTTTCCTCATCAAATCTTGCCTTTAACTCCACAAGAACAGAAACCTGTTTTCCGTTTTCCGCCGCCTGTGCCAGTGCCTTGATGATTGGTGAATTACCGCTGACTCTGTAAAGCGTCTGCTTGATCGCAAGTACCTGCGGATCTTTTGCCGCTTTTCTGACAAAGTCTACAACCGGTTCAAAAGTCTGGTATGGATGATGCAGCAGAATATCATGCTTCTTGATCTCTTCAAAAATATCGGCATCTGCCGGTAATTCTCTGACAGGCTGCGGCGTATATTTCGGTACCTTCAGAGCATCAAAGCCATCCATGCCGTACATCTTCATAAGGAAGGTCAGATCGAGCGGACCAGGAATATAGTAAATATCCTCTTCGGAAAGCTTCAGTTCATTTTTGATGATCTTTAACAGCCGCTTATCAATGCCCTCTTCCACTTCCAGACGGATCGCTTCTCCCCATTGTCTCTTCTTGAGCTGCTTTTCGATCTCTTTTAACAGATCAGCCGCTTCATCCTCATCAATGGAAAGATCTGCGTTACGCATGATACGGAACGGATGTGCACAGATCACATCATAATTCAGGAATAACTGATCGATATTATGCTCAATGACTTCTTCAAGCAGGATAACGGTTGCGGTTGCATCTTTTTCGCCGATCTCCTGCGGAAGCTGGATGATACGCGGCAGAACGGAAGGAACCTGTACAGTAGCGAATTCAATTTCTGCCTTTGCCTCGCCTTTTTTCCGCACCAGTGCACCAATATTCAATGATTTATTGCGGATCAGCGGGAACGGCCGGGAGCTGTCCACTGCCATCGGTGTCAGAACCGGATATACTTCCTCTTCAAAATAACGGTTCAGATACTCTTCCTGCTTTTTCGTCAGCTTCTCATGCTGGGTAATGATATGCAGTCCATTTGCGCTCAGCTGTGGCAGAAGGCTTCTGTTATATGTAGAATATTGCATATTTACAAGCTCATGTGTCTCGGTATTGAGTGCCTTTAACTGCTGCTGCGGTGTCATACCCGCAATATCCTTTTTCTCATAGCCCGCATGTACCATGTCTTTCAGGGAAGCCACACGCACCATAAAGAACTCATCCAGATTGGATGCTGTAATGCTTAAAAACTTGAGCCGTTCAAACAGTGGGATACTCTTATCCCTTGCCTCCCCTAAGATTCTGTTATCAAACTGCAGCCAGCTCAGTTCTCTGTTTGTATAATAAGCCGGATTGCGAAACGGCTTTTCTG
>DJNY01000131.1 GCA_002441865.1 Lachnospiraceae bacterium UBA6452 | reverse complement strand
CATCCTCCCACTTCGTGGGTCCCTCCTTACTACATAGCGTACCCAAGAGGAATCGAACCCCCATCGGCTGAACCGGAATCAGCTGTTTTATCCGTTAAACTATGGGTACAGGGTGTAACCGGTATTTGTTACAATTTTGTTACACAAGTGGTATCATAGCACACTTTTTCTCAAATAGCAAGTCACATCAGCAAGCACACAAAATCTTCATAATTTATTGATCCAATAACCGTTTTATTTCCTCTTTATAAGGCGGAATTGTCTTTTTTGTTTCTCCTTCCGCACAAAGATACGGTGTTTCCAGAATTTTGGGGATATGCATGAAACGCGGATCATGCACTACTTTATATAAAGCATCAAATCCGATCTCGCCCTTTCCGATATTGGCATGGCGATCTTTATGGGAGCCACATGGATTCATGCTGTCATTGATATGGAAAACGGCTATCTGGGAAAGACCGATCACTTCATCAAATTTCCGGAACACGCCATCATAGTCATGCACCAGATCATAACCTGCATCATGTACATGACAGGTATCAAAACAGACTCTGAGCCGTTCTTTTTTCTGCACGCCGTCATAGATCATCCGGAGTTCTTCAAATGTCCGTCCTATCTCTCCGCCTTTTCCCGCCATTGTTTCGAGTGCGATCAGGACATCGCTGTCATCATCAGCAAGTACCGTATTGAGTCCTTCCACAAGCTGTGCAATGCCTGCTTCCGCACCTGCACCTAAATGGGAACCCGGATGCAGCACAAGGATTTTACTCTGGAAAGCCGCCACACGTTTCAGCTCCTGTGTCAGAAACGATATCCCAAACGTATATGTATCCGGTTTTACGGTATTTGCCAGATTGATGATGTACGGTGCATGGATAATGATCTCCTTTACGCCGCATTCCTTTGCATAGGCAAGTCCTTCTGCAAGACGAAGCTCCGATATATCCTTCCGCCGCGTATTCTGCGGTGCTCCCGTATAAACCATCAGCGCATTGGCACCATAACTTTCTGCTTCTTTTACCGAGCCTAAAAACATTTCTTTTCCGGACATTCCCACATGGGAACCCAATATAATTTCACTCATGCTTACTCCTTATCCTGTCAGGGCGTTTCTCTGTGAAAGTGTGCATATGCTGCATCTGTTACCACACGTCCCCTCGGTGTTCTGTTCAAAAGCCCGTTTAAGATCAGATACGGCTCATAAACATCTTCTATCGTTCCTGCGTCTTCCCCTGTCGCAGCAGCGAGTGTATCCAGTCCGACAGGACCGCCGCTGAATTTATCGATCATGGTAAGCAGGATATTCTGGTCTACATGATCCAGTCCCAGCTTATCCACGCCCAGCAGATCCAGTGCGGTATCTGCCACCTTTTTTGTGATCACGCCATCGTATTTGACCTGCGCGAAGTCTCTGACACGTTTTAAGATACGATTGGCAAGACGCGGTGTTCCGCGGCTTCGTCTGGCGAGCTCGTAAGCACCGTCTTCCTCAATCTCAACCTCCAGGATTCTGGCAGAATGCAGAATGATCTGTTTGAGTTCTTCCACCGTATAAAATTCCAGCTTGTGGATCACCCCGAATCTGTCCCGCAGCGGTGCTGTCAGAAGCCCTGCTCTGGTCGTCGCGCCGACAAGTGTAAATTTGGGCAGATCCAGGCGGATCGATCTGGCACTTGTTCCTTTGCCGATCATGATATCGATCGCAAAATCCTCCATTGCAGGATATAACACCTCTTCTACCTGTCTGTTCAGCCGGTGGATCTCATCCACAAAAAGGACATCCCCTTCCTGCAGATTATTTAAGATTGCAGCCATTTCTCCCGGTTTTTCGATCGCAGGTCCACTTGTCACCTTGATATTCACACCCATTTCATTGGCAATGATCCCCGCAAGTGTTGTCTTACCAAGTCCGGGCGGTCCGTATAAAAGGACATGATCGAGCGAATCCCCACGCTGCTTTGCCGCCTCAATGAACACCTTCATATTTTCTTTTGCTTTTTGTTGACCAATATAGTCATCCAGAAGCTGCGGACGCAGTGTTTCTTCTACCTTGCTGTCCTCCGGTGTGAAATTTGTCTCTATGATTCTACCCGCCATTTTATCTTTTCTCCGTCATTTTTCCTGTAAACATATTACATAAGATATTTCAGTGCAGCTTTCAGAATATCCTCCACATCCATATCTGCATTTGGATCTGCCTGTTTCACTGCCTTTGCCGCATCCATATTGCTGTATCCCAGCGCAGTCAGTGCTTCTATTGCATCCCTGCGGTTATTCGGCTCTGTGCTTCCCACAGATTCATCCGCAAGCTGTCCAAGCAGTGTATCTGCCTGATAATCCAGTTCTACCTTATCCTTCAGCTCCAGTACAAGGCGCTCCGCCGTCTTTTTGCCAATGCCCGGTGCTCTGGAAATTGTCTTGATATCTCCCGCATAGATCGCATAGCGGAGATCCTCCGCTGAAAAAGCAGACAAAATGGAAGCCGCACCTTTCGGTCCGATACCACTGACTGTGATCAGCTTTTTAAACAATGACAGCTCGTCCTTGCTGATAAAACCATATAGCTGGAACGCATCCTCCTTGACATAGGTGTAAGTATAAATCTTTACTTCACTGCCAGGTGCCAGCATCTGTGATGCCAGCGCTCCACCTGTCAGAATGCGGATCCCCAGCCCATTGACATCTACGATCACACAATCCTCTTCTATTTCTTCCAAAATACCTTTTACATATCCGATCATATATCCTGTTCCTTATCTATGTTTATTTCCAAAAGCCTGTATATGAAGCTCCTGCTTCATACTAATTTTATTTCCTGTCACTGTGAAAAAAAGCAGCTCTCCTGTCATACATCAGCTGTCCCAGGATTCCGTTACAAAGTCCGGTTACCATACCCATGAGCAACAGATACGGCAGATAATACCACATAGCTGTTCCCATGACCGCAAGTGCCACCAGAAACTGTCCTATATTATGAAAAATCCCGCCAAGTACGCTGACCGGTCTGATGGAAAGATGCCTCTTCTTTGCCAGCCACATGACCAGAAAGCTGGCACCGGCTCCTGCCAGACTATATAAAATGCTGAACAGATTGCCAAACAAAAAAACCGATAACAATATGCGGAGCACATTGATGCAGAACGCCTCTTTTGCTCCCATCAGGTAAAGCAGCAACACGATCACCATATTCGGCAGACCCAGTTTTGCACCCGGAACGCCTGCAAAAACAGGCAGGATACTCTCTATATAAGACAAAATCATGGCAAGTGCCACGCCCAGTCCCAGAACCGTTATTTTCTTTGTCTGCAATCTGTTTTCTCTCCTTATCGGATCATTTAATCCGCAACAGCATCCGGCTGTTTTTCTCCAGCGCCTGTTATCTGTATGATCACCTTGTGCGGCAGACAGATAATGCTCTGCCCGTTTTGCGAAATTGCCATGGAATGGACGCAGACCTGATTTTTGCAGTCAGAAGCGGTCACACTCGCCTTTCCGTCTTTGATCGTCAGCTCATTATACCCCTGATCCGTCTCTATCCGGATCACCTGTTCCTGTTTGAGGCTGTATGTGCCGTAGCTTTTTCCGTCCACCGTCACCACGGCCTGTGCTGCTCCAGCAGCACTGACCATCTTTTGTACAATGATCAGAAGACCTGCCAGCAATATAACACAGATACAAATTGTAATTGTCGGATGCTTTTTTATTATCTTTTTTATTATCTGTTTCATACCTGTTTATAGTACCATGTTCCCATGCATTTGGCAATGATTACAGTGCATTTTATCGAGCATATGTTCGATTTTGTTTCAAAAATAAAAAGGCAGGTTCCAGTCAAATGGTTCCTGCCCTTATTTCCCTGATATAAATTTCCAATATGCAATATTATTTCTGGTTGATATAATTTACAAGTCCCTGTGCAGCAATGATCTTCTGCATAAACGGTGGGAATGCCTGTCCTTTATACTCGGTTCCCTTCGTGCGGTTATAGATCATACCGGTATCAAAATTGACCTCTACCGTATCGCCTGCTTCAATATTTTTGACAGCTTCCGGACATTCAATGATCGGAAGTCCGATATTGATCGCATTGCGGTAGAAAATTCTGGCAAAGGTCTCCGCAATGACGCAGCTGACACCAGCCGCCTTAATGGCGATCGGTGCGTGTTCACGGGAAGAACCGCAGCCAA
>DJNY01000163.1:661-5958 GCA_002441865.1 Lachnospiraceae bacterium UBA6452 | reverse complement strand
TGGATCGCCGAACCGCATCTGGAATAGATATGATGTATTACACCACGGATACGATATGGGATAATTATCGAGTCTGGATTCGGCGATCTGTTTGCTTATTTTCGTCTTTTGTATTCTTGGCTTGCATTAACCGATCAGTTTAAAAAGCCACCAAAGAATCGAGCAGTCCAATAACATACATCCAACCCCCTTTACATAAAATAAGCAGGTCAGCACAATGCTTAACCTGCTTTTATTTTATCTTGTTCGTTTTTTGATTGCGATGCCGTTCAGCCCGGAATTGCTACCGTTCAGCCCAAAACAGTCGTTTCACAGTTCGTTTCCGGTATGATGATCTCTGTGATGAACCTGTTTCCTTCCACTTTGGCTTCATAAACACCACCATTCTGCTCTATACTCATTTTGGCATTTTCAATACCAAATCCATGATCTCCCTCTGTCTTTGAAGAAACAAAGACGCCTTTTTCTTTTACTGGGTTTTGTTCAAAGTAATTTTGAATAACAACATACAATGCATCATTCAAATATTTCACCTGTACCGTTATCTCTTTCTGCTTCGTTTTCTCCGCCGCTTCAAAAGCATTGCAAAGCAGGTTGTAAAATATTGTGCAGATATCATAATTTGACAGTGTAAATGGGCTCTGTAATTTTCCCTGCCATTCACAATGTACCTCTTTATACCTGCATGACAGATCATTTAAAATTGCCGACACCATTTCATTTCCTGTATTGATATCAAATCCTGTACGTTCCAGAGAATGACTTATTTTTTCAAGATATTCCTGCAGTTCCCCATATTGTCCCTGTTCTCCCAATATTGTCATACAATACAGATGATTTTTGATATCATGGCGGAACGCCCGTATTTCCTTATTCTTTTCCAGAAGCAATGTATAATAATCTGCCTGCGCGTCCAGTATTTTTCTGTTCATATCCTGTTCCCGCTTCAAATATTCATTTTCGCCCGTTTTATGAAACAGCAGTCCGCCAATGATCAGAAAAATAATGCCGCTACAAATGAGCCCTCCCAGCCAGAGGTTATGATAAATCGCCTTATATGCATTCATCATTGACAATTGTGCACAGGTCAGATAAATGAGAGATGCCCCACCACCCAGTATATACAGTGATGCATATGCAGGCGTCGGCAAATGTATCTCCTCCCGGTTTTTCTTTCGCAGCACACCATATATGACTAACAAACCGATCAGCATTACACTGTTTATTGCCGTATACAAGAGAATATTTCCTTGTATCTGCACCATTGTGAGTCCCAGACAGCGGATAAATACCAGTGAATTTAAAATGTCCAACATACTCACAACAATATAAATGACCGGAATCATCCAGATCTTTCTATATTCTGCCGCATTCAGGCATAACGTGAAGACTGTCAAAATGACAAAGAGCACAGACCGATTCATATTTTTCTGAAAAACAGTCAGTGTTGTAAGCAACAGCACAGCCGCCAGATAAAAGAAAAATACTTTTCTCTTCTGCTTTATTTTAAAAATTCCGGCTGATGCTATATATGTCTTCAGGAACTCTACCGTAAACAGCAATACATTTGAAATGATCATCCCTTTTTCCTCTTTTTATAAATAGATTGCGTGTTTTTTAATATATTCCATATACGCTTTCCTTACCTCCTGCTGTCTTCGGCGGGATAAGGGAATGCGCGGCTGCAGTTCCTGCAGCACAACTTCCTGATTGCCTACATAGCGGATCGCACGCAGTGCTACCACATAGGATTTGTGCGTCTGGATAAATTCAGCCGGATCGAGCATCTCATAAATCTCCCGCATGGGCGATCTGACTACCAGCTCTCCGGTCTTTGTCACGATATAAGTTTCATTATGTACGGCCTCCAGATACAGAATATCCCGGATCTTGATCCGAAGTACCTTCTCTCCGGTCAGCACCAGATACTGCTGCTGAAATTCTTCCTCAGCCGCACAAAGTGCTTCTTCAAGCTGATCCTCCCGGATCGGTTTTTGTAAATACCGGAATGCCCTGACCTTAAAAGCATCCTGCATATAATCGGTATAGCTGGTTAAAAATATCACTTCTCCGTCATATTGCAGCTCCCTTAGCTTCGCTGCCAATTCCATTCCGTTTGTCTGCGGCATTTCAATATCTAAAAAGATCAGATCATATTGATCAAATGCATCCAGCAGTCCCTCGCCACTGCAGTACATCGTCACCATACAATCCGGTCTGTATGTTTCTAAAAGCTTTTTTAACTGCTCCATAATGATCTGTTCATCATCACATACGGCAATATGCAGCATATCCATCACTTCCCATCTGCTCTGTCTGTATATTCCTTATATTACCAGTCTAAAGGGAAATAGCAACATTTTTTCTATTACAAATTTGTAATTTATTGCTCCAAAAAAGACAATACTATCAACGTTTGATCCTGTGTTTCCAGACTGCCTGCTGCTCTATAACAAAAGAAATCCCCAGTGTTGCCAGCGGCAAAAGCAACACCATATAATAATAAATATAGCGCGATTTTGCTTCCCATAAAAGCTGGAACAAAAAGCCTCCGGTCAGAAGAAGGGGCAGTATGCCAAACAGATACTGTTTTGCCGTTCCTTTCTTTCCGGATCTATCTGTCAGAAGCCTGATACACCCAAAAAAGGCAAGCAGATACAGTAAAAACTGATAGCTGTTCATGTATGACAGATAAGGCTGATACCAGTTACCAAACATTAACTTATATTTTCCATCTGATATCTGCTCGGTATCGACACTTGCGCGGAGTACCAGAAGGGATTCTGCTGTCGGCTCGTTCCACTGGCTGAGTGCTTTCCCTTTATAAAAGGCCAGACAGGCTTTTGGATCTTTTCCAAATTCCCGGATCCGTTCTGCCATGTAAGCTTTGGCTTCCCGGTCCACTGCTTCCGCATCATAGCCACACTCTGCATACAGCTCCGGTCCGTAACCGTTATACCAGCCGTTTCCCCGGACATCCTCCATCATACCCATAGAGATCCAGGCAGATACCGGAATCCCATCCGAAACCTTTTCTCCCGCCCGCAGCTCATACTGCCATGTCACAAGTCCTCTGCCGGCAAACACGGCTGCAAAGGTCACAAGGATAGCTGCAAGCAACCATTTATCCCATTTTCTGATCATCATCAGCAGCAGAATAATTGCCGCTGCGATCAGTACGATCATGGCATTTGCCCGGCATATGACCATCAGACAGGCAAAAGCCGCCATCCACAGCATACGCAGTTTTTTCCGATCCTCCAGAAAGGCTGCAAGCTGCCATAAAAAGGCAAAGGTAAAGCAGATCGCCAGAGCTTCTCCGTATAAAAAGGGCAGATACAGATAGATCGGCAGATACAACAGATAACAGACAGAAAAGCTGCTGCCCTGCCAGATAACATGCAGTTTATTCAGGAAAAGTTGTCCGAAAACAAGTGCCGCCGTCATAGCAAGCAGATTGGCAAAAACAAGTGCCTTTACGTTCCATACACCGGCCAGGCGGAAAACAAGCTCCGTATACAAGGTCAGTCCGAGCTGATAAGGATACTGATCCAGATAACCGCCTGCCTGCAGCGGACTGTAATCTCCTTCTATGAACTTTGCCGCGCTGTCACAGATATACCACGGATCGCTTCCCGCCTGATATACCGTTCCGTCCTGTATAAAGAAAAAGGCTGCAAGCACAAACATAAGGGCAAGCATTGCCTGCAACAGCTTCTGTTTCCGATAGCTGACCCGTTTGATCCCATAAGAGACAAGTAACAGCAGAAAAAACAAATCTGCCGCTCTCACGACCGTTTTCCAGACAGAATCCTTCTGCGGGGTCGCGATCTCCAGATATTCCACCGGGAAAAGATAGGAATAACGGAGCGCATACAAACTAAGCCCCAGCAGGATCAGACCTGCCAGAGCTATGATACATTTCATAAAAATATCTGTTATTTTTTCTTTCATGCAGACTCCTTTTACACTCTGTTTCTAGCTTGTATACAGTTGTGCATAAAAGCCCTTCTTTGCCAGAAGCTGTTCATGGTTACCCTGTTCAATGATATTTCCGTCTTTCATGACAAGGATCAGATCCGCATCTTTGATCGTAGACAGTCTGTGTGCTACGATAAAGCTCGTTCTGCCTTCCATCAGACGTGTAAAGGCACTCTGGATCTTCAGCTCTGTTCTTGTATCAATGGAAGAGGTTGCTTCATCCAGGATCAGCATAGGCGGAAGTGCCAGCATAATACGTGAAATACACAAAAGCTGCTTCTGTCCCTGTGATAGCATGCCACCGTCTTCTCCGATCTCCGTATCATATCCTTTTGGCATACGGCGGATAAACGGATCTGCATAGGCTGCCTTTGCTGCTTCTATCATTTCTTCATCAGTTGCCTCCGGCTTACCCATTTTGATATTATCGCGGATCGTACCGGATTTCAGCCATGTTTCCTGCAATACCATACCATAGGAAGAACGCAGGCTCTTTCTTGTCATATCACGGATATCGGTCTGATCGACACAGATCTTGCCGCTGTTTACATCATAAAAACGCATCAGCAGGTTGATGATCGTTGTCTTACCACAACCTGTCGGTCCTACGATCGCAATATTTTGTCCCGGCTGTACCTGAAGGTTGAAATCTTGAATAAGCTGCTGTTCCGGTGTGTAGGAGAAATATACGTGTTCTGCCGTTACATTGCCTTTTGCATCTGTCAGCACAACTGCATCCTCCGCATCCGGGATCTGGGACGGTTCCTCGATCAGCTCAAAAATCCTTCCCGCACAGGCAATGGCATTCTGCAGCTCCGTAATGACTGCGGATACATCATTAAACGGCTTTGTATACTGATTGGAGTAGCTTAAGAAACTGGACAGAAGTCCGACTGTCATCTTCCCGCCGATAACGGCAAATGCACCTGTCAGTCCGACACCTGCATATACAAGGCTGTTGATAAAACGGGTACTTGGATTTGTCAGGGAAGAATAAAAGATTGCTTTCAGCGAACATTTCTGCAATCTGTCATTGATCTCGTCAAAGCGGGCGATCGCTTCCTCTTCCTGTCCGAATGCCTTTACGACCTTTGCATTTCCAATCATTTCATCGATCAGTGCTGTCTGCTCTCCTCTGGTTACCGACTGCTCACGGAACATCGCATAAGTGTGTGTTGCAATGAAGTTGGCAACGAACAGAGAAAGCGGTGTTACCACGACAACGACACAGGTAATGCCGACATTCAGCGTCAGCATGATGATCAGTGTTCCCAGAATGGTCACAATACCGGTAAAGAGCTGTGTAAATCCCATCA
>DJNY01000163.1:0-624 GCA_002441865.1 Lachnospiraceae bacterium UBA6452 | reverse complement strand
TCTGCAAACTGATCCACATCTGTGATCATACGGCTGACGATCTCTCCGTAGGAATGGGAGTCTACATATTTCAGCGGCAGATTCTGCAGCTTGTCAAAGGCTTCCTTCCGGATGTCCCGTACCACATGATAGGTTACTTTATTATTGATCTGGTTCATGATCCACTGCAGCACAGCCGTGATCAGAACAAGGACACCGATCGCAAACAGGTAGCCTTTGATCGGTCCGAAATGCACACCGGTCTCTACAATCTGGTCAATGGCACGGCCGACCAGGATCGGTACATATAAAGTCAGTACAACAACCGCAATGGAAAAGAGGAAGGATAACAGGATCAGCATTCTGTAATGTTCCAGATATTTCCAGACTTTTTTCAGAACATCCTTCTGTTTCATTTTACTCCACTCCTTTCTTATACTGGGATTCAAAGATCTCACGGTAGATCTCACATGTCTTTAACAGTTCGTCATGCCTGCCTTTTCCGACCAGCTTACCATCGTCAAGCACAAGGATCTGGTCTGCATCCATAATGGCATTGGTACGCTGCGACACAATAAACACGGTCGGATGATCTGGCATCTGGCGGATCGCTTTTCGGAGGTTGGCATCCGTTGCCATATCCAG
>DJNY01000058.1:3981-29527 GCA_002441865.1 Lachnospiraceae bacterium UBA6452 | reverse complement strand
CACATATTTATTTAACTGGAAATCATAGTATTTGGCTTCCATCGCCTTGGAGCGTTCTTCATCCGTCAGCGTACTGTCCATATCCACGTAGTCATTTGTGTAATGCTGTCTCTGCTTTTTGGATAAATTTTCCAGCATCTGACACTGTTCATATAAGGAAGCGTTATTAAATTTATCATAAAAATGATTGATCCTGATATCCAGTCCTACCTGATACAGCCTTGGTCCCAGCACAATAGCTGCTACAAGCAAAAGGGCGGCGATCACCGCATAATACCGGTGCAGTTTTTTCTGCTCATATGCATACCAGAACGGTTTCCGTTTCAGCGTTTTGGTTGTCTCCTGCTCACTGTACAGAGAATCCATATCCATATCAGCCGGCAGAAGTGCTTTCTGAAACGCCTCCAGATCCTCGTACCTGTCAAAGTCATAAATGGAAGCAGCCTTCATGATGGCTTCGCTCTGGAAATCCATGATCCTTGTCTGCATCTGCTGCGGCGGTGTACTTGCCTTATCTTCATTGATCCGCTCATAATAAGCCGGCAGTTTTTCTCCCGTTACATAGCGGTACAAAATAGCTGCCAGGGCATACTGGTCTGTTTTGCTGCTTCTCTTGGCTTCCGGCAGATAAAGTTCTACCGGCGCATAACCGTCCTGTCGCACGCCCGGATCCTTTAGCTGCGGGGCAGCGATATCCTCCATCGGATTGGTAAAGCCGACAATCACGGTCTTCCTGTCAGGCAGCACCATGATCTGCTGCGGTGAAAGTGCCAGATGGCAGATACCATCATGATGCAATCTGATCAATGTCTGCACAGCAGGTGCAAGCAGCTTCATCAGATCCTCTACGGTAAACTTGGCACTGTGACGCTTTAACAGATACTTGTCAAGTGTCATGCCTTCTACATATTCTTCTATGCTGTATACAGTTCCGCGCTCTTCCAGAAAAGTCAGTACATTGGCGATCCCTTCCACCGGATACATACGGATGAGCTTCTTCGCCCGGCCGATCACATGCTCCTTCATGGACTCAAACAAAGCTTCATCGGAAAGCTTCTTGCAGTCCAGATGATAATCATGCAGTCTGTCTCTTTCCACGATATCTGCCGGAAACAGTTCCCGGATGACAACTATTTTTTTTCGGAATGTATCGTAGCCTTTGTAGGTAACCATAATGCCGTTATTCCCCAGAAGGGAATCGATCCGGTATCTTCTGTCCGCCAGCGTCATCCCCGGCTGTAACAGATGCGCTTCTATTGTTATTTTCTTCTTCATACCCCAAAACTCCTTTGCATTCCTTAGTATAGCATTGCAGCGTGCATTAAACAACAGCCCCTGATGCTATTTGTTTATTTTACCACACGCGTTTTGTTTTTTGACCACAGAAGCTTTCTATGTTAGTATAATACAATACTAATTGTTATAGGCATACTATCCGGATAACCCATATTACGGCTTTATTCTGTTTTTATGCTGCCCAGTATCGAAAGGAAGGATTCTATCATATGTATTCTAAAAAGCAACGTATTCTGGCGATCATCGGAATCGCCGCTCTGGTACTTCTTTATATCATCACGCTCATCTGTGCCATCTTCAATTTTGACGGTGCAGGCAGAATGTTCAAGGTCAGCCTGTTTGCAACGATCTTCATTCCGATCATCCTCTGGCTTTACATCTGGATGTACGGCAAGCTGACAAACAAGCATACTATTGCCGATTTTGACAATATGCCTGCCACAAAAGCCATTAAAGATCAAAAGCAGAAAGAAGAAGCGGAACATGTGACGCTTTCCAAAAAAAATACCAGATCCTGAAATCAGGATCTGATATTTTTATACGCTCATATCTATTATTTCTTCAGTGGACTTTCTCTGTAGATGATATCATTTCTGCCCGGTCCGTTACTTACCATTGTGATCGGGTAACCAATCTGCTCTTCGATAAATTCCACATATTTGCGGCAGTTCTCCGGCAGATCTTCAAATTTCTTAATACCTCTGATGTCTGCCATCTGGTTTTTCCAGCCCGGTAATACTTTCAGAACCGGTTTTGCTTTTTCCAGATCATGTGTAACAGGGAATTCTGTTGTCACTTCTCCGTTGATTTCATAACCGACACATACCGGAATTTCATCCAGGTAACCAAGTACATCCAGAACAGTAAATGCAACATCTGTTGTACCCTGCAGACGACAGCCATACTTGGAAGCAACACAGTCGAACCATCCCATTCTTCTCGGACGTCCTGTCGTTGCTCCGAACTCACCGCCATCACCACCGCGGCGTCTCAGCTCATCTGCTTCGTCTCCGAAGATCTCGGATACAAATGCGCCACCGCCGACTGCGGAAGAATATGCCTTGCAGACTGTGATGATCTGCTTGATCTCGTATGGTGGGATACCTGCACCGACTGCACCGTAAGCTGCCAGTGTGGAAGAAGAAGTTACCATTGGGTAAATTCCGTGATCCGGATCTTTTAAGGTACCAAGCTGACCCTCTAACAGGATATTCTTGCCTTCCTTGATCGCCTTATCAAGATATAAGGAAACGTTGCATACATAAGGCTCTACCATTTCCTTATACTCTTTCAGTGTCTGCATCAGCTCATCCGGATTTAAAAGCGGTTTATGATATAAATGCTCCAGTAAAACATTCTTTGTCTCACATACACGGACAACCTTTTCTCTCAGCTCGTCCTCATCTTCAAACAGCTCGCTTACCTGGAAACCGATCTTTGCATACTTATCGGAATAGAAAGGTGCGATACCTGACTTTGTGGAACCGAATGACTTACCGCCAAGACGTTCCTCTTCATATTGATCAAATAAAATGTGATATGGCATCACCATCTGACATCTGTCAGAAACCAGAAGCTTCGGCTTTGGCACATTACGGTCTGTAATAGATTTCATTTCATTGAATAAAACAGGAATGTTCAGTGCAACACCGTTACCGATAATACTTGTTGTATGTCCGTAGAACACACCTGACGGTAATGTATGAAGTGCAAACTTTCCGTAATCATTTACGATCGTATGTCCGGCATTGGCTCCACCCTGAAAACGGATGATGATATCTGCCTCTTTTGCCAGCATATCTGTAATCTTACCTTTTCCTTCGTCGCCCCAGTTAGCGCCTACAACTGCTTTTACCATAGTTCACATTCTCCTTTTTAGCAGAAATTCTAAAGCTGCCCGCAGGCAGTCCCTTTTTGATACAGATATAGTATATACCATATTTATTCATAAGTAAAATCAATATTTTTTATATTTTCCATAACGTATACTTATTTGTCAGTTTTATGTAAAGCAATTTTCTGCTATCATCACATATCTTACATTTTCCATACAGCAGATCGATTCCACAGTTTTCACAGGCTGTCCCTATCCCACATTGAAATCACGGATAAATTCTACTATAATGAATCATCATATAACAAAGGAGTATTATCATGCAAACAACACAAACCGCTATAGATGCACTCTCTGCACTTTCCCAGAGTGCCCATTCCCCGTTCCACTGCTGTAAATACTGCGAGGACACACTCAAGAAAGCCGGCTTTCTTGCGCTTTCCAAAAATGAGCCGCTTTCCCTTACCCCCGGTGGGAAATATTATATTGATCTTTACGATGCAACCTGCATTGCCTTTACGGTCGGCAAGAAGGTCTCTGCAGGCAAAAAGCTGCCAAAGCTGCGTATGATCACCGCACACACCGACTGGCCTTCCTTCCTTGTAAAGCCACAGCCTGAGCTGACACAGGGAAGCTATGGCAAACTCAATATCGAGCCGTATGGCGGTGCTGTATACACAAGCTGGCTGGACAGACCGCTTGGCATTGCAGGCAAGGTCTGTACCAAAGGAAAAGACGCCTTCCATCCGGTCACGCATCTGATCGATTCCAAAAAACCGGTTGCGGTCATTCCGGGACTTGCCATCCATATGAATCCGGAGATCAACAAGGGCATGCAGCTTAATCCGCAGCTCCAGCTTCTGCCGCTTGTGACGCGTCTTGGAGAAGACGAAAAATCCGATTACTTCATGCACTATCTGGAGCTGCTCACAGGCTGCAGGGCAGAGGACATTCTGGACTATGAGCTGTTTTTATACAATGCGGATCCCGGTGCAGAAGTCGGGCTGAGCGGCGAATTTTTTTCCTGCCCGCGCATTGATAATTATTCCAGCGTACAGGCTGCTTTATCCGCCCTTCTGCATGCTGATACCAAAGAAGATCATATTTGCATTTCCGCCTTTTATCACAATGAGGAGATCGGCAGTGCTACCAAGCAGGGCGCAGGCTCTGTTATGACAATGGATCTGTTAAAGCGCATCTTTGCTGCACTCGGTTTTTCGGAGGAAATGCTTTCCTGCACGATCGCAGAGGGGCTCTGTCTTTCTCTGGACGTTGCCCATGGCTTACATCCGAACTATCCTGATAAAAATGATCCGACCAACCAGATCTGTCTCGGCGACGGTATTGCACTGAAATTATCCGCCAGACAGTCTTATGCAACGGATTCTTCCTATGTCAGTATGATCGAGGGCATCTGCAGACAGCACAACATTCCATATAAGAAATTTGTGAACCGCTCCGATCAGCGAGGCGGCTCCACACTCGGCAGCATTACCTCCGCCAGGCTGGCAATCCCGTGTGTTGATGCAGGGGTTCCGATTCTTTCCATGCATTCCGCCAGAGAACTTATGGCATGCGCTGACCAGGAAGCCTTATGTGCACTTGCGGCGCAGATGTTCCGCGGCTGACCCGGAATGTTCCATGTGGCAGATTTTACATTGAAACATGAGACAATATGACATGATCTGCCTCATTTATAAACAGGAAATGAAAGAAATATAAAATATTTATAAAGAATTAAGAATTAATTTGACCGATAACGTCGACATGATTCCTCTCATATGATAGACTACAAAGGAATTATTCTTATAAGGGAGGATTTTAACATGGACAATTACTATTCTGCTGTAGGAGCAGGCATTGGCATTACCTACTACCTCTTCATACTGGTATTTTACGTTGTATGCGTGATCGGTATGTGGAAAATGTTTGAGAAGGCCGGCAGACCGGGCTGGGCAAGCCTGATCCCATTTTACAACCTGTACTGCGTGTATGACATCGGCTGGGGCACAGGCTGGTTATTCTTACTGACCTTTGTTCCTTGTGTTGGCTTCATCTTTGATATCATGCTTTCTTTCAAGATGGCAAAGGCTTACGGACAGGGAACGGCTTTCGGCTTTGGTCTTCTTTTCCTGAAACCGATCTTTTACATGATCCTTGGATTTGGTGATTCCGAATACATCGGTCCACAGTAAGCTACGGCTTATTCAGATCTTAATAATTCTAACAGACGGACGGCTGCCATACTTTTTGGCAGCTGTTTGTTTGTCACAACACACATATGCCGCTTTGGCAGCATCTGGTGGAAACGAAGTGCAAACAATCTGCCTTCTTCCAGATAAGGCTGCGCAAAATCACGCATCACACATCCAATCCCCAGATTTCTCAAAGCAAACTGCACGATCATATCAGAAGTTGCAAGCTCAAATTCGGGATTTAAGGAAACGCCGTGTTTTTCCAGTACCTGATCGACATATTTTCTTGTACTTGTATTTTTTTCCAGAAAAATAACCGGATAAGCAGGCAGCTCATGCAGATCGACCATGTGATTTTTCAACTGGGTATAGCGGTGGGCTGCCACAAAGATATCCTCCACCTCACGTACAACCTGGATATCCATTGTATCATCTTCCGCAAAAGGCTCCGTTACAACACCGAAATCAATTTTTCCTTCTTTCAGATAAGTCAGTGTTTCAGGTGTCGGTCCGTTCGTGACATGTACCTTGATCGCCGGATATTTCTGATGAAACAGATCCAGATACGGAAGCAGGTAAAACTGCAGTGTCATATCGGATGCACCGATCCGTATTTCTCCCGATTCCAGATTTTTCAGCTTGGAAAGCACCTGTTCCCCCTGCTGCATTTCTTCATATCCCTGTTTGATATAAGAAAACAGGATCTCTCCTTCCGGAGTCAGACGGATCCCTCTGGCACATCTGACGATCAGCTTTGTATCCAGTGCTTTTTCAAGCTGTCGCATCGACTGGCTGACCGCAGGCTGTGAGATCATCAGCTTTTCCGCTGCAAGTGTCATGCTCTGACAGCCCGCCACATAATAAAACACCTTATAATATTCCAGATTTGTCGTCATAAGCTTTCTCTCCATATATCTTTTGCCAGCATTTCAGGCAGTTTTCTATTTTCTTAATATAGTTCATATTTTTTTAAAAATTAAAACACAAATTGAACACACTTTCCAAATATACTAACAGCATCAGAGATGAAGAAAACCCCTCAACCCTCTCATCTTTGATAAGTGTTTCAACTCTTTATATTTTTTCATGAATCCCTCATAAGAAAAAAGGAAGCGGTTTCCACCCCTCAGGAAACCGCTTTCTTTTTGTCTTTCGTACTTTATACGTTGATCTCTGCTTTTACGCCAAGCAAAGCTTCATTTTCTTTCAGTACCGGCTTCAGTACCTGCTCGATAAACTTGGCTACCTGGATCGGTGCTCTGCCCACATATCTTGCAGGCTCCATGCTGCTCTGCAGATCTTCCAGTGTCATAGGGAAGCTGTCATCCGCTGCGATCAGTTCCAGCAGATTGTTGTCCTTGCCTTCCTGCTTTACATTCCTGCCTGCTTCCATGGAAAGCTGACGGATCTTTTCGTGCAACTCCTGTCTGTTGCCACCCATCTTGACTGCATCCATCATGATATTTTCTGTTGCCATGAACGGAAGCTCTGCCATCAGATGCTTTGTGATAACTTTGTCGTAAACAACCAGACCGTCTACCACGTTCAGGCAAAGATCCAGAATACCGTCGATCGCCAGGAATGCTTCCGGAATGGAAAGACGCTTATTTGCGGAATCATCCAGTGTACGCTCAAACCACTGTGTTGCGGAAGTGATCGCCGGATTTAAAGCATCGATCATCACATAACGGGATAAGGATGCAATACGCTCACTTCTCATCGGGTTTCTCTTATATGCCATTGCAGAGGAACCGATCTGGTTCTTTTCAAACGGCTCTTCCACTTCTTTTAAATGCTGCAGCAGGCGGATATCATTGCTCATTTTATGTGCAGATGCTGCGATACCTGCCAGCACGTTGCAGACTCTTGTATCTACCTTGCGGGAATAGGTCTGTCCTGATACCGGATAACATTCCTTAAAGCCCATTTTGGCTGCGATCATCGGATCGATCTTATCGATCGTTTCCTGATCTCCGTTAAACAGCTCCTGGAAGGATGCCTGTGTACCTGTGGTTCCTTTTGAACCGAGCAGCTTTAAGGTGGAAGCCACATAATCCAGATCGGAAAGATCCATGACAAATTCCTGCGCCCAGAGTGTGGCACGTTTGCCGACCGTCGTAGGCTGTGCAGGCTGGAAATGGGTAAATGCCAGTGTCGGAAGTTCTTTATATTTGTCCGCAAATTTTGCAAGCTCATCGATCACATTGACCAGTTTTTTCTTGACAAGCTGCAGCGCCTCTGCCATGACAATGATGTCGGTATTGTCTCCGACGTAGCAGGAGGTTGCACCAAGATGGATGATGCCTGCTGCCTTCGGGCACTGCTGTCCGTATGCGTATACATGGCTCATTACATCATGTCTGACCTGTTTTTCGCGTTCCTTTGCCACATCATAATTGATATCATCCAGATGCGCTTTCATCTCATCGATCTGATCCTGTGTGATGACCGGTTTGCCGTCCTGGGATAAT
Source organism: Lachnospiraceae bacterium UBA6452 (assembly GCA_002441865.1). Classification (GTDB taxonomy): domain Bacteria; phylum Bacillota; class Clostridia; order Lachnospirales; family Lachnospiraceae; genus CAG-194. Next base: position 21,731 of record DJNY01000058.1, on the reverse strand, counting down.
CCCAGTTCCATTTCTGTCTCTGCAAGTGCGACCCAGAGTCTTCTCCATGTTCTGAATTTCTTATCAGGCGAAAAAATGTACTGCATCTCCTTGCTGGCATAACGCTCTGAAAGTGGGCTTACATATCTGTCATTACTCATTTCTTTCTCCTCATCCTTTACTCATCAAATTCGCCGCGGATATCATCCTGCGGTGGTTCCATCGGGTATTTCCCGGTAAAGCATCCGGTACAGATTTCTCTGCCGCCTACCATCTCAGGCAGTCTGTCCAAAGACAGATACGCAAGAGAATCCGCTCCGATGATCTGCCTGATCTCTTCCACAGATCTGTTATAGGCAATGAGCTGGTCTCTCGCCGGTACATCGGTTCCGAAATAGCACGGCCATAAAAACGGCGGTGAGGAAATCCTGACATGTACCTCTTTTGCGCCTGCATCACGCAGCAGCTTTACAATACGGTCCGAAGTTGTTCCGCGGACGATCGAATCATCGATCATGATGACACGTTTGCCGTTGACAACCTCTCTGATCGGGTTCAGCTTGATCTGTACACTGCTTTCCCTGTTTTTCTGCTTTGGTTTGATAAAGGTTCTTCCGACATAGGAATTCTTTACGAAAGCAGTATTATATGGAATACCTGACTGCATGGCATATCCCATTGCCGCACAGTTTCCGGATTCCGGTACACCTGTCACGATGTCCGCTTCCACCGGGCTGTCCATTGCCAGATATTTACCTGCCATAATACGGGAGTGATAGACACTGCAGCCATCAATGATGCTGTCCGGTCTTGCGAAATAGATGTATTCAAAAACACATCTTGCATGCTGCTCCGTTGAAATGCAGCAGCTCCTGTCGGATTCAATGCCTTTTTCCGGTGAGATCGTTACAATTTCGCCGGGTTCCACATCCCGGATAAACTCTGCGCCGATCGTATCGAGGGCGCAGGTCTCAGATGCCAGCACATAGGCATTATCACGTTTTCCGATACAAAGCGGACGGAATCCGAACGGATCCCGCGCACCGATCAGCTTACGTGGGCTCATAACGATCAGGGAATACGCACCCTTCAGTTTCTTCATAGCGCGTCCTACCGCCTCTTCCACTGTTTTGGAATTCAGGCGCTCTCTGGCGATCAGATAGGCTATGACCTCCGAATCAATTGTTGTCTGGAAAATAGCACCTGTATATTCGAGCTCTTTGTGCAGCTCCGGTGTATTGATCAGATTACCGTTGTGCGCAAGTCCCAGAGTACCTTTGACATAATTCAGTACCAGAGGCTGTGCATTTTCACGGGTTGAACTGCCGGCAGTCGAATATCTGACATGTCCGACACCGATGTCTCCCTTTAATTTTTCCAGTACTTCCGGGGTAAACGCTTCATTTAAAAGCCCCATATCCTTATGACTGGAAACCTTTCCTTTTGGGCCGTTTGTCTCACTGACAGCAATACCACAGCTTTCCTGTCCTCTGTGCTGCAGTGCAAACAATCCGTAGTAGATACTTGTTGCGACATCGCCACCTGCAAAATCATACATGCCGAATACGCCGCATTCTTCCTTTAAGTGTTCCATTTCTGCCATTGTTTTCTCCACTTTCTTAAAAGATTGTTGTCTGGTGTATCTCTTACCTTCCCTGGTTGTATATAAACAAAAAATATTATAATCGTTTCCGCTGCAAAGTGCAATCAGCTATCCCGCAAATTTGCCGATGAAGTCCCGGACTCTTTCATTTTCGGAATGGAAGATCTCTTCCGGTGTTCCTTCCTGCACGCAGACGCCGTTTTCCATAAAGATGATACGGTCGGAAAGCTCTCTGGCAAACTGCATTTCGTGTGTTACGATGATCATTGTCATCTTTTCTTTTGCCAGTTCCTTGATGACCTTTAAAACTTCTCCTGTAAGCTCCGGATCCAGCGCACTTGTCGGCTCATCGAAAAACAGGATCTTTGGCTGCAGTGCCAGTGCTCTTGCGATCGATACACGCTGCTGCTGTCCGCCGGAAAGCTGGTACGGATAGGCATTTTCCTTCTCGGAAAGTCCCAGCTGCTCCATCAGCTTCCGTGCACGCTGTCTTGCCTCTTCCTTTGGCACTTTATCTACACTGACAGGTGCATCCATGATATTTTTCAAAACACTGAAATGCGGAAACAGATTAAAATTCTGGAATACCAGCCCGAAATAATGATGGATCTGTTTCAGCTTTTCCCTGGAAGCATAAACGCTTCTGCCGTTTTCGCTTTTTGCCGCATACTCTCCCAGATAGGAAAGCTCACCGTCATCCATCTGCTCCAGCATCGTCAGGCAGCGCAGGATCGTTGATTTTCCACTGCCGGAAGGACCGATAATGGAAACAACCTCTCCTTCCTTTACAGAAAGAGAGAAGTCCTTGATGACCTCCAGCTCATCGAAGGATTTTTTTAAATGCTTCAGTTCCAATAAATTCATATCTTTCTCCTATCTGTAATAAGCCATTTTCTTTTCCAGTGTTTCCATGACAAACGCAACAAGCAGGTTAAAGATATAATAAAATGCACCTGCTGCCATCAGCGGTACGATCGTTGTCTGTGCTGCTGCCACCTGCTTTGCCAGTGTGAACATTTCCGTCACGGCAAGCACGAATGCCAGAGAAGTATCCTTGACCAGTGTAATGACCTCATTTGTCACAGCCGGCAGGATCCGTTTGATGACCTGCGGCAGAATGATCTTAAAAAAGGTCTGTCCCTTGCTGTAGCCGAGGATCTTGGCTGCCTCATACTGTCCTACCGGAATGGACTGGATACCGGAACGGTAGATCTCTGCAAAATAAGCCGCATAATTTAATACAAATCCGATGATAACTGCGATCATACGATATCCTGATGAGATACGGATACGGAATATATAATACGGGGCGAAATAGACCACAATAAGCTGCAGCATGAGCGGCGTTCCGCGCATGATGGAAATATAGATCTTTGTGATCGTCCGGAGCAGACCGTTTTTAGACATACGCCCAAAAGAAATGATCAGTCCGAGCGGAAGCGAAAATAACAGTGTCAGGAAGAAAATCTCCCCTGTTACAAGCATTCCCGCACCTAATTGCCCAAGCATTGTTCCAAAACTCATAAAACTCTCCTTATGTAAAACCTTCATATTTTATCGTGGTAGCACTTTACCATAGTAAATTGAACACGGTGTAATGGTATCATTCCTGCCATACTCTGTCAATCCGCTTTTCCTACCTTTCTGTTTTTTCTTCGTAAACAGAAACCTTTTTCAGAATCTCGGCTGCATATTCCGGATACTCCGTTACCAGCTTTTTGATCTGTTCCTGTGCCTTTTCCGCATTCTCCGTATTGTACTCCATCTGCTTTCTGAGCTGCTGTCTGCGCAGGATCATGGCATGTCTTACTTCAACCATTTCTTTTGGATCCAGGATCGCACCGGTCTGGTGCAGCCAGATCATCGGATCATGCAGGCGGTATTTTTTCAGGATCCGGATCAGATCTTCCTGCCCGAAAGAGAGCTCCTGCATCGTCTGCTCCAGTTTTTTTCTCTCCACCTGTTCTGCCTGATAAGCCTCCAGCAGATTTTTCAGCTCATCTCCGGAGGAAATGCCGAATTTCAGATAATAATAGTCCAGCAGATTGGTATTATTGACATAGCGGATCTTCACACGGTTCTGCAGCAGGATCACCCGGTTCAGACTGCCTGAAGACAGTCTGTCTTCCTGTGCTGCATCCATATATTTCATATACATTGCCACCAGTGCGATCGCACAGACCGCTGCCGTCAGGATGTAGCCCATCTGTGTCTGCATCTCAAAGGCAAACTGCATGATCAGCAGGATCACAATACAGAAAAAAACTGCCACCGTCGTAATGATCGCCATGCCACGCAGATTTTCCATTGCGGTCTTTGCTTCCTGCCTTCTGAACAGGCACGCCTGTTTTTCGTTTTCCAGTCTGCTCAGATCGTTACGGATCGCTTCCTGATACTGTTCCGCTTCCTGCAGACGCGCAAGACTGTCATGTGCATCCTCGGAAAGGCGTTCCATTTTCGCGTAATCTGCATCGGACATATGCCTTTTCTTTTTCTCATACCGGCTCTTGTCCTCTTCCAGCAGATGGACTGCCTTTGCACAGTCTTCCAGTTTTTCCCTGTCTTCACCCGAGATATAATCGATCAGTTCCATATCCTTCAGGTACAGATCGACCATGGCATATTCGGATTCACACTCACCGATCTGCTTCTGCGCATCTGCGATCTGCGTCAGCAGACTTTCCACATAGCCGGTCCGCTGCTGTTCATCCTCCAGATCCACTTCGCTTTCCGTAAGCCCATATATCGCTTCATCCGCTTCGTCTGTCAGTTCTTCTTTTTTTCTTTTTCTTCGTCTGAACAATCTGTCCCAAAACTTCATTGTTTACTCCCTTATACAGATTCCGGCTGTTCCATCATGATCCGATATGCTTCCCGGAGGCTGTCCATAGCAGGCATCTCTTCCATCTGCTTTATTTTATCCTCTGCAGTCTGCAACGCTTTTTCATATTCCTGTTCTACCGTCAGCGCACTTTCATAATATGTTTCATGCTCCGTGATAAAACGGACAAATTCTTCCTTTGTCATCTGCATCCTTCTGCAGAGCAGGTACAGATGAAGTGCTTCTTTTCTGCCAAGCCTGTAGCTCTCCATAAACTGCTCTTCCGCAAGCCTGTATTCAAAAAGCTGCGCCATGCATTTTCCGGTCTGTTCCAGGAGCACCGCTTTGTTTGCCTGCTCCGTCTCTTCCCGCAAAAGTTCCCGGTACAATGCGATCGCCTGCATATACGCTTTTTGTGAAAACAGACCGTCCGCCTGCTTCTGCTTCCGCCCAAGAGGCGTCAGTGCTTCATTTTGTGTCAGTGTTTCCATCAGCTCTGCCATTTTATCAGCAGAGACATAAGCTGCTTCTTCCAGTATCATCCGGCAGAATGTATGCAGGCTTCCCTGAAAATGCAACAGCTGTCTTAAACTTCCCGCCAGATCAAAAAGTTCCATCTGTTCCACTGCATCTGCCAGATCTTCCCGCATAAAGCCCTGATCCAGCATATCTGCATGTTCCGTAATATAATAACACAACTCTTCCAGAGAAAAAATATCCGTATGCACGGCGACATGATATGGCTTTTGCAATCTCTGTCCTATACAGACATAGCAGGCATTTTCCTGCTCACCTTCATCGGAAAGTTCCGCAAGACAGATTTTCTTTGTAAACGGCTCCCTGACAGGTGCAAAAAAGCTGCCAAATCCGTGATCCAGTACCGTTAGTTCCAGTATTTCTTTATCCTGCATGGAAAAAGCAATTTCCAGCAGGCAGCTGCGATACGGTCTTCTGAGTCCCTCCAGCCCGATCACGATCTCTTTTTTACCGCCCCGGATCGGTACAACCTGCAACCGGATCTCATCTGTATCTTCTATATAAAATGCAAGACTGCCTGCTGCTTCATACCAGTTTGTTCCTGCATCCAGAAGCGGACAGTAGATCTCTCCCGTTTTGTCATGCAGCCTGATCCCCACATTATACTGCAGCATATCCTTTCCCAGATACAGGAAGTCTTCCGAAGCTTCTCCCTTCCAGATCCGTTCCGCCGCCGCAAAGCAGGCACCTTTTCCAAACAGATTGTCTCCTGCAAACACCTTACGGTTTCTGCAGATCACCTTCAGCGTTTCCTGATACCAGTCTCCATGGAATCCGTCGCCGATCAGATACAGGCTTGTTACGATCCTGCCTGCCGTATAGTTTTGCATATATTCCGCCAGTTCCTGATCCAGTTTTGCAAGTTCTCTGTCATGTTCCATGATGGACGCATAATGTTTCTTTTTATAAAGATCTGTTTCCGTCGTCTCTATGCTTACAACAACCGGCCTTGTTTTATGATTCATTTCCACACGGTATGTCACAAGCCGCTCCGAAGTCAGATCCAGAACCTGTGTCTCGTATCCCATAAGCCGCCGCGGCTGATGCACCAGATAAGAGAAGATGCTTTCCTCATGGCTCTGGAATGAAATATCCTCTACCGGCAGATTTTTTACGATCTCCTGCAGCTTCCCATAATGTGCTCCCGGATCGATCCGTCCGGTCAGCACAAGCGCCCGGACTGTTATCTCTTCCCCCAGCTCTTCCCCGGCTTTTCTGACAAACGCCGTATAGGCACGTTCCAAAAACAGCCTGCAAAGGTCCGTCAGCTGATATTCCGTGTCGGAAAGCCTGATCGTATCCGTATGAAGCAGCATGGAAAACAGATGCTCTGCCAGTGCGCCTTCTCCTGCCAGTGCACGTTTTACAGCTTCCTTTCCTTCGTACCACTGGTTCACGCCTTCCCGTCTGCAAAGCGCTGTTTCAACCTGTGTGACACCGGGAAAATCAGGCATGACCGGTTCTTTTCCCGCCTCTGCATAGGAAAACTGCATATAATATTCATTGATATCACAGCCTATTACAAGTTCCATTTTGTTCCTTCTCTTTCTATCCGAATAGCTGCCCTGCTACAAGATCCTGTCTGATATACTCACGCTCAAAATCTCTCTTTGTCCGTTCATCGCCCATGGATGCACTCAGAAACAGATCGTTTAGCAGCTCATACCTGCTCTCTCCCGTCTCCGGTGCCGCTTCATTATTTTCCAGACATCCACTCTCCGTCAGCTGCCACGTGCCGTCTTTTTCCTCCGTCACATAATACTGCAGCTTTTCTCCGAAAAACAGAACAAACCGTTTCACATAATATCCTTCGCACACTTCCGAAAGCATCCGGATCTCATACTGGTCTGAGCCGCCATCTCCAAGATAATGCAGACGTACTTTTGCGCCCGGTACCGTTCTGTATTCCAGACATACCAGATCTGCATACAGATGAAGCTGTGGGATAAACCCCGTAAAGCTGCGGAAAAACGGTAAATATCCCTTTTGATCCATAACCTGTCCCACCAGATTGCGGATCAGTTCTTCCTGTCTTTTCGTGTATGTGTTCCGTTCCTTTGCCATATACTGCAGATAAGCGGTCTTAGAAAGCAGGCTGCCCTGCTCTTCTGCCAGATACTGCTCCAGCACGGCAAATACTTCTGCCTGCGCCGGATGCTGTTTTACAAAATACTGATATACCATATAATCCGTATACTGATGGGCAAGTGCACTGTTTCTTCGGTATTTCACGTAGTAAGCATATGCTTCCTTTTGTCCGCCGCCGATTCCCTGTGTAAAGATCGCTGCCAGCAGGATCCGTTCGGAAAGCTGCAGCACATCCGTATCAAACCGCAGCGCAGCCTGCATGATCTCCTGCATCTGTCTGCTGCTGCCTTCATAATAATGGCAGATATAAGCCAGCATCTCCTGCGTATATTTTCCTTTCCGGAAAGTATAAAGTGCCAATGCCAGCCAGCCTGCATCATAACTGTCATCCTTCTGCAGATGTCTTGTGATAAATTTTGCAAGCAGCTTTGGTGCCACGCCTTCAAAACCGTAGGTAAAGAGTGCCTTTTCTACCTGTTCATCCATTTCACAATACAGCATATATTGCAGGATCTGCGCCCGTTGCTGCTGGCTGGCAGTTGTCAGATCACAGCTTTGCAAAAGTTCTTCCAGTTTTTCCTGCTCATCCTGTCTGTAATAAATCTCCATCAGTTTTTCCGCAAGCTGTTTCCGATATGCCGTTTCAATCTCATCCGATGCGATCAGACGGCTGTAGATCATGGCAGTCTGTTTCTCATCATGCCTGTCACCGGCCTCAAGTGACTCCGCATATAACATCAGCGGTGCGGCGGACACTTCTGCCTCCTGACGCATAAATATGCGTTCCGCATTCATCAGTTTTTTATCTTCATACAGACTACTGTCATGATAACGGTTACCGCTTTCATCCTCTAAAAAGATCTCATAGGCATCTGTATAACAGGGCACATAAGCAACTCCCTTTACAAACGGTATCTGTGTTTCCTGTTTCAACTTATCCTGTACACGGATCACACGACAGACATGCTCTGCCTCTGTACTGATCTGATGGGTAAATGCAACCTGCAGAAGTGCTTTCTTCGCAGCCTGCAGTTTTTGCGGGTCCTGAAATACATACCGGTAAATAGTTGCTAATGGCTCACTGATATTTCCTTTTTCCAGCTGTTCCCACGCAAAGTTTTCAATCTGCGGCTCATAATGCGGCATCAGATCCTGAAGCTGCTTCTGATTTTTTAAGATCAGGGCAAAAAGCGCTGCCTTTCGTTCTTCCCGCAGATCACACTGAAACGCAAAATATAAAAGAACGTTTTTGGGTGGCAGCTGATCCGGCTCTGTTGCCATCATATAATACTCATATAAAGAAGTGATGCGGAGATCCCGTTCCAGGGCATATGCATACCACACACCATATCCTTTTGTTTTACCGCTGCGGATCAGCAGGGTACACATTGCCTTCAGTGTATCTTCCCGCTCATACAGCCGGTAGCTTTTCGCCAGCAGACAGTACAGCGGTCTGTCCATTTCTTTTCTGCGCATTGCCAGATATGCAGTCCGCTCTGCAAGTGACTCCGTGTAAGCACCGTTTTTAACCGCAAACCAGAGGATATGGATTTCAAAAGATCCCAGCTTCATCAGACAGGAAGGACTTTTCTCCAATAAGGAAAGAGCCGTCTGCAAAAGTACCGGACTGTCTGCACCACTGTAAAAATGTGTTTCCAGTACAGAAAACAGTTCCCTGCTCTCCGCATCCGGTTCGATCCTGCCATACAGACAGGCAGGCAGATAAGCCTCCGGTCTTTCGGTAAGCAGCATCAAAATCTCCTGTCTGGCTTCTTCCGCAGTTTCTTCCTCCTGACAGATCTGACCGCGCAGATATAAATATGCCGTATAAAGCACTGCATCGATCTCACCGCGCAGATAACTTTGCGCCACATGATTCAGCACCCATTTTGCCTCATTTTCTCTTTGCTGCAGCCACAGGATCAGCACCTGATACAGGCGGTTTTCGAGGCTTCTGCCATAACCGCTGTTCATTTTTTCTGCCAGTTTCTCTGCTTCTTTCAGAATATCTTTTCTGTTTTGCGGCTGCATCTGATATGCCAGATACAGGCGCATAAGCCGGGCAAGCAGCTGCCTGCGCTGTCTGTCCGCAGTCTGTTTCTCATTCTCCTGCTGCTTCTGCTTTGGGATCATGATATGTACCGTTACGCTGCCACTGTCACTTGTAAATGTGATACTGCCGTAATTATCACCTTCGATAAAATATTCCGGTAAAAGGGTAAAAGAGAAAGTACAGATATCCTTTTCAAAATCTTCTTCCGATAAATGTTCCTTTTCCGGCCGGATAAAGTTACCTTTGGCTGTCACGGTAACATCCGTGTATCCCCAGCCCTTCCGGTGCAGTTTGATCTGTTCCTCTCCCTGTGCATTTCTGCCAAACAACAGATTGTCTTCATCCACCTCGTAAAAAACGGCACTTTTTTTATGGATACCGATCAGAAATTCATCTACATTATGGGCATTTCCCGGATAAACGGACAAGCCTCTGTATAAGTTGTAATACTGTCTGTCATGTCCCACAAAAAGGCGCCTGAACTCTTCTGTATAAAAAAGGCGGACTGCCTGTGCGAAATCAACCCTGGCAAGATTGGCAAAATGAAACAGGTTCCGCATTTCTCCCAGCTCATCCGTCATCATAACGGGTTTTACCATGATCTGATACGGTACCCTGTATTCTCCGAAATTTGAAAGGATGCTGAATTCACCCCTGATCTCATCACCTGCATTCAGCCCTGTTGTATCGATGCTATACGGTAACTTTCCCTCTTTGCCAACAAAGCCCTGGTCAAGGCACTGGACTCTGTAATGGCTGGAATAAAAAACACAGGAAATTTCCTTTCCCTTCCGGGAACTGATCTGCACATGACCTTCCTGCTTTTCATTTTCCCCTGCCGTGATCGTCAGCCTGTTTGGCGTAAGAAGCAAAAGATCATCTTCCCGGGCAAACCCTGTTTCTTCCAGATTCAGATATTTTTCAATTCGGTTCACAGAAGTCCTTCCTTTCTCTTTTGTTTTATGTTGATTATATCACAGATCCCATGCAAAAGACAGAGGGCACAGCATACAGTGCCCTCTTTTTGTTATGACGACCGCCGATCAGAGTATCTCCCTTCTCTGTGTCTCTCAGGTCGGCTCTGCGATCCTCGTCACGCCCACATAGATATTTGATATTTCATACCAGGTTGCATAATCTGTCACACCGGTCTTTGGCAGATTGAAAATATTCTGGAAGGTTCGGACTGCCTCCGCTGTTTTCTGCCCATAGATGCCATCTGCATCGATCTTTGGAATTGCCGGATAATTCTGGGCGATCCGGTTCAACTGCTGCTGCAGCTGTCTTACCTTATCCCCGGAAGATCCGATCGTCAGATCATAGCCCGGCCAGGAATACGGAACTCCGGCGATTGTTTCGGATGTATTGATGTACATATCTTCTCCGTAATAATACCGGATGATCTCAATGGCAGAATAGCCTTCATCCCCCAGGTATTTACTGCCCCATTGTTTCAGTCCGTTACAGGTTGTGCGTTTTCCGTCACAATAGGATGTAAAGATCGGCTGTTTCACGCCCGGTCTGGATAAGTAATTTGCAAAAATAGAGTCCACGATCCTGTCAACGTTTTCGTAAATATTCCTGCCATAGATCCATTTCTGATCAAATGCGGTAGAGCTTGTGATCGTAAAATCATAGCCTTTGTTCCTGTACCACTCCGTAAAAACCCTGTTTAATGTAAAAGACAGGATGCAAAGCGTATTGGCATAGATCGTCGTCTCAGGCCATGTTGCATAAATCTCGGATGATACTACATTTTTAATGTAATCCTTATACTTCACATAATAGTTTGTTGCGCGGCTGTCCGTCGGTGGTCCGTCATGCACCACAACATATTCCGGGATCACAACCCTGGATAATACGATCTCCCCTGTTTCTGCCATCGGTTTGATTTCTTCCTCCGGGATCTTTGGCGGATATTCTCCGTACAATGTATGATCCGGGATCACGATATCTTCCGTCTGCTGCATCTCTTCCGCCGGTTCCATTCTGACCTGCTGCAGTGCGGTTGCATCTGCCAGGAGTTCACTGCCTTCTATTGTTACCGGCTGATAACCTGGCGCTGTGATCTGCAGATTCAGTTCCGCATAGGGGCGGTTTGTCTGCTCTGCATCCAGACTCCATTCCAGCGGCGGTGCAGGCAGCGAAACTGTCTCTGTCCGTCCGCTGTTGTCCGTAGTAATCTCCTCCACCACATTATCATCTCCTGTATAAGAAATGCTGATCCTTGCATTTTCAACCGGCAAAAGTCCGATCGTACTTGTTACCTGCAGGGACAGATTGCCTCTGTCTACCATATCCTGCATAGGTCTTTCATTATTTTCGGGCATAAAAAAGCCTCTGCATTTTTTCTTATTTTATGCAAAGGCTTTCTTATCTGCTACATTATTCCAGATTAAGCTGGTTCTTCATGATATGTGCACTGATAAAATAAAATGCTGTTGTTGCGGCTGCTTCCACCAGAAGGACCACAACCAGCAGTGTCAGGATCGTCTGCATCATCTTATTGTAAGAATAAGTATCTATGGAAATAAAATTCACAAATACCATAGAATAAGAAGATACCATCTGCAGAAGCATGTAAAGTCCGATGTAGATACCGATCGCACCAAGCAGCTTCTGTTTCTTAAAAAGTTGTCCTATGCTAATTGCTGCATATCCCATAAAAATATTCATAAACATGGATACGACAGCGATCAGAATACCAAGAATGATCACCATAATAACGCCTGGATTTCTTGGGATCTCTGACAATCCTTCACCCATATCGCTCCAGAAGCTCTTTTTATCTGCCGGATCAAGCATACTGTAAAAGAAACTGAAGATAGAAATCACCATGACCAATCCGCTGATCACCTGCCAGATCAGCGCAACAAATGTTTTTGACCAGATCAGTTCATGCTGCGTAACCGGAAGTGTATGCATCAGGTAACCCTGATCCGTATAAAGATTCTTATAAAATCTGTTATAAAAGAAAAATACCGTTACCAAACTGAGAGCTGCTACCGATGCTATATACGCCATGACATACAAGATCATTGTCAGACGTATCACCGCATTTTCGGAAGCAAAACTCCATGTATCGCTCTGCATGACAACCACACCGATCACAGTCAGTCCGAGAACGATCAGATTCATCAGCCCGACCAGACGCCAGCAATCTTTCCACTCATGTACAAATAATTTCTTTAGCATGCGAACACCTCCCTGAAATATGCATCAACCGTTTTGCCCTGTTTCTCTCTGATCTCATCCACAGAAGCCTGCAGAACCAGCTGCCCGTTTTTGATAAAGATCACATCATCCAGAATGCTCTCAATATCGGAGATCAGATGCGTGCTGATGATCAGGGATGCTTCCGGATTATAATTATTGAGAATCGTTTTCATAATATAATCTCTTGCTGCAGGATCTACGCCCGCGATCGGTTCGTCCAGAATATACAGGTCAGCATCCCTGCTCATAACGAGGATCAGCTGGATCTTTTCTTTCGTACCTTTTGACAGTGTTTTTAATCTGTCGGTTGGCTGGATATTTAAGGATTGCAGCATTTCATATGCTCTGTCTGTTTTGAAATCCTCATAGAAGTCAGCAAAAAATTCTACCAGATCTTCCACTGTTCTCTGTGCCTCCAGATAAGTCCGTTCCGGCAGATAAGAAACATGCTTTTTTGTCTCCACGCCCGGTTCTGATCCTCCGATCAGTACCACACCGTCTGTTGGTTTCAAAAGCCCGTTCATCATTTTGATCAGCGTTGTTTTACCGCTTCCGTTTGGCCCGAGCAGTCCTACGATATGCCCTTTTTCAATCGTCAGGTTCAGATCTGACACTGCCGGCGCCTTTCCTTTTACATAGCATTTTGTCAGATTCATGCATTGTACTAAAGCGCTCATTACTCTTCCTCCCTCTTTTGCTCTACCTTATTTTTGATCAGCAGAAATGACTGTTCCGGGCTGAACCCCAGTTCCCTCATATCCTGCAGAAATACATCTATCTTTTCCTTTGCGATCGTTTCTCTTACCATACTGATCCTCTCCTCATCTTCTGTCACCATCCGGCCGCTTGTCCGCATTGTGATCAGCAGCCCGCTGTTTTCCAGCTCCGCAAATGCTTTTTGCATTGTATTGGGGTTCACACCTGCTTCCATGGCAAGCTCTCTCACACTTGGCAGCTTACTGCCCGGCTGATAAAAACCAGCTATGATCCTGAGTTTGATCTTCTCCACAATTTGTGCATAGATTGGTCTGTCATTATCCAGCTTCCATGCCATATTGCATTCTCCTTTCTTTGTCTCACTGTATTATTGATATAGTACAATCATACAATATTTTTCTGAATTGTCAAGAGGGTATCAAAATATTTTTTGAAACGCAAAGGAACCTTTGGCGCTGACACCAAAGGTTCCTTACTTTTCTTTGTCTATTGTTTTCCAAAACAGTTCGGTTTATTCGATTACCTTTAACCATCCTTCCGGTGCTTCGATTCTGCCCATCTGGATGCCTGTCAGTGTATCGTATAATTTCTGTGTAACAGGCCCCATTTTTTCCATACCGCTTGGGAAGCAGATTTCTTTGCCATGATCAACGATCTTGCCCACCGGTGAAATAACTGCCGCTGTACCGCAGAGACCACATTCTGCAAAATCTTTGACTTCATCCAGATAAATTTCTCTTTCTTCTGCCTCTAAGCCAAGGTACTCTTTTGCAACATACATCAGGGAACGACGTGTAATAGATGGCAGGATGCTGTTTGACTTCGGTGTAACAACTTTGTTGCCCTTTGTCACGAAGATGAAGTTAGCACCGCCTGTTTCTTCTACCTTTGTTCTGGTAGCTGCATCAAGATACATATTTTCATCATAGCCTTCCTGATGAGCTGTTACGATCGCATGTAAACTCATTGCATAGTTAAGACCTGCTTTGATATGACCTGTACCATGTGGTGCTGCACGGTCAAAATCACTTACCTTGATCGTCAGAGGCTTTACACCGCCCTTGAAATAAGGTCCAACAGGTGTTGTTAAGATTCTGAACTGATATTCGTCAGCCGGCTTTACACCGATAACAGGATTGCTGCCGAACATATATGGACGGACATAAAGCGTTGCGCCTGATCCATAAGGCGGTACATATGCTTCATTTGCCTTTACTGTCTTTACGATTGCTTCTACAAATTTATCTTCCGGGTATACAGGCATTTCCAGTCTTCTTGCGGAATCTGCCATACGGGCTGCGTTTAAGTCAGGACGGAATGTAACGATCCTTCCATCTTCTGTTGTGTAAGCCTTCATACCTTCAAATACTGTCTGTGCATACTGCAGAACACCTGCACACTCATTCAGCACGATATTCGGATCCTCTGTTAAAGTACCTTCATCCCATGCACCGTCTTTAAAGTTTGCCACAAATCTCTTATCTGTCTGTACATAACCGAATCCGAGATTTGACCAGTCGATATTTTTCTTTTCCATAAGTACGCTTCCTTTCCTTTGCAGTCACCACACGGCACTGCACCTGGCGATATCTCCGCCCTTTACCAATATAGTTTACCACTGCTATTTTTATACTGTCAACCATTTCAGATAGAACACTATTTTATATAGAACATAGCCCCGTGTTATGGTATAATGTAATGAACGCAAAAGAAAAACAAGCGCCAGCAGAGCTGGCATTTGTTTTTCTTGCGTCATTAGCGAACGAATATCCTGCGCCAGCAGGATGGGAAGCGCGCAGCGCGGATTCGTGAGCTTTGTGCTTATTAACGAGCAAATATCCGCTTCGGAGAAGCGGATGTGGAGTGCGAAGCACGAATTTGCGAGTTTTGTGCTTATTAACGAGTGAACCGTCTGCGCAGCAGACAATAGAGCGCGTAGCGCGGGGTTCACGAGTCTTGTCACATATTTGCGCCAGCAGGATGGGAAGCGCGTAGCGCGGATTCGTGAGCTTTGTGCTTATTAGCGAACGAATATCCTGCGCCAGCAGGATGAGAAGCGCGTAGCGCAGGTTATAGCCTCTATCCGGTTATCACCGCACACAGCTTACATAAATGGGGTATCAACATGAAGAAACTATGGAACAATTATATAAAGTTAATGGAAAAAGATGTTGCCGCAGGGTCTGAGTCCAATAATCTTGCAGTCCTGGTACGTTACCTTTCCTGTATCAGCCTGCTTCACTATTTACTGCTGACAGTCATACTTGCTTATACGGGATATATTTACAGCTGCCTCGGCGTTGTATTTTGCATCGGTCTGATCCTCGCCGCCCTGATCTGTACTTATGAAGCGCGCATCAGGCTCGGTACACTGCTTTATATTTTCTCTGTTCTGGCAGTGCTCACTCTGCTGACACTCCGTGTCGGCTGGAAGTATTTCTTTGCTCCTACCGCTTTTATTACGATCATGGTATATTTTTTCAGTTTAAATATTCCAATCCGGAAAAAGATCCACTACTCCGTTTTCATGGCTGCTTACCTGAACGCACTGGCTATCCTGAAAGGGAATCTGCCGCTGCAGGCAGGGATCAGCGGTTATGCGGCATTGATCATCCTCATCTTCAATATCTGTTTTTCCACGCTTGCTTTTTCTTATGTGGCTTATGCTTATTATCAGAAATTTATGGCATCCGAAGCCAAGATCCTGCAATACAACAAAAAGCTAGAGCAGATGGCATCTACAGATACGCTGACATCCCTCTGGAACAGACGCGCCATGACACAGCACCTTTCCACGCTTTCCCAGCAGTACGTCAAACATCATATGAATTTCTGTGTGGCAATTCTGGATATTGATTTTTTCAAGCATGTCAATGACGAACACGGCCATGGCATGGGCGATTATGTCCTCAAATCACTTTCTTATATGTTAAAAAACAATATGGATGGAAAAGGGCAGGTCGCAAGATGGGGTGGTGAAGAATTTCTGCTGACTTTTGAAAATACAGATCTGGATCGCGCATACAAGCTGCTGGATCAGATCAGAGCCCGTATTGCAGAACAGGAATTTACTTTTAAAGATGTGAGTCTGCACCTGACAATAACAGGCGGCATCGAAGAATACAGTATGACCGAATCCATCGATGCCATCATTACACGTGCTGACGAGAAGTTATACCGCGGTAAAACCTCCGGCAGAAATCAGATTGTTGCTTAATGCTTTCTTTCGTACTTTGTAAAAGTGTATTCCAGATCAAAATATGTCTGTTCATCGCTTGTTTCCGTCATTTCCCACTCCGGCATTTCATCCAGATTTGGGAAAAAACTGTCTGCTTCATAAGCGTGGTCGATCTTTGTAATAAGGGCTTCATCACAATAAGGCAGAAACTGGCGGTAAATGCTTTCCCCGCCAATACAATATACATCTGTATCATATTTTTTGCTTTCTTCTATGGCTTCTTCAATACTGTGTACCACAACCGCTCCCTTTACCTGATAAACCGGATCTTTTGTGATCACGATATTGTTTCTGCCCGCAAGCGGCTGTGCCTGCGGAAAGCTTTCCAGTGTCTTTCTTCCCATGATGATCGTCTTTCCCATTGTTTCGCTGCGGAAAAACTTCATGTCACTCGGAATATGCACCAAAAGGGCATTTCTCAATCCGATCCCCCAGTTCTTGTCTACTGCTACGATTAATTTCATGCTGCTCCTCTTTTCGTTTCTTCTATTCTTATACTCGAAAACCCGCGCCTGCGGCGCTTCCTTGTCTGCTCCGCAGCCAGTTTGCTCGTTAAGCGCACTTTTGTGCTCTTAAATGGCGATCGGTATATCGGTGATCTGCGGGCCGGTCTCATATCCTTCCAGACTGACATCATTTCTGGTGAACTGATAAAAATCATGGATATCCGGATTCAGGTGGAACTTCGGTGCTGCAAAGCCCTCACGTGAGATCAGCTCTCTGACCAGCGGTACATGTCTGTCATAAATATGGGCATCCGCGATCACATGCACAAGCTCTCCTACCTTCATATCACATACCTGTGCCAGCATATGCATAAGCACCGCATACTGTACAACATTCCAGTTGTTAGCCGCAAGCACATCCTGCGAACGCTGATTTAAGATTGCATTCAGCGTCAACTTGTCATCGCCCGGCTTCTGTGTCACATTAAAAGTCATGCTGTATGCGCACGGATACAGATTCATTTCATGCAGATCCTGATGGACATAGATATTTGTCATGATACGTCTGCTGAACGGATTGTTTTTCAGATCATAGATCACCCTGTCAACCTGATCCATCATACCCTCTTTATACTTATGCTTGACACCCATCTGATAGCCATATGCCTTTCCGATAGAGCCGTTTTCATCCGCCCACTCATCCCAGACATGGCTGTGAAGATCATGGATATTATTGGACTTCTGCTGCCAGATCCAGAGCATTTCATCCGTAGCACTTTTCAGCGCTGTCCGGCGCAGTGTCATGATCGGGAATTCCTCCGACAGATCATAACGGTTCACTACGCCAAACTTTTTGATCGTATAAGCACTTGTACCGTCTTCCCAGTGCGGTCTTACCTTTTCTCCTTCCGTACTTGTTCCGTTTGTCAGGATATCCTGACACATATCAATAAATATCTTATCTGCTTTTGTCATGTTGCCAATTCTCTTTCTATTATTTTATCTGTCCCATTTATCACACAGGGCATTGATCTGATCCGTAAATTTTGCCA
>DJNY01000058.1:2969-3787 GCA_002441865.1 Lachnospiraceae bacterium UBA6452 | reverse complement strand
GTTACAAGATCCACTTCGGTTCCACTGTAAGGCGCATAGGTGCTATAGCCGTATTCATGCTTCAGACATTCTGCAAACGCGGTACAGACTGCATCCTCACCGTGCACGATAAAGACTCGGTCCGGCTTCTTTTCAAACTTCTGTAGCCAGCTGATCAGCCCGTTCTTATCCGCATGTCCGGACAACCCTTCCAGCTTTTTGATACTTGCCCTGATCTCGATGGACTCACCAAACAGTTTGACTTCCTTTTTACCATCCACAATACTGCGTCCCAGCGTTCCGATCGCCTGGTACCCAACAAACAGGATCGTACACTCCGGTCTCCACAGATTATGCTTTAAGTGATGGCGGATACGACCTGCCTCGCACATACCGGAAGCGGAAATAATAACCTTTGGTGTATCTTCAAAATTAATCGCTTTTGACTCTTCACTCGTGATGGAAAGCCGAAGTCCCGGAAAGCTGATCGGGTTAATGCCCTGTTTTACAAGTGCCATAGCTTCTTCATCAAAACAGCTGTAAATGTTTTTCTGGAAGATTCCGGTCGCCTCTACCGCCAATGGGCTGTCAACGTAAACCGGAAAATCAGGATAACCCTCTACCAGACCCTCAGCCTTGATCTTACGCAGGAAATACAGCATTTCCTGTGTTCTGCCGACTGCAAAAGACGGAATGACCACATTGCCGCCTTTATCAAATGTTTCCTTTAAGATCTTAACAAGTTCTCCAACATAGTCCGGTCTTTCTTTCGTATGTAACCGATCGCCGTAGGTTGATTCCATGACCACATAATCCGCATCCTTTGTCGGCTTTGGATC
>DJNY01000058.1:0-2848 GCA_002441865.1 Lachnospiraceae bacterium UBA6452 | reverse complement strand
TCAATGCTGGAAGACCCAAGCAGATGTCCGATATCCGTAAAACGGATCTGAATACCCGGGCACAATGTGATCATTGTATCATAATGGCACGGAACGATCTGCCGGATCGCACCATCCGCATCTTCCATTTTATAGATTGGCTCTACCGCTTCCATATTGGCGGAACGCTTTGCCTTTCTGTTTTTCCACTCTGCTTCCTGCATCTGTATATGCGCACAGTCACGAAGCATGATGCTGCACAGATCCGCTGTCGCATCTGTCATAAAGATCTGTCCCCTGAAGCCCCTTGCATACAAAAGCGGCAGCATACCGGAATGATCCACATGTGCATGTGTCAGAAGCACATAATCGATCAGTGATTCCTGTACCGGAAGATCTACGTTTTCAAATACATTTTCTCCCTGCTCCATACCGTAATCAACCAGAATATGTTTACCACACGCTTCGAGATAATGACAGCTTCCCGTTACCTCATGATCCGCCCCAATAAATTTCAGTTTCATGCCTATTCCTCCTTTTAATGTAATACATACCCCATTCTTTTACCCTGCCACGATCCGCAGTGCATACAAAAGAAGCAGATGCACGGGATAGAACAGATAAAAGAACCATTTATTTCCATTTCCCTTTTTGCCATTATAAAAATAGATACAGATAAATGCCGGGAAGCACAAATACTCCCACAGCATACTGATATAGCCGATCACACATGCCTTGATTCTGTCAGATCTGAATACATAAAAGATCAGGATCAATAAGATTCCCAGACCGCTGTAATCCGTTTTCAAAAAATACGCCGCCCATATCGCCGCAATCCCGATCAGAACGGAAAGCGACAGTTTCAGCGGCATATCCCAGCCCTGCTTCTCCATAACAAGCCTGATCAGCGCTGTCGCCAGCAGTCCAAGAAACAGGGTAAAAAACACATTCTGTGCCCCAAATTCCAAAATCCGGTCGGAAAGGGCAAGATCAAACGGGATTTCCGAAATCAGCGCAAATACAAGCAACCGCAGCAGATAGCGCTTTACATCATGCGTATGGTACAATCCTTCCACCAGCATAAAACAAAAAATAGGAAATGCTGTCCGTCCGATCCCGCGCATCACCTGATACAGGATATCTGCCTGTGCAAAACTGGCCGTCCCCGCATAAAATGATGTAAAAATAATAAAAAAAGCCGCTCCGAAATGATCGATCAACATTGTAATGATTGCAATATACTTCAATGCGCTGCCTGATAATCCATGTTCTTTTCCCGACAATCCCTGTGGCATGGCCCGATTCCTTCTCTTCTTTTAACCGTCCGTCTTTAATAAATATACCTGTCTTACATGATTCAGAACCATCTGTTCTGAATTGTTATTTCTATTTTAACATACTCCATCCGATTTATAAAGCGGAACCACCTGACGGAATCCTATCAAATGTCACAAATTTGTTTTTGTATTTTCTACATAATATTTTCAAAAA
Source organism: Lachnospiraceae bacterium UBA6452 (assembly GCA_002441865.1). Taxonomy (GTDB): domain Bacteria; phylum Bacillota; class Clostridia; order Lachnospirales; family Lachnospiraceae; genus CAG-194. Next base: position 1,378 of record DJNY01000058.1, on the reverse strand, counting down.
ATCGTATCATTTTTTGTACATATTTGCTATAATTATTTTATTCGCTGATAGGTTCTTCTATCAGCATTTCGTGCGCAGACAGCCGATGAAAAATTCGTGAACTTATAGAAAGGACAAAACACATGAAAAAATTGACCGATTTTGCAAACATAACACAACTACAGACCTACATCAAAGACTGGAGCAGTCTGACAGGTCTTTCCGCTGCCATTACCGACCTGGATGGCAACTGCCTGACGGCAGCAATTCCGGAATCCTGCCATACTTATCAGGCAGAAGATGCCATATCAGAGCTTTTCCTCGGAGAAGAACCTATCGGATCCATGCTCTATGGTACTCCGGCAGAGTATACAGACGATCCCGCTGCATCTGTCCGGATCCTTCACTCTCTGCTTACTCTGGCGATCAACAACCAATATGAGACTTCTCAGCTGAATGCCAGACTACAGACCTACAAATCCAGCATTGATACACTCTCTTCTCTGATCAATGCCATTATTGAAAAGTCACACGCACTGGACAAGATCGAATCCAAACAGCGTATGCTTGCACTGAATGCATCAATCGAAGCAGCCAGAGCAGGTGAAGCAGGAAAAGGATTTGCCGTTGTAGCAGACGAGGTCGGTAAGCTGGCAAGCGTTTCCGATGAGATCAACACAGCCATCAAAGATACCATGACAGATATGTCAGACCTTGTGGAAAAAATCTCCGCACCGGAGCATCCGGCGATCTAGTCTGCCGCTTTTCCTATAACGAATATACAGACAGCGAATGCCCATATGACATTCGCTGTTTTTCTCTCTTTTTATATTCGTTTTCTATTTTTGTCTTTCCTACTCCGCATCTACTGTTTTCAGAATTCTTGCCGGATTACCTACAACTACCGCATTTGGCGGTACATCTTTTGTCACCACCGCAGCAGCACCAACGATCGCATTTTCTCCGATCGTTACACCTGGTAATATTGTAACTCCTGCACCGATCCATGCATTTTTCCGGATGACCACCGGCTTACAGAGCAGGATCCTATGCTCCTTTTCGTCGTGATTATTTGTCAGGATCTGGGTATTTGCCGCAATACTGACATTGTCTTCGATCGTCAGTCCGCCTCTGGACATGCAGACAAAATTATACATGATAGATACATGATTTCCAATCTTCACATGATCGCCCATATTGATATGGACACCCTGTCTTACCATGCTGCCCTCTCCGATATTACCTTTAAAAAGCTCCTTTACCAGTGCATTATATTCTTCCGTGCCGGGCATTGTTGTATTGATCTGAAAACAGATCTGTTCACTTCGCTTTGATTCTTCCCACGTTGCCTCAAGTTCCGGCGTCATAACTCTCAGATCGACTCTTTCCCATTCCATTT
>DJNY01000218.1 GCA_002441865.1 Lachnospiraceae bacterium UBA6452 | reverse complement strand
AATCCACTTTATACAACCACTTATGGAGTCGGCGAACTTATTTTAGATGCCATGGAAAAGAACTGCAGACACTTCATTATCGGAATCGGCGGAAGTGCCACAAATGACTGCGGTGTTGGTATGCTGCAGGCACTTGGCTTTGCCTTTTCGGATTGCAATGGAAAACCTGTTTCTTTTGGCGCAGATGGGGTAAAAGACATTGCAGCCATAGACACCTCTCATGTATCTCCTCTGTTATCCCGGTGTGATTTCCGGATTGCCTGTGATGTTACAAATCCGCTTTGCGGGAAAAACGGCTGCAGCAGTGTTTACGGTCCTCAAAAAGGGGCTGATCCCGCCATGATCACCCGGATGGACGCATGGCTGTCTGCTTTTGCCACTCTGACAAAAGAACATTATCCACTGGCAGACCCATCCATGCCCGGGGCTGGTGCAGCAGGTGGTCTCGGCTTTGCCTTTTCTGCTTATCTCGGTGCCACGCTCCAGTCAGGCATTTCCATTGTCTTAGAAGAAACACAGATGGAAACTGCCATAAGGGAAGCGGATCTCGTCATTACGGGAGAAGGCAGACTGGACGGACAGACTGTGATGGGAAAAGCCCCTGTCGGTATCGCTGCCCTTGCCCAAAAACACCATAAAAAGGTCATTGCCTTTTGCGGCTGCGCAGCAGATGACGCTGTCCTTTGCAATGCGCACGGTATCGATGCTTACTTTCCAATCCTGCAAAAGCCTGTCAGCTTGGAAGAAGCCATGGATCCTGTGGCCGCCGCCGAAAACCTGAAAAAAACAGCAGAGCAGGTCTTCCGTCTGTTGACCTGCTCTGCCACCCTATAATTGACTTTATTTACTTTTCCTTCACCAGATAAAACAGTCCGCCACCCATGCAGATGGCAAGCATCAACGAAACTGCCGTCACCAGCCCCTGATATACCATGGCGGTTTCAAACAATGTATCCCAGGAATTTCTGAGTAGCCAGAAAAATTCCAAACCGCCTACAATGGCTACAACATAACTGAGCACGGTATATTGAAATGCACCGCCTTTCGACAGATCTCTTTTTGTCTCCAGTCTGACAGCAGACAGTATCAGCAACAAAAGGCAGATAAACAACAACGCCAAAAGCAGTCCGGGGATCTGTTTTGTATACAGGATCTGGTATATATGCACCCTGAATACATCCACCGACACAGCATCTGCCACATCAGTAGCCAGTATAAAATGCAGTTGCAGTAAGCCCCAGCCACCTAACACAGCACCGACTACAGGTCTGTTGGAAAGCCCCTTTGCCAGCAGGAAAAAGGCATATACTATAATATGCAGCAGACAAAGCATCAGTATATGCGTTGTTAATACCCCAAATCCCGCATACTCTATTCCGATTTTATTCTGATATAACGCCGCATAACTTCTGTTATATTCTCCCTGCATCGCCAGAAGTCCTCCCAGATACAACAGGCTTGTTAGCACAAGGTAACTAACGCCCAGCAGGCAGTCATAGATTGCGCTTTTCTTACGGGTGACAGGTAGTGTTGCTGCAAATTCACTTCCCTTTCCCCAGTCAAACAGGATCCATTTTAGCATCTGCACGACAAGAAGTGCGATCACGAAACCTTTTCCCGTCAGATCAAAGGCGTCCGTCATATCCCCCTGCACCATCTCATCAATCATTTCCAGTGATTCTAAATAGCAGTCTCCCAGTTTTTCCTGCACCATTTTCTCGATCGCCAGATTTTCGTCATAGGCATGATACGCACTTGCAAACCGTATTCCCAGAAATATGACTGTAAATAGCAGAAGCCCGGCGAGAAAATATCTGTCTCTGTATAATAGTTTCTTCATACTGCTCCTCCCCTATTTTTCCTTTGTGACATAATAGAGTCCATATCCCATTCCGACCGCCAATACCGCTGTCAGGCTATAAATAACCGGTTTCAACGCAGTCGCCGAAGATACTTCAAAAATGGCAATCGTTTTTCCGGTCATGATAAAAATGCCGACCGCACTGACAACTGCCAGCAGAACAGGCATCCATTCATATTGAAAGCCACCGTTTTTTGCAAGATTTCTTCTTTTCTCCACCCGTATTGCAAGGTAGAACAGCACTGCTGCCACAAGCAGAAGCACTATGCTAAACAGTCCCATGCTCCACGGACTGACAGCTATTTCATTTCCCCTTGTTTCATACAATGTGTTATAGCTGTAGATGAGTGTTTCCTGCAATGACAGGTTAAAATTAAAACGCCACATGCCCTGATAAAATACCAGCATCAGATAGCCCCACGCAACCAGAAACAGGCAGCTGCCCGGCGTATTTGTGATTGCTTTTGCCAGAAGTACGATCGCATAAAGCAGCAGACCGATTCCAAACATCGTAAGCACATACAAACTTTCCAGCAAATAGTTCGCTCCAGGCATGACATTTTGCGCCTGAGGGAACTGCTCCGTCAGCTTATGCTGCATGGAAAGCTCCAATCCAAGCTGCCCTGCCATATAAAGCACATATGTGACTGCAAAGAACAGAATACCTGTCAGCATTTCATAACTTGCAGCCTTTTCTCGTGTGATCGGCAGTGTCGCACTGAATTCTCTCCCCCGCCTGTTCTCCAGTAATAGCCATTTAACAAACTGCAGTATTACCAGAAGGGCAGTGAGCAGCTTGGCTGCCAGACAGGCATTCAATGATATCACTCTGTAGGAGAGCTCCCACAGTTCTGTCAGCGTGCTTTCATACCCATCTCTAAGGGCTTCTATTTCTGTTTCCGTGCCGGATCTGAAATTCTGCGCATTTTGTCCCAGAAAAAACAGGATCAACAAAACAGATACCAGCGTTAAAATAATCAGTTCCAAACGATCTCTGTATAATAGTTTCTTCATGCTAACCCCTCCTATTTTCTCGGTGCTTTTATCGTTTCCGCGCTCTCATTCCATGTCAGGAAGACTTCCTCAAAGCTGATCTTCTGCCGTATGAGCGACTGCACGCCCATCTGTCTGAGCATCTGTTCTGTTTCTGCCGCATTGCCTATTGTTTGGAACGTAACAAGCCTTCCCATCAGCTTCACCGCGTAAAGTCCGATCTGCTTTCTGATTTTTTCCAGTTCATCCTGTCCAAGTTCTCCCTGCCATTTCTGCACGCTCTCTATCACATCATCCATGTCACTATGCCTTTGGATCGTGCCCTGTTTCATAAAAGAAACCTCATCACAAAGCATCTCCAGTCCGTTCAGATCATGGGATGATAGGATCACACACAGCTCCCTCTTTTCCGTTTCCTCGATCAGCACATCCTTCAGATAGCTCCGGCTTCCCACATCCAGTCCGTCAGTCGGTTCATCCATCAGGATATAAGCAGGTCTTCTTGCGATCGCCAGCATAAAGGAAAGCCGCATCTTCTGCCCCTTTGACAGTGATCCGATTCCCTTTTTCAGATCCACTCCAAATTTCTGATTCAGCTTCACGAACTGATCCATCTGAAAATCCGGGTAACACTTCTGATATAATTTGAGCAGCCCTCTTACGGAATAAATAGAAAAGAACTCCTGCGAATCCGATATAAAAGCAACCCTTTGCAGTGTTTCTTCCTTATCGTAAATTGCTTCCCTGTCATATGTAATACTGCCGCTTTCCGGCCGGTAGATGCCTGCCATGCATTTTAAAAGAGTTGTCTTTCCTGCTCCGTTTTCTCCGATAAGCCCATGGATCCTGCCTCTGTCCGCCAGAACCGTTGCATCTGCTACCGCAATTTTCTTTCCATATTTTTTTGTTACATTTTTTGCTTCCAACATCGCCGTTTTCCCCCTGTCATGCTTTCCATTTTATAGGATCTCGCTTTACCTTCTCTTTCCATACCCATCTGCTAAATCTCTTCATAGGCCTCCGCCATAAGCTCCATAGCCTGCTCTCTTGTATATCCCATCATTTTCAGCTCCAGTGCAATACTTTTTAGGGAATTACGAAGAGAAAGCACTTTTTTGTCATCCATTCGAATCTCTACTTCTTGTGCAATAAAAGTACCTTTTGCACGGATCGTTTCGATCACACCCTGTCTCTCCAATTCCTGGTAAGCCTTAGCTACCGTAGATGGTGTGATCCCAAGCTCTGCCGCCAGCCTGCGGACAGATGGAATGGCATCTCCCGGCCTAAGACTTTCCCGCATGACAAGCAGCTTGAACTGTTCAATGATCTGCTCATACA
>DJNY01000227.1 GCA_002441865.1 Lachnospiraceae bacterium UBA6452 | reverse complement strand
CGATTTCAATGTCTGTTTTCATATTCGTCCCTCCTTGCATGGTTTCCTGCCTCTTTATGTGATAGGAATTTCCTATCACATAATAAAGGCGTACCCATATCAAAATATTCTGATACAGATACGCCTCTGTCTTTTCAACCTGAAAGATTTTGCTTCTTCGGTGCACCATTGCTCTCCAGAGTATCGTCCCAATCCGGTCCTTTTGCCTGAGAGTTTGTTGCGACTGCCCCTTCGGCGTTATGCCTGCAGCTTTCTTTTCTAAAATAAAAGCCTGCATAATCTCTCCCGGATTTTTCTACCGATATAACTTATGTATTATGTGGCGAGTTTAACATCCCTGCCTTTTGCTGTCAACAGAATCCTTGCGGGAATTCTGACATGTTTTTTTGTACCGCTGCACAACCGCTGCCCTGAAACCTGATACAATTTTAGGTGCTTGCGGAGACGTATTTCATTGACAGAAAGCCAAAAAAAGCATACACTTTATCTAATAATCACTGACAAGACAGTGACCGGCTGCCGGGACTGTATTGCGCACCGCATGAAGGAGAATACATGGGAAAACAGAAGATGACAAAAGAGGAAAAAAGCTGGATTTTGTATGATGTTGCAAACTCCGCATTTATCATGACACTGACTGCCACGATTCCGATCTATTTCCGTGCACTGGCAACAGAAGCAGGGATCAGCGCCACCCACGCGACTTCCATCTGGGGAACCTGTACCTCGATTGCCATTCTGATCCTTGCACTGCTTTCTCCGATCCTTGGTGCTCTGGCAGATTATCAGAATATGAAGAAACGGATTTTCGTGATCTTTCTTGCCATCGGTATCGGTGGTGGTATCGCTTTTACGGTCGCGCCAAACTGGATCACTTTTCTTGTATTTTTCATTGTTTCGCGGATCGGTTATACCGCCTGCAATGTTTTCTATGATGCCATGCTGGTCGATGTGACAACAGATGAACGGATGGATCAGATTTCTTCCTTCGGTTATGCATTTGGCTATATCGGGAGCTGTATTCCGTTTATTGCCGGTATCATCCTGATCCTTGTCAAACCGTTCGGACTGACCACACTCCTCGCGACACAGATTTCCTTTGTGATCACGATCGTATGGTGGTTTTTACTGACGATCCCGCTTCTGAAAAATGTGAAGCAGACACATTACCTGCGCCCGAAGAAAAATATCGTCAAGCACAGCTTCCGCCGGTTATATGTCACCTTTATGAAACTGAAAAAAAACAAAAGACTTCTTTATTATATATTAGGTTACTTCTTTTATATTGACGGTGTCTACACGATCATCTCCATGGCAACCAGCTATGGCGGCGAGGTTGGCATTGATTCCACCCAGATGATCCTTGCACTTCTTCTGACACAGATCGTTGCTTTTCCATGTGCGATCTGGAGTGGAAAGCTTGCGGAGCGTTTTGGATCTATCAAAATCATCAAAATATTTATCCTGATCTACTGTGGCATCTGCTTCTATGGCTATCTGCTTGACAGTGCACTCGACTTCTGGATCCTTGCAGTCCTTGTCGGTATGTGCCAGGGCGGTATTCAGGCGCTTTCCCGTTCTTACTTCGGTAAGCTGATCCCCAAAAAAGAATCCAGTGAATACTTTGGATTTTTTGATATATTCGGGAAATTTGCAGACTTCTTCGGACCTCTGATCATTTCCCTGTGTGCTCTCATTTTCCATAGCTCCAGCTATGGTGTGCTGGCACTGGTCGTCTTATTTTTGATCGGTTTTATACTGATCCAAAAATCAGAAAAATTAGCAAAAACAGAGGAGAAATAACATGGACAGACAAAATTTGACCCTCCTGACCGATCTATACGAATTAACGATGATGCAGGGCTGCTTCAAACACAAGGATCGTAATGAAACCGTCATCTTTGATGCATTTTTCAGAAACAATCCTATGGACAGCGGCTATTCCATCATGGCCGGTCTTGAGCAGGTCATCCAGTATATCAAAGAGCTGAAATTTGAACAGCAGGACATTGATTACCTTGCAAGCCTCGGCATTTTCCAGCCGGATTTTCTGGACTATCTGAAGGATTTTAAATTTACCGGCGATATTTATGCGATCCCGGAAGGCAGCATCATGTTCCCGCGTGAGCCCATGATCAAGGTCATCGCACCGATCATGCAGGCACAGCTTGTGGAGACCGCTATCTTAAATATCATCAATCACCAGAGCCTGATCGCCACCAAGACTTCCCGTGTCTGCTTTGCAGCCAGAGGAGACGGAATCATGGAATTCGGTCTTCGCCGCGCACAGGGACCGGATGCAGGTACTTACGGTGCAAGAGCAGCTATGATCGGCGGCTGTGTCGGTACATCCAATGTGCTGGCAGGACAGCTTTTCGACGTTCCGGTCAGCGGAACACACGCCCATAGCTGGATCATGAGTTTCCCGGATGAATACACTGCATTCAAAGCATACGCGGATATTTATCCAAATGCCTGCCTGCTTCTGGTAGACACCTATGATACGTTAAAATCAGGCGTTCCGAATGCGATCCGCGTCTTCAAAGAAATGAAAGAAGCAGGCATTCCGCTTACCAAATACGGAATCCGCCTCGACAGCGGCGATCTTGCTTACCTTTCCAAAAAGGCGCGTAAAATGCTTGATGATGCAGGTTTCCCGGATGCGATCATTTCCGCTTCCAACGATCTGGATGAATTCCTGATCGACAGCCTGAAGGCACAGGGAGCTGCCATTACTTCCTGGGGTGTCGGTACACACCTGATCACGAGTAAAGACTGCCCTTCCTTTGGCGGCGTTTACAAACTGGCTGCTGTTATGGGTGAAGACGGTAACTTCATTCCGAAGATCAAGCTTTCCGAAAATACCGAAAAGGTGACAAATCCCGGTAATAAGAAAATTTATCGAATTTATGAAAAGGAAAGTGGTAAAATCAAAGCAGATCTCATTTGTCTTGCTGATGAAGTATTTGACGAAAATGAGCCAATGCTTTTATTTGATCCGTTAGAACCATGGAAAAAGACAAAGCTTCCTGCTGGCAGCTATACACTGCGTGAGCTGATGGTTCCTGTTTTCCTAAACGGTAAATGTGTCTATGAATCTCCAAAGGTAATGGATATTCAGGCTTACTGTAAAAAAGAGCTGGAAACGCTATGGCCGGAAACAAGAAGACTTGTCAATCCGCATAAGGTATATGTGGATCTTTCCGCAAAGCTGTATGATATTAAGATCGCACTCCTTGATCAGATGAGTGCAGAATAAGTAAATAAAACGAAAGAGGTAACTATTATGCTGAAAATTATTACAGATTCCGCTACGGATCTGCCAAAGGACTATGTGCAGGCACATCATCTGCATGTAATTCCGACCCCGGTCGTTATTGATGAAGTTGACTATTTTGACGGTGCTACGATCCAGACAAAAGAATTCTATGCTATTTTAGATGACATGAATCGTGATGTCCGCACCTACCATATCAATCCGGAAATGTTTGAAAATGCCTTTACGCCCTATGCAGAGGCAGGTGACAGCGTGATCTACCTGTGCTTCTCTACAGGAATTGCCGGTACTTTTAATGCTGCAAATATTGCAAAAAACAACGTACTGGAAAACTATCCGGACTTTGATCTGACGATCATCGACTCCAAATGTGCTTCCATCGGTTTCGGACTCCTTGTTTCCAAGCTGGTTACCATGCTGGAAAAAGGTGCTTCCAAAGAAGAGATCATTGAGGCCGCAGATTATTTTATCGATCATATCCATCATGTATTTACAGTCCGCACTTTAAACTACCTGATCAAAGGCGGCAGATTATCCAAGTTTTCCGGAACGATCGGCGAAACACTGGATATCAAACCAATCCTGATCGTAGACAAAAATGGTGCGCTTACTGTGATCCAGAAAGTACGCGGGCAGAAAAAGTCCTTTAAGACACTTGTGGAGTATGTGAAGGAAAATGCTTATGATCCGTCCAAGCAGACGATTGCGATCTGCCATGGTGAGGATGAAGCAGCACTCAGCTTTGTCAAAGAGCTTCTGGATAAGGAATGCAGTCCCAAAGATTACCTGATCACAACTGTGGGCTGTGCGATCGGTGCACACACAGGCCGTGGTATCGTGGGTATCTGCTTCTTTGATGCGGACAACGGAAAGTTCCAGAAGTATTTTGAGGAGTAATGGATTAATCAGCTAATTATACGAAATCAGGGCTGCTATGTAGAAACGCAATCACGTTTGCCTACCCTGCGATTTGCTAGGAGCATATTTTGCACGAGCTCCAGCCGCCAAAAAGCGTGGCGGTCTCTCCGCTCGGCAAATGCTCCGCAAATCTCGGTCGGCTACACTATCGATTGCTTATTCTACATAGCAGCCCTGATTTACTTATATATATTGTAAATTACTATTCGCCCTATAAGAACATATTTATCCTTATAGGGCAAATTTAATTTAGTTCTGCACGGCAGCAACAAACTCTTCTTCCGGGATCCGAGCACTTACGACAGCCTTTTTGATCGCTTCCTGCATGACAGAAGCAGCAAGTGTTCCTGCGACATTGATGTCGACCTTTTCCGATCCAATGGAAATCGCATAAATACTATCGCCGTCCGCCATGGTTCCAACCGGACTGATACATCTCGCATAAGCATTTCTTGTCATACTTGCAATCTTATTCAGCTCAGCCTTGGAAAAAGCCGCATTTGTAAAGACTGCGCCGATCGTAGTATTTCCCGTAAACTGATCATGTGGCACCAGACATTTGCACATTTCTGCTACGCTGTCAAGCGGCTGCTTTCTGTCCGCATTTAACAGTCCTGCAAGCCTCTTTCCTGTTCCGGCCTCGTATATATCACCTGCAGCATTTACAACAACGATCGCTCCGATCTGAAAACTGCCAATCTGGATACAATGCAGTCCCAGTCCTGCTTTCATGGACTGTCCCATGCCATACAGCTTACCTACCGTTGCGCCGCAGCCTGCTCCGATATTTCCCATTCCTGTATCACAGCCGGCAAGTGCATTCTCTGCTGCCTCTCTTCCAAGCGCTGCATCAGGCCGGATTTTTGCACTTTTATAACCCAGATCAAAAATACAGGACTGACAGACAAGCGGTACAAGTGCAAATCCTGTCGGATATCCGATTCCGTGCTCCTCCAGATATGTCATAACACCATCAGAAGCCGCAAGTCCATAGGCGGAACCACCTGACAATACGATCGCATTGATCGGGTTATCTGCAGTCAAAGGACTTGTCAGTGGTGTTTCTCGGGAAGCAGGGCCTCCGCCGCTGATATCACAGCCAGCTTTTGCGCCATTCGGGAAGTACAGGACAGTCACACCTGTTCCGGCTTCATAATTCTGGGCGTGTCCGATGGAAATACCTTTTATATCTGTTACCTGTATTTCCTTGCTGTCTGCCATAGTTTGATTCTCCTTTGGAATTGGCTATCACCTTCGGTGATGGGCTGAGGCTGCATCATACATTCTTCGAATGCATGACATTTACGGGA
>DJNY01000107.1:751-15825 GCA_002441865.1 Lachnospiraceae bacterium UBA6452 | reverse complement strand
ATCGTATAACTCATACACTGATAGCCTTCCGGATCCTGATACTGCGTGACCGTATATCTCGGCGGCAGATCATATTTATATACACGGTAGTTTTCTGTCTGTCCGATCAGCCGGATATCATAGGCATTGATGTCACCGGTCAGCTCCTGCCAGCTTCCGAGCACCAGATAGCTGAACCGTCTTTTCCGCATACCCTTTATGACTGTTTTTACCGGGATCTCGCTCTCATCCATTGTCAGAAGAGAGGCAATCTCATTCCATTTCTTCTTGTTATAATTACCAAATTCTTTCCGGACATACCAAAGCTCTATATTGGCATTGTACATACGGATATCTTCTGCCAGCGGCTCTGTCACAAGTGCCCGCGGAAATTCCACGCCCTGTCTGTTCGGCTCTATCTTGGCATCTGCTGGAAGTCCCTCAAAGTCGCGCATGATGATATCACTGACTTCGACCGCATCCTGACTGATCTTTTCTATATTTTCCGCCGCTTTATATTCTGTTGTCGTAAAAACACTGTTACCGCACAAAAGAAGCAGGATCAGGCAGGGCAGGATCAGCTTTCCGGAATGCTGCATCAGAACAGATGCGGTCAGCGCCACCATAACCGGGGAAAGCAGCAGCCAGAAAAACCGTTCATAGACATCCATATTTCCCGTCTTATCTATGATGTACAAGGACAGTGGATTCAGCATGAGGACGCAGGCAATGCCAAGATACCAGACATACACCTTCATCATGCGGCTTTTTTCTTTATAAACGCACCAGAATAAAAAGGCACACAAAAATAAAATGCCGATAGATCCCAGTCCGAAATATACATCTGTTTTTTCTTTTAAATCTGTCAGAAGCTGTATTGCTGTCATAACCTTATCCTTTCCGGTGATTCTTTCCTGCTAAAAGAGATACAATACCGCAAGTGCCGCTTCAGGCAGGCAGCACAGCACAGCAGGCAGGATCCCCTGCCATTTTCTGTATATGATCGACATGGCAAGCACCAGACACCCAAACAGGAACGGCGCCAGATACAACCCTGTTTCTCCCATAAAACTGCAGGCAAGCATCCCCGCTGCCAGCAGGATCCAGCAGCTCAGCCGTTCTCTGCGCGTATAAAGCTGTTTTTCATAAACCGTTTCCAGTGCCAGATAACCAAAGAACCAGATATAAGGGACGCCAAGTGCCACAAACATTCCCTTTCCCTGCCAGATACGTGTGACAAGGAAATTCTCCGGGCTGAACACATAGTAGTTTCCTATCATATGAAGCAGGGCAAGGCAGCATAGAAACTTACCGCCTGCCTGCTGTTTTCCTTCCTGCTGCAACATTCTTTTTCCGAGCTGGTAATACAGTCCGTATGCAAGCGGCATATAAAACAGCGGGAACAGATTATGGGTGATGACCAGATGATGCAGACCGTCCGACAGAAGAGAAAGCGTCGCCTGATAGATCGGAAGTGCCGAAAGAATATAGCGGTTTGAGATCGCACTGGTCATCGGCCCGTTATATGCGTCCTTCTGCAGCACATAATCATAGCTCAGGCTCATGGAGGAAAGTCCGGAATAAAACGCATCGTCCTTATCCGGTGTTGCCATCCACAAAATGGCAAAGATCTGTACAGCGATCAGTAAAATGCCGATCACGAAAAACGGATCGATATTTTTGCGCTCCGTTCTTTTTTTCTCCACTGTTTTCCGTATGCCAAGCCTGCGATAAGAAACGCGCAGTACGCCGGCAAATGCCAGCAGAACGGATACCAGTAAAAAGAGCAGGCTCAAAAGCCGGAAGCTTCCGTTTTTCAGCTGGAAACCGACTTCCAGTATTTCATATACAGCATACGATATCATAAGCCCTGCCGCCATGCGGAGTACGGTCACATTCCCCACGTCCTTCTGTCCGTCCACAAACAGACAGCCGATCAGATAGGGGATCACGCACATATAACAAAAACAAAGTAAAAATTGTATCACGATCATGTTCTCGTCCTCTTATTGCAAAGAAAATATCATCAGTTCCCCGGTCCGGCCCACAAAACGATAACCGAGGGAGGTAAAAATCTCTTCCGCATCAAAATCCGTTCCCTGCTGCTTCGGATCATACACCACCACATATCTGCAATCGATCTGCGGATACAAATGCAGACAGTTTGCGATCGCGCCAAGCTGTTCATCCTTGTTGATGAGCAGACTGTCCTTTGCCTCATAAGAACTGTATCCCTGATACAGCGTCTGCAGCTGCCCGCTGTAGGTATCAGGGGAAGCTTCAATATCTTTTCCGTAGATCGGCTGCAGCCTGCCACTGTAGATCCGGCTCTTTGCCATCAGCTCCGACGGTCCCCAGAAGGTGACAGCGTCCGCCTCCCCGGCATCTTCCAGCATCAGGTCATATGCTTCTTTTTCCTGCTCCCGGTAGCAGCCCTGCACAGGCATCCTGCTGCCCGCCTGCGTATAGACAAGTGTGCCAGAAAATATAAACAGAAGTACCATCCCCAGTTCAAACAGCGGCAGGATTTTTTTTCTGTATCCTCTGATCTTCTGCCATGCAAGCGTCGCCGCCAGACAAAGAACCGGAACGACAAGCTCGATATGACTGACCTTATAGTAGGTTTCCTCCATACCACCATAGCCTGCAAACAGCCGGTATGTCAGCGGACAGATAAAAACAAGATAAGCCAGAAACCCATATAGCACAAGCCATCTGCCGTCCTCCTGTTTTTTCTGTATGAACAGAAAGATATACAGCAGAAACAATGCAGCCAGAAACAGTCCCCAGTACTTGTCTTCCAGCTTCATAAAATACAGCATGATATCCATCAGGCGTCCCCTCCTTTCCCATCCTTTTTCCTGCCTGCAGCTACGCGGTCAGACAGGAAAAGAAAGATCCGCACAAGAAAAAGAAGCAGAAGTGCCGCCACACTGACAAGAAGGCTTTCCCTGCCTCCCAGCAGATAGGAAAGCAACAGAAGAAGCAGAAGCATCACACCTGCTATTCCTTTCTGTTTCCCCGTCTTTCCGGTTCCGTATACAAAAACCGGCAGCAGACAGAGCACCAGATAATCCGAGAGCACGCTTCCCTCATATACGGCAAATAAAACACCATAACTTGTATTCATATACGCACTTGCCCCACAGATCGTTGCAAGTGCAAAAAACAGCAGATAAACCGGCAGATTTTCTTTTTTCACAGGCAGGACAGTAAACAATGCAGCCATTGCCAGAAAGATCAGAAGCAGTAAAAACGGCGGCAGATACTGTAATAAAAGCTGTGCGGGCGACAGAGAAAACGCTCTGCACAGGCAGGCATACAAAACCGGAAGCACATAGCCGCGCAGCGGCAGATCATCTGCAGCACCGGTCAGCGCATTAACACCGGAAAGCCGCCCCGTAAAAAGGATCGTCTGTACCCGCTCCGGCGTATCATAATAAGATTCCAGCGTAAACCCTTTCAGGTAATAGGAAATGCAGATTGCCAGAAATGCAATGAGCAGAAGAAAAACCTGCTTTCCGCCTTTCTCTCTCCATGTAAACTGCTCTGCGGTAAAACGCCGGTAAGAAGGCAGCAGAAAAAGCAGGATACCGATTCCCGTGATGCCAAGTGTCATGCCCATAAACAGCCGGCAGATCACATCAAAGCTCTGCAGCAATAAACCGCCGCCAGAGCAGCACATCCAGAAAACCGCGCCCAGAAGTACCGGATGCAGATGCCTGTTTTCTTTTTCTTCTTTTGTAATATACTGCAGCACGTTTCCCGTCAGGAAACAAAGCAGTAATAAAAATGGCAGGATCAGCCAGTTTCCCATATCTTCTCTCCTATTTTCTGTCCTTTGCAAAGTAAACGGTCAGAGGACCGTCCGTCACAGGTGATGTGGTATCAAAGCAGGTCTCCACAAATCCTTTCAGCGGCTGTTCCTCCAGCAATACTGAAAAATCCGCGCCGTATTCCCGGTCAACGAAGAGCACCGTCGGCATTTTATCAGGATACAGTCCGTAGTATGTCATGAGCTGATCGGAAAATGCAGGCGTGGAGATTGTATTGCCGGTCGCGATCTGTCCCTTTTCCAATGTACTGTACAAAAACATATCACAGCCTATATACAACAGCCTGTCTTCTTTTCCCACATACTTCTGTAGTGCATCATATTTTGCCTCATATTGCGTATAATCAAACTCGCCCAGATAGATGCCCGAAAGAACACCTTTTTCCGTTTTTTCATATGTGTCGAAAATCGTTTTCCGCTGCGTGGAAGTAAAACGGACAAGCAGGATACGCGCCGCAAACAGCTGCACCAGCAAAACAGCCAGCAGCACTGCATATGCCAGATATGCCTTTTGCCGATTCCCCCCTGTTCCGATCACTCTGCCGATCAGAAGAAGCCCTGCCAGAACGCCGGGCAGCAGAAAGCTGACAGAGTATTCCGCCGACAGATTGGAAGTCGTCAGAACAGCCAGAAGTGCTGCTGCCGAAAGCAATACACCACCATAAAAAAGTTGTCTGTCCTTTTCTGTTTTATCAAATGCCGCATAGGCATACCAGCCGATCACAAACAACTGGCAGATGACCGGATAGACGATCATAAAATTCACATTCCGTATCGTATGGAACTGGATCACCATCCAGACTGTCTGCAGCAAAAGCAATATTCCCATAAAAACGGATGCATGTGTTTTCTTTTGATCCAGCACAGGTCTGCCCACCTGACAAAGCACGATAAAACCCGCTGTCACATACAGCATCTGCACAAGGTGCAGCAGATGATCTTTTCCCATTGCCAGAAGTGACTGCTTATGGGAAGCATCGCTTAAGACATTCGGAATATTCTGCAGAACCGGAGTGATACCGCCGCCACGTATGCAGATGTACAGCAGGAAACACACACACGCCAGAAAACAGGTCAGGGCAAACAGAAAGCTTTCTTTCCGGTTTTCCTTTGCATATACAAAAAATAACACCTGCAGGTAGAGAAACAAAAGCAGTGCGGTCGGATAGCATAAAACCGCCATGCTCATAAAAAGTCCTGCCAGGATAAGATATCGTTTTTTCTTTTGTTGCATATAGCTGAGCACACAGAGAATGAGTGCCATTGTCATCCAGTAATAAATGCTGGTAAATTCCGGCGACTGGATATGCTTCGGTGTAAAATTCAGATACAGTATCGCGCAGATTCCTGCCAGAAACGGCTGATACCGGCGCAGGACACAGTAGCACCAGACTGAAAGAAGTGCCTGCACAAGTACGCCCGTAAAGCGCATAAAAACAAGAGCACCATCCAGATTCCCGGCGATGCTCTTATAGATCCATACAAGAGGGGCATACAAAAAAGCCGACATCTGATGCGGTTCCCAAAGATCAATGAACATCCGCTCACCACCGGCGATCCGAGCCGCCATGGTAAATGCATAGGATTCATCAATATCCGCACTCACATATACACTCTTCCATATTCCGATCAGTGACAGGAGTATGCAAACTGCAAACAAGACTCCTGCCCACACTCTGTTTTTCTTCATGTATGATGTCTGCTCCTTAATAATCCATATAACTTACGTTAAAATCGACCAGTGTGGAAATGCCGTCAATCGTCCCGGCTGAGGTATACTGCCACATATCATACGCCCCCTGATAGGACGGTTTGCCGGAATACTGCGCCAGCCAGACAGAATACGGTGCCAGCTTCTGTGCATCAAGCTTTTTGACCAGCCAGTTTTTACTTGCGTAAACCCCTGCCGTATAGCCGGCATTTTCGATTGTTTCACAAAACGCAGTACAGACAGCGGTTCTTGTTTCCACATCAAGACCGTCTGCCCTTCCGTTTCCGCCCGCTCCTTCTGTATCGATATAAAGCGGGAATGATATTTTATACTGGTTGCACAGCATCAGAACCATACTGGCTTCTTCCACTGCTTCCACCGGTGTTGTTGCCTGTGTAAAGAAATAGACACCGACACGGACACCTGCTTCTGTTGCATTTTTGATATTTTTTTCAAAATAAGGGTCTTCCACCAGCGCACCTGTGCTTGCACCGCGATATCCACAGCGGATGATGGCATATTCCACACCTGCTGCCTTTACCTTCTGCCAGTCGATCTCCTTATTCCATTTTGAAACGTCAATCCCGAATACAGACGCTCCGTCTGCCAGTCTGACATTCGTTTCCGTTCCGTCCGCATCTTCCTCCGCTTCCCGGACACCGGTATCTTCCACCGTCGGATCTACCTCATCTTCAGTCTTTACAAGAAAAGAGATATCCTGCAGCACCGTATACGAAACAGAATCACTGACAGAAGCTGAAAGTGCTGTGTCAGGTACTGCATAACCATCCACCGGATTTAAGGAAACCGCATACTCACCTGCAGCAAGATCTGTCAGATACAGCATTCCATCCTGATCTTCATCCTCATATGTCTGCGTCTGGGCACCTTCCTTTGTGATCCGGAACGTAAACTGCTGACCGCTGACCGGATTTCCGTTGCCATCCACCACAAAAATACGAAGATCCTTCTGTGTACTGGAAGCCTGCAGGGACAGCACTTTTGACTGGTCTGCCTCCTCCGGCTCCACATCAAAGAAGTCCGGATCCTGCAGAAAGGCTGTCGGATCCCTGTCAGGTCTCAGCTGATACTGCGCATAAATACCTGTCTGCGCTTCTGCGCTCTCCTGACTCGTCTCTGCCACCTGCGTGCCTGCAGCTGCAGGTTTATCCTGATTGATGAGATATACCGTACCGAGAATAAGCAGTACGATAACGGAAACGCAGGCTATCACCTGCGCTTTCAGTTTAGAGTCCATTTGCAACCTCTACCAAATATTTTCCGTAATTTGTTTTCATCAGCGGCTGTGCCAGGGCAAGCAGCTGCTCTTTATCAATAAATCCGCGTTTATAAGCAATCTCTTCAATACAGGAAATATAGAGTCCCTGTCTTTTCTGGAACGCCGCCACAAAATCAGCCGCATCTAAAAGAGAATCGTGATTTCCCGTATCCAGCCATGCAAAACCGCGCCCCAGTGTTTCTACCTGAAGAGTTCCACGGGAAAGGTATTCATTATTGATGCTTGTGATCTCAATTTCTCCACGGGCAGAAGGTTTTACATTTGCCGCGATCTCCACAACGTCATTATCATAGAAATAAAGACCCGGAACCGCATAATTGCTCTTTGGATGCTCCGGTTTTTCCTCGATGGAAAGTGCCTTGCCGTTTTCATCAAATTCTACAACGCCGTATTCTCTCGGATCTCTGACATAATAACCGAAGATCGTAGCACCCTTCTCCTTTTGTACACGCTCGGAAACATTTCTGAGCACGCGGGAAAAGCTCTGTCCATAGAAAATGTTATCACCAAGTACGAGTGCGACACTGTCGTCGCCGATAAAATCAGCGCCAATGATAAAAGCATCTGCCAGTCCCCTCGGCTGTTCCTGCACAGCATAGGAAAACTGCATGCCAAGCTGCTCTCCGCTGCCAAATAATTCTTTAAAGACAGGCAGATCACGCGGTGTGGAAATGATCAGCACCTCACGGATACCTGCCAGCATCAGTGTCGATAACGGATAATAGATCATCGGCTTGTCATATACCGGCATGATCTGTTTGGAAATTGCTTTTGTCAGTGGATAAAGGCGTGTACCGGATCCACCTGCCAGAATAATACCCTTCATATTTTATTCTCCTTTGTACATCTCCTGATAGTACTTCTGATAATCACCGCTTGTTACATTCTTCATCCAGTCTTCATGCTCGAAGAACCATTTGATCGTCTTTTTGATACCTTCCTTGAACATTGTCTCAGGCTCCCAGCCGATCTCAGCCTTGATCTTATCAGGTGCGATCGCATAACGTCTGTCATGTCCCTTACGGTCTGCAACGTAAGTGATCAGATCATTGGATACCAGTTTCTTTCTCGGATCGGAATCAGGCAGCATTTCCTGCAGTGTATCGATGATGATATGGATGATCTCGATATTCTGCTTTTCATTATGACCGCCGACATTATAAGTCTCGAACAGGCGGCCCTTTTCCTGTACCATATCGATCGCTTTTGCATGATCCTCTACATATAACCAGTCACGGACATTCTTACCGTCACCGTATACAGGAAGCTTTTTCCCCTGCAGTGCATTGTTGATGATCAGTGGGATCAGCTTCTCCGGGAACTGGTAAGGACCATAGTTATTGGAACAGTTTGTAATATTTGCCGGGAATTTATAAGTGTCCATATATGCTTTTACAAGCATATCGGAACTTGCCTTACTTGCGGAATACGGGCTGTGCGGTGCATATGGGGTTGTCTCATAGAAATAACCGCCGTCTTCACTTAAAGAACCGTATACTTCATCAGTTGAGACATGCAGGAATTTCTTGCCTTCCCTGAAAGAGCCGTCCGGCAGTTCCCAGGCTGCTTTTGCACAGTTCAGCATAACGGCTGTACCGAGCACATTTGTCTGTACAAAGATCTCCGGATTACGGATACTTCTGTCTACGTGGCTCTCTGCCGCGAAATGAACCACACGGTCGATATCATTTTCCGCAAAAATCCTGGAAATTGCTTCTTTATCGCAGATATCAGCCTTTACAAATGTATAATTATCTCTGTTTTCGATGTCCTTTAAATTTTCCAGATTGCCTGCATATGTCAAAGCATCCACATTGATGATGCGGATCTCATTGTCATATTTTTTGAACATATAATGAATATAATTGGATCCGATAAATCCGGCTCCTCCGGTTACAAGGTATGTTCTCATTTTATTCCCTCCTGTGATCTCGTACATTTCCGTACCATAGTTAGATATATTTTAATACATCTTTGTAAAAAATGCATTATTTTTTTATTACATTCTTCTGCCTGTTCCTGTCATGATCTGTCGACTGGTTCTCCTTGACGTTTTTCTGCGCTGCTATCAAAATAGGGTGTACACGTAAACAAAGGAGAGCTGCCATGCTGTATGTACATTATTGTATCACCTGTGATAAGATCCATATTCTGAACGGACATAAAAAACTCTGTCCTGCCTGTGGAAAGAAGCTGCATGAACTGAAGCTTACTTTTCTGCAATACAGTTCGCTTGACGATGCCGACAGGCAGACGCTGCTTACGCGGATTCACGACCGGCTTTCTGCCGGAGCTGATACTCCGCAAGTGCAATAAACAGGAACACAAACGGCGTACAGAGTACCTGCTGGTAACAGAACAGATTGTGTCCCATATAAGATACGATACAGCCCGCAGCGCATAAAAGCACCGGACTGTTTTCGCTGTTTTTTACAAAACGAACAAGGGCAGACACGAAAAAGCCAATATAAGCCGCTGCTCCCAGGAAACCGTAATTGACGATCATATTGACCCATTCATTATGCGCATTTGTCAGGACATTATTGCCCCATTTCCAGTTCAATTCTTCTTCATACAAGCTGTATGCATAGCCTGCAAAATGATCCGGTCCCACACCAAACAGTTTATGGAACGGGCTCATTTCCCTGATCATTTTTCCGGTGATCGACCAGGTAAAGCCTCGTCCGTTACCCCACTGCTCGCCCCATGCCAGATATGGGATCTTCTCCGAAAGCGTCAAAAGTACGCCCGAAAGCTTTCCCTTTGCACTCAGAACAAGGATCAGTATACTGAAGAGCACGCCCGCTGCAACCAGTCCGTAAAAGATATTACGGATCACCACCATCACATTTGTGGCATATTTTCCTTTTTTGTCCAGCAGGTAGAAAAGTCCCATGAAAAGCAGGCAGAGCACCGGAAGGATCCAGACTCTTCCGTCAAATAACAGGGTATTGCTGATTGTATCCAGTTCCAATATGGCATTTGGATGTATTTTCAGCAAAAGCCACATTGCCTTCGGCGCCAGAAAATATAAAAGACCGATCTGACAGAGCCGGATCATGCGTCCTGCGCTTTTCACCGAAACAAACAGAAGCAGCAGAAATACCGCAGTACTTGCCATATAAGCGCTGTCTGTATTTTGTGATACCAGTGTCATAAACCCGATAAAGGTAAAAATACCACTGCAGATGCGGATCCATGTTTTCTGCGCCAGATAAAAGCAGAAAACACCAAGCGGTAAAATGCTGCAGACAAAGCTGGAATACCAGGATGCCTGCCCCATCGTGGACAGAAACTGATTCTTATAAAAATCAGAGATATTATCATATACACCGATCGGATCGATCAGCAGCCTGTGCAGGATACCGATCACAAATGCATACAACGCAAACAGGCAGATTGCCGTCATGACTATTTTCCCGTCCTTGCAGAACCTCGAAAAAATAAAATACAGCAGCACAAAGCTCAGCTGTGCGAACAAGCCCATGTACCAGCCGTCATATCCCCAGAAGCAGGCATTCAGATCCCCGCTCATCAGGAAGCTGATAAATGCCAGCAGAAGGAATGCCAGCAGAAACAGATCCGTTACCGAAAAGCGTTCCCGGAATTTTTTCCGCCTTTCCCGCTTCTCTGTCAGAAGCCAGAATATGGCAAGAATCATCAGAACCGGCATTCCAAATACACAGACATATGCATAAGCGTTAAATTTTGCCGTACCGATCTTCACATACCCTTCCTGCATATAAAAGACAAGAACGCCTCCCATAATGACCGCAAAGAGAACGGTTAAATATTCCAGCAGACTTTGCAGGACTTCTGCCGCCGTGCTTTCCTGCCGCTTTTTTTGATTGTTCTTCACTAATTTCGTTGACATGTGCTTCCCTTACTTTGCTTTTACTTTTATATTCTGCGTATAACTGCCGTACACCTTTTTCCCATCCAGCAGACGATACGCCCTGATCCTGTAATAATACGTTTTTCCTTTTTTGGCAGTTTTATCCGTATATCTGTTGCTTTTCTTATTTGCAACGGTTTTTATCTTTTTATAGCTGCCGTTTTTCCCTGTTTTCCGGTAGATCACATAACCGTCCACCGATTTCAGGCTCTGCCACGTCAGCCTGATCCCTTTGCCGCGCACCGCTTTTGCCTGCAGCGAAGACACTGCCTGGACAGCAGATTTTACACCGGACTTTTCGCCGTAATATTTCTTCCCGTCTATCGTCCGGTACGCACAGACACGGTACGAATATGCCTGTCTGCCGTCTGCCAGGGCAAGCATAACCTGTCTTGTCGATGCCTTGACCGTTTTGATCCTTTTATAGCTGCCGCCATTCAGGCGGCAGATCGTATAACCGGAGGCTCCGCTGACCTTTTTCCAGCTGAGCTTCAGCTTTGTCCCGGAAACAGCCGCCGTTACCTTAGGCTTATCCGGTGGAACGATAACGGTACATGTCGCTCTTACCGTACCATTATACACAGTAATGACAGCTTTTCCAGTCTTTTTTGCGGTAATTTCTCCGCAGTCATTTACAGATGCCACTTCCGGGTGATCCGATTTCCAGTATACCATCCACAGTGTCGCATTTTCTGCAGAATAAGCAGGAGTCGCTGTCAGTGATGCCTGTTTGCCGATCTGCAGGGTAAGCTTCTCCCTGTCAAGCTTTAATGCCGTCAGCGTTGCGACTGCCGGCTCCTGAGACGGTACCGGGCTCGGAGAAGCCGTCGGCGCAGGAGAAGGCGAAGGAGATGGGGACGGACTTGGCGAAGGTGCCGGATCAGATGATACGGCCGGGTTCTGCGAAGGCACTCTGTCATCCGTATATGCCTTGATCCGCAGGATCGCGCCTTCCACGCTGCCGTTTGTCGTCCGGATCGTCTTTTCCGACATATCCTCCCACTTTGTTTCATATAAAAAACTCACACCCGGATTCTCATAAGTAGACACGGAAATAAACGGATTTCCGCTGCTGGTATATTGGGTATCTTTACTGATATACAGGGAAACCGTATCTGCAAATTCATAGACAACCGCGTAACTGTCCCCCTCTTCAAATGACAATGCCTCTGTCAGCGGAATCGTATGGTAGCCCGGATATGTGAGATGTACGTCCTGCGATAGCAGAAGTGTACCGCTTTGCAGATCTCCCGCCTCCGGATTTTTGTAAATAGACAAAGTGCAGTCCGTATCTGTCTGTCCGATCCCGATTCCGACGGCCCGCAGGATTTCTCCGCCTTTTTCTGTCACTGAAAACAGATTGGAAGCCTTTGCCGCTCCATTTGTTGTGATCACCGACATGCCCGCATCTCCGTCATACTGACAGATATTGTCATAATTATCCGCTGCCTGCGCATCAAATACATAGGCATATCTTGTAGTAGTTTCCGTGCTGTTAATGGATGCATCATAATAGGACAACCAGAAATTACCGTTCTGCGCACAGCCCGTTTTCTCATCGCCCCAGCTGTTACGGATCAGCCACGCCCCATCACCGGGCGCCTGCTGTGCAAAATTCTCCTTTGGGAAAGTATCATCCCAGCCAATGACTGCCACTGCATGATTGGTACCTGTTACCCCCGGATTATAATAGCTGTCATGCGCGGGGTCATCATACTGACTGCCGGTCGATGAATAATAGCTGATACCAAGTGCTCCATACTGCATGATCAGTTTTTTCAGTTCCTGCTTCCTTTGTGTCTCTGCTGCCGTGCCCATATTGATCAGAAACGCATTCTGCACATGGCAGGCATCTTCTTCATAGGCTGCACCGGTAGAATTGACATTTCCCAGCAGACCGTTCATATCCGCATTGCTGTCTGCGGCAAGTCCGCTGTATGGTGCCTTTTCCTCCGCAACAGGCCCGCACCAGCTGACAAGATGCCACATGGTAAGCAGGGTATTTCCGCCCTGTGTCAGATAATTTCTGCCCGCCATCACAGCCTCATTGTAATCACCCGTTGTACCGCCCTTTGCATCCGCTGTATTTCCCTTATTATAAAAATAATAAGCAAGATGTCGTTCTGACAGATCAATACTGCCCGTTGCCAGTCCGTTCCGTATCATGGAAGCTTCACAGGCTGCCAGCACAGAAAATGTCCAGCAGATCCCATAGGGATTCTGATCCCGGAATGCTGCAGGCAGGTAACTTATCACTTTACCGTCTGCCTCCACCGCATCTGACCGGTAAGCTGTAGGCAACTCATTTCCAGATACCGCATCTGCCCGCTCCGGTTCCAGCGAAAATGTCGCAATATCGTTTTCCCGCTCTGCCCGGTCCTCCGGCAGTTCAAAATCCAGATCCGTATAGCCCGCTGCATTCCCTGATACTGCTTCCTGCTCCTGTGGCAGGGCTGTGTCATTTTTACTCCGGTCTGCATAAACCGGCATAGAAATATCTAAGAGCATAGTACCCACCAGAACAAGTGCCAGGAGCTTTTTCCGGCTTTTATGCAGTTTTCCTCTGGTTTTATCTTGCTTCAGCTGCATTGCTTTCCTTTCCGCTTTATGTTTCTTTCCAAAAATTCTCATCACACTGTTTTTCTTTATTGTTCGTTTCTGTGATCCGGAAGTTCATACAAGGTGCGGAGCACCTTACCAAAATAGGAACTGAACTTCTGGCAGCCTGCCATGTTCAGATGGTCATAGTCGGCAAAATCAGTTGCAAAATCAATCCCGATCTCATCATATGCCTTATTAAAATCAATAAACCGTACCTCTTCCTCCGGGTAAGCTGAAAGCAGCTCTGTCACTGTATTATACACCTTCTGGTCATCTTCCTGCACAATATACGGTGTCAGGATCAGCAGCACCGGTATTTTCTCCTGCTTTGCCAGCTCCAGAAGCTTTTGAAAATACAGTGCCGTTTTTTCCGTCATGGGCATCTGCTCCGTCACCTGTGATACGTCCGGCCGCTCCATTGCTTCCACATGATCTGCGGGCACATGGCCTCGGTAATCTTCCGGCAGACTGTAATCCGTCAGAAAGTCGGAAAACGTTACCTCACGGTATCTGTTATGATAGACCGGAAATTCCAGAAAGTACAGCCATGCATCCTTCTGCTGCTCCGCCGGAAGGCTCTCCCGGATCGCCGCCATTTTTTCTTTGGAGGGCCGCATGCCGAATGTACTTTTGATCAGCTTGCTTTCCTTCACATAATCAAAGGATTCCACAAGCCGGTAAATATCCACCACAATAAGTTTCGGCTGCTGGTATTTCAGTGCTTCTTTCAGATCATAGTACGTATCCCAGATTGGCTGCATGCTGGCACAGAGATCATAAGCATAGATACCTTCCTCTGTTTCCAGCACGGCCGGATCGATATCCACATATGCATGGGAGGAACCCATGACCAGAACATCCACACTACCCCGGGACTGCTTGTAAAACCCTTCCATCTGCAGGATACCATCTTCATAACGAAAGGCAAGCACACGATTCAGTTGTGACAGAAGCACACCTGCAAGCAGGAAAAATACAAGTATGCGGATCCCTTTTCTTTTCATAAACACGTTCCTTAAAACTGAAAATAAATAAACTGCGCCGCATCATAAGCCGGCCCATACATGCCATATACATAGACAGCCGCAAGCAGGCACAAAGCCACGATATACCGCAGGATCAGCGGTTTTTCCATCACACGTTCCGTCATTTCTTTTCCTCGGTATTTCAAAAAATCCGCCAGCACCAGAACAAAAAGTCCTGCCAGCAGGATTCCCCATTCATACAGATCCAGTCCCATTCCCAGGATCGTACCGTCACATAACTGTGACAAACCGCCTGCAGTCAACATTCTTCCGATATAAGCAAAAGCACTCCGCATGGAATCTGCCCGGAAAAAAATCCATGCAAAGCTTGTCAGACAGAAGGTACGCACGATCCGGAGCAGCTTCAAAGCAGGATGTGACGCCTGTGTCAATTTCTGTGGCAGGCATCTGCGCAGCAGATCTCCAACGATCTGATAAACGCCGTGCAGACCACCCCAGAATACAAAATGCCATCCGGCGCCGTGCCAGATACCACTTGCCAGAAATGTCAGCAGCAGATTCCGGTATTTTCTGATCTGCCCCTTTCTGTTACCACCCAGCGGAATATACAGATAGTCCCGCAGAAAGCTGCTCAGGGAGATATGCCATCTGCGCCAGAACTCCTTGACCGATCCCGCCAGATAGGGGGCATCAAAATTCCGCATCAGCGTAAATCCCATAACAGTACCTGCGCCGATCGCGATGCAGGAATAGCCCGCAAAATCACA
>DJNY01000107.1:0-658 GCA_002441865.1 Lachnospiraceae bacterium UBA6452 | reverse complement strand
TTTCATATCCCGCATATGCCGCATTCACAAAAACGGCGATCCGGTCTGCCAGAACAAGTTTTAAAAAATAGCCCCACAGCATAAAGAACAGCCCATTTGCAATTCGTTTTTCATCCCAGAGCTTTTTCTGCGCCAGTGCCTTCAGCTGCGGCAGGAAATCTGCTGCCCGCTGGATCGGACCCGATAATATCGTCGGGAAAAACGATACATAAAGCGCATATCTGAAAAAGTTCTTTTCCGCCTCTGCTTTCCGCCGATAAACATCTATCGTGTAGGAAAGTGCCTGAAAGGTATAAAAAGAAATTCCAACAGGAACAAACAGATGAAAAGGAATATATTTGCACATAAATAAAATCCCGAGATTTGCAAATACGCTGCCAAATACCACCCACTTTTTCAGGCAGTCCGCCTTCGGCTTACTTTCCTGGGAAAGTGCAGAAAGCATGAGACCGCTGGCATAAGTGATCACAGTCGTCAGAAGCAGTAACAGAGCAAATCCGGGATTCTGGCTCATATAAAAATAGTAACCGGCAAAAAGCAGCCAGAGATATCTTGCCGTTTTCGGAACCAGAAAATAAATCCCTACAACAACCGGAAAAAAGCACAAAAAAGAAATTGAGTTAAAAAGCATGCCAGACCCCCTGTTTTCTTCCATTGC
>DJNY01000185.1 GCA_002441865.1 Lachnospiraceae bacterium UBA6452 | reverse complement strand
GCAGGCGCCATGGCACATCCCATATTCATACTGTCCTTGACACCCATATCGACTACTTTTCCGGTCGTGATCCCGGTGATCTGTACCATCGGATCACTTATCTCGGTTGCCAGCAGGAAAGCTCCGCTTCCCGTTACCGTCCAGGTAGAAGATTTTGGTCTCTGTCCGCCATATTCCAATGGAAAACGGAACTCTTTTTCCGCACTTGCAAAATGACTGGAGGTTACACAGACAACCTGCGTAGCAAACCCGCCGCCGATCGTCATTGCGCCAAGGCTCAGGCTCTCCCCACAGGTTGAACAGGCACCGTACACTCCAAAATACGGGATCTCATAAGAAGCCAGTCCAAAGGAGCTTGCCATGGACTGTCCGAGCAGATCGCCCGCAAACAGATAACGGATCTCCTTTTCCGAAACCTCTGTCTTTTTCAGCAGGATCGCTACTGCTTCCTTTTGCAGCTTACATTCTGCCGCCTCCCAGCTATCTGTTCCGAACTGGTCATCTGTCAGCACATGATCGATACAGTTTCCCAGCGGTCCCTGCCCTTCTTTTGTTCCGGCGATCGACGCCCCATTTACAATATAAACAGGCATTGGCAGCTTCACGCTGCTTTCGCCCATTTCAAAAATCGCTTTTTTCATCCTACACCTTCCTTTTTCTCTATCTCTATCTCAATTTCAATCTTCTCTATTTGCTCTTTTCTCTCTGCCTTTTCTCTCTGTCATTTCTGCACCGCATCTCTTTTATACCCAGCCCAGCAGCTTCCCGATCCAGTAAAAAAAGCCCAGAATTCCGCTTGTAAAGACACCGTATAAAATAACCGGACCTG
The DNA here is from genome assembly GCA_002441865.1 of Lachnospiraceae bacterium UBA6452. Taxonomy (GTDB): domain Bacteria; phylum Bacillota; class Clostridia; order Lachnospirales; family Lachnospiraceae; genus CAG-194. The sequence goes on along the minus strand of DJNY01000185.1, from coordinate 3,401 downwards.
CAATGGAGAATATCTTAACACCAATTCCGTAAACCTGACCTTCCGCTTTATATTCGATGGCAGGTGCAGCCACGGAATTGGCAAATCCCGTGATCGGAACAAGCGCTCCCGCGCCGCCCCATGCAGCAATTACCTGATACACACTAAATCCCGTCAGCAGTACACTGAGCAGAATCAACAGAAGGGAACACCAGCTTCCCGCGATATCCTTCTCCATGCCAAGTGACTGACAATAATTTAAGATCACCTGTCCGATGATACAGATGACACCACCTGTCAGAAAGGCTTTCAGCATCTGCAAAGCCAGATTTTTCTGTGGCGTGATTTCCTTCATATAATCCTGATATGCCTGCTTTTCCTGCTCCTTCTTTTCATCTGCCGTTTTTTCCGGATAAGTACTGCCTTCCGCTTCCTCCGCCGTTGTACCGTTCGTATCTGCTTCCAGTTTCCGTTTTTCCTGCATGCCCGCAGCCGTATACACATTTCTGATCTGTGAATTATGATCCATTGTTTTGCGCTCCTTTCCTGCTCTTCTGCTCATTTTTACATCTGTTTACTATCTGCATTTTCCCGTTTTATAATCTTGTCCCCTTGTACTTATAGTATGTGCGATTCTAGGCCGTTTCAAACAATGCGTGAAAATAATAATACAAAGAACCTGCCAGCTTTCCCGCTGCCAGAGCCAAAAGTGCGATCCCGATTCCTCTTTTCATGGAAAACCGTCTTGCCATAATAGGCAGTGCATCCGCAATCTCAGCAATGGATAGCGCCAGACAACCGACATAATTTCCCGTGAAGAATCCGTATAAAATCAAAATGCAGTATTGCAAAATCGTCAGAAATAAGCCTATGCTAACTTCTCCGTGTATTATACTGTATTGTACCGGTGCAAATATCGCATCGTAATACACGGTCGTTATAAGCCCGGTCAATGTTCCCAGGATCAGCATATTTTCATACAGCAGAATATGATCTGCACTGTCAGTCCGCTCTGCGAACCGTGGGATCAGACCGACCGCCGTAAATACCGTAAAAACGCCGCCTGCTACAACACCGCCGCCAGCCAGCCCAAACAGAATAATTATAATTTCTTTAATCCACATCTATCGTTTTCTCCTCCCGTCCCCAGGTAGAAGTCATAGCCTCTGTCAGATCCTTTTCATAACTTCGCATAGACACTTCGATCGGTGTCGGATCCTGTGTGATCCGCCGCTTTCCAATGTGATTGTAAAAAAGTATAATACCTGCCATAAGCCCGATCGAATAAGACAGCTCCAGCATTGTACAGCCGGAGGATTCCTCTCCCATCACAAGCTCGTATAGCTGCCTGAACAGATCTGTAATGGAAATATCATTGTGAAATGCCATGATAGAAAACGCACCGCCCGCAAAACATAAAAGTGCTACAAAGGCGATCTTTAATGTCTGCCAGATCCTGTGCCACTTCGGTGCTTTTTCCTCCTGCACCCATTCCACCAGACAATCTGTTTCTCCCAGCAGATGCACACTGCAGTCCGGGCAGGCCTTTCCGATACATTCCAGCACATAAAGCGCTCCGATCACTTCCCGCTGCTTTCCCCGGCTCTTTTGTTTCTGCCGGAACTGATAGACAAACACTTCTTTGAGCCTTGCTTTTAATGCATCTTTCCGGGTATAAATTTGTGCCACGTCATCCACGCGGACAATCTCTGCTTTGACCTGCACACTCTCCTTCAGTACCACATAGACATCTGTCACCTTTTCTGCCTTCTTTCCATTCCATAGATACTTTAGTCTGTGCAGATAGTTGTGACTGTATACTTGAAATTACGGATGTATAGCGGCAGAGACGAGATACGCTCTGCGAATCTCGCTCTGATTAGCGGTCGTCAAATGCATGCATTTTCCTCATCGCCATAACAAAAAACGCGATGCAAAATTGCATCGCGCCCTATCTTTTTCTTTATTAAAAACGAATGCCAAGTGCCTTTACAAGACATCCTACCAAAAATCCGATCGCCCACAAAAGGCTGATCACCTTCGCATTTTCCAATGGACGTTTATTAACGCGTAACAGGATCAAAATACCGACACCTGCACCGACCAGAAGACCTGCCAGAAGTGCTCCTTCTCCCAGCATTCCGCCGAGATAAAGCTGCGTCAGTGCTACAGAAACCGCACAGTTTGGGATCAGTCCAAGCAGTGATGCCAGCAGGATCACGCCATAGGATTCTCCGATCGTCACATAGTGAATACCCGCCTGCCCGATATATGCCATAAAATAATTGATCACAAAAGTAATGATGATGATAAACAACAGGATCTGCAGACTGTGACGAAGGGCTGACCGAAGCACGCCTTCTTCACAATGACAATGCTCATGTTCACAAAGCTCATGAATGTGATAATCTTTATCTTTGTCTTTCTTGAGCCAGTGTGCAACCGTATCGATCAAAATACCTGCCACAATACCTGTGATGAGCTTTGCTCCCAAAATAGACAGGATTACATGCAGCGGTACTTTTTCTGAAATCAGGATCGGAAGCATTTCATCCGATGTTGATAAATAAACCGCGATCAGCGTACCCATTGAGATCACGCGACCTGCAAACAAATTGGAAGCTGCCGCAGAAAATCCGCATTGCGGGAACAGTCCTGTTACCGCTCCGATCACCGGTCCAAGCTTTCCTGACTTTTTCAGCCATGCCACTGACTTATCGCCTGCATGATGCTCCAAAAGCTCCATCGCAATATAGGTCAGCAGTAAAAACGGAAATAACTTTGCTGCATCGAGCAAAGTATCCAAAATCACATCTATTAACATTTCCATACAATATTACTCCATTCAAAACCCGGCACAATCGCCATACGAAGCAATAATAGCATAAAGTATTCCTTTTGAACAGATGGTATATTGGCAGATTTTAAGCCAATTTTGCCCTGTTTTATGTCAGATTTTACTATTATACATCCCACAGCTTCTGCTGCAGTTCTCCGATCAGATAGGAAACGCCTTTGTCGATCTGGTCATAGGTCAGCCCAAACTTCCCGCTGTACCACGGATCCGCGATATCGCCCGGTTCATCCGTAAAATCCAGCAGCCGGTATACCTTATGATCCGGATCAGAGCCCAGGATCCGCATCATATTGTGGATATTCATCTGTTCCATACCGATCAGATAGTCGTATTTCTCATAATCTTCCTTTACAAGCTGCACTGCCCGCTTTTGCCCACAGCTAATGCCATGCTTCGCAAGCTCAGCCCGCGCCGGCGGATACACCGGATTGCCTACGCCATCCCAGATCTCCTCCGAGCTTGTTGCGGCAGAAGCCACATAAAACTCCTCTTCCAGCCCCAGCTTGCGGAGCTGCTCCTTCATAATGAATTCTGCCATTGGGGAACGGCAGATGTTGCCGTGGCA
>DJNY01000103.1 GCA_002441865.1 Lachnospiraceae bacterium UBA6452 | reverse complement strand
ATTAATGAAAAATGAGAGAAGGCAGGATGTACGGTTGTATATCCTGCCTTTTTTGCCCTGTAATCTTGAAAAACAGGCGCGGAACGTGTATACTAATTTCGCAAGATGGAAATGGAAGAAAGAAAAAGGAGATAAATCATGAGCAAAAAGACAACAGTATTGATGATCTTAGACGGATACGGTTTAAATGACAGAAAAGACCATAATGCGGTAGCTGAGGCAAACACACCGGTTATGGACAGGCTGATGAAGGAATATCCGTTTGTAAAAGGTAATGCATCCGGAATGGCAGTTGGTCTGCCGGAAGGCCAGATGGGTAATTCAGAAGTCGGACATCTGAACATGGGCGCAGGACGAATTGTATATCAGGAACTGACCAGAATCACGAAAGAGATCCAGGATGGTACATTCTTTGAAAATCCGGCACTTGTAAAGGCTATGGAAAACTGTAAGAAAAATGATAGTGCGCTGCACATCTACGGACTTGTATCCGATGGTGGTGTACACAGCCATATTACACATTTATATGGTGTGCTGGAAATGGCAAAGAAATTTGATCTGGAAAAAGTTTACGTACATTGCTTCTTAGACGGACGTGATACACCTCCTGCATCAGGAAAAGGTTATGTAGAGCAGCTTGAGGCAGAAATGAAAAAACTTGGTGTCGGTAAGGTTGCATCTGTATGCGGCCGTTACTATGCAATGGACAGAGATAATAACTATGACAGAGTGGAGCTGGCTTACAATGCACTGACAAAGGGCGAAGGCCTGAAAGCAGAAAGTGCAACAGCAGGCATTCAGGCATCTTATGACAGAGATGAGACAGATGAGTTTGTAAAGCCGACAGTAGTTGTAGAAAACGGTAAACCTGTAGCAACTATTCAGGATAAGGACAGCATTGTATTCATTAATTTCAGACCTGACCGTGCAAGAGAAATCACACACGCATTCTGCGATGATGATTTCAAGGGCTTTGAGAGAGGAAAACGTCTGGATGTGACATATGTCTGCTTCTCAGACTACGATCCGACAATCCCGAATAAAGATGTTGCATTCCATAAGATTGCAGTGACAAATACATTTGGTGAATGGCTTGCTGCACATAATATGACACAGGCAAGAATCGCAGAGACAGAAAAATATGCCCATGTTACTTTCTTCTTTAACGGCGGTGTAGAAGAGCCGAATAAAGGAGAGGACAGAATTCTTGTAAATTCTCCGAAGGATGTTGCAACATACGATCTGAAACCTGAAATGAGTGCTTATGAAGTATGCGATAAGCTGTGTGCTGCGATCAAATCTGAAAAATATGATGTGATCATCATTAACTTCGCTAACCCGGATATGGTAGGACATACAGGTGTGGAAGCAGCAGCGATCAAAGCGGTGGAGACAGTAGATGAATGTGTAGGAAAAGCTGTAGATGCGCTTCTGAGTGTCAACGGAACGATGTTTATCTGTGCAGATCACGGTAACTGTGAGCAGCTTGTGGATTATGAGACAGGTGCACCTTTCACCGCACACACAACAAATCCGGTACCGTTTATCCTGGTAAACTATGATCCTGCTTATACCTTAAGAGAAGGCGGCTGCTTGGCTGATATCGTACCGACTCTGATTGAGACAATGGGTATGACAAAACCGGCAGAAATGACAGGAAAATCCTTACTGATCAAGAAATAATAGTATCCGGAACAGTTAAATAAAGAAACAAAAGACAGGTTCTGTCTGCAGATCATGACTGCAGCAGAGCCTGTTTTGTTATATAAAGATTTGTTTGAAAAAAATGACAGAGTACGACAAAAATGACCGAAAACGCAGGAAAACAGACCACTTTTGAACATAAAAACAGAAAGAGCAATCGGGAAGGTTGAAGCTGGAAAATGGGAATGGTAAAATAAATTTTACAAAATATAATTTAATAGGGGTGGTTAATATGAATCAAAAAGTAAAAGCACAGAATTCTATTAAGGTTAGATTGGTTCTCTCTTTCCTCATTATTACACTGGCAACGGGGATACTTTTGATTTGGAGCTATGCACCAACAGCGGAGAGGGAATTAACCAAGTTATCTCAGCACTATATTGAGGATCTGGCTATGGCATATGGAGGTATCCTGGACGGAGAAGTCAAAAAAGCGGATGGAGATGCAACCTATGTTTTGAAGACAGATGCTTTGTCTCAAAAGTTGGACGGAGTCGGCATTGAGGGCGTTACGTCCAGTTATGTTTATGTAGTAGACGAAGATGGCACCATGGTCTATCATCCGGATGGAAGCAAGATTGGAAAGCCTGTAGAGAACGAAGTGGTCAAACAGGCGGTACAGGATGTAAAAGCCGGTAAGGAAGTAAAGAGTGGTGTCAGGACTTATGATTATAGAGGAGAGGTCAAGTATGCAGCTTTATATGTCAGTACATATCACAAGTTCATGCTGATCGTCTCCGCCAATGAAAGCGAAGTACTTGCACCGGTTACAAAGATGAACAGAATGGGAGCTGCATCTCTGGTCGGAACCGTTATCATCGGCCTGGTCATTGGTATTGTATTTGCAGGCATTATTGTAAAACCGATCATCAGAATGACAAATTTTGCGGACAGGCTTGCTGCAATGAATTTTTCAGAACATCAGACAGGTCAGAATCTGTTTGCCAGAAAGGATGAGATCGGTGCTATGAGCCGTGCACTGGAACATTTGCGGACAGAACTGGCAGATGTGGTCAGAGAAGTGCGTGAGCAGAGCAGGCTGCTTCTTGAGGCTTCCAATCATGTACATGACAGTGCTTCCGAGACTGCAACAACGATGCAGCAGCTTGACAGTGCGGTAGGAGAAATCGCAGATGGTGCATCTTCCCAGGCGGGGGATACACAGCTTGCCACCGAAAAGGTAGTCGGTATGGGTGATATGGTCGAGCAGACAGCAGATCAGGTAGATGAACTGATGCAATATGCAGCGCGTATGCAGCAGTCCGGACAGGGTGCAACGCAGGCACTCGGGCAGCTGGAACAGGTAAACGATCAGGCTATGCAGTATATCCATGTGATCGCAGAACAGACAGATACGACCAATGCATCTGCAAGTAAGATCCATGAGGCGGCAAGTATGATCACAGAAATTGCCGAAGAAACGAATCTGCTTTCCTTAAATGCATCCATAGAGGCAGCCAGAGCCGGTGAACAGGGCCGGGGATTTGCGGTAGTAGCGGCTCAGATCCAGAAGCTGGCAGAGCAGTCTAATGAATCTGCAAAGGAAATCAGTGAGATCATCCGTGTTCTGATGGAAGACTCCCAGAAAGCAGTTTCTATTATGGAAGATGTAAAAGAGATCTTTAAAAAGCAAAGTGAACATGTGGATAATACAAAACAGGCATTTGATGAAATCCAGAAAAATGTGGAGCAGTCAATTGCCGGTATGACAGCAATTGATGAAAAAACAAAACAGCTTGATCATGAGAGAAGCGGTGTGATCGATATTGTACAGAACTTATCTGCGATCGCACAGGAAAATGCTGCTTCTACAGAGGAAACATCCGCTTCTGTAACAGAGGTAAAGGCAATTTCCGATCAGTTATCAGAGGAGGCTGTCAGCCTTAAGAATATCTCGCATACGATGGAACAGAGTATGTCTGTCTTCCAAATTTAAAAGAAAAGGCTTGTATTTTGATGGTAGGTATGCTAGGATAATAATGTTTGTGACAGTAGGAGGTTTATAAATGAGCGTTATCAGAATTATTTTAACAGTGTTATTTATCATCGATTGTATCGGTTTAACAATTATAGTGTTAATGCAGGAAGGAAAGAGTGCAGGCCTTGGAGCTATCAGCGGTGCTGCTGAAAGCTATTGGGGTAAGAATAAAGGTCGTTCCATGGAGGGCGCGCTTGTGAAGATCACGCGTGTAATGGCAGTATTGTTCATGGTTCTGGCAGTTGTATTGAATATAAACAAATTTTAAAAGGTTTATGATCAAAAAAGCACTCTTTTTTAAGAGTGCTTTTTTACTGTATAGGAAATTCCTTTGGAATCTCCTATACAGCAAAAGCAAGCAAGTTTGCATAGATGCGCACCTCGCGGAACGGAAAATTATGCTTCGCATCCGCTCGGGCGCGAAAGTGTGCGGCTGGCGCACACTTTATTTGGAGACGGAATTTAAGTAGTGAGGAGTAGAATGGCAAAGAAAAGTTATGAAGAAAGAAAAAAGATCATATACGATCTGGTACGTGATGCACTTTATGTGCCGATGAAGGAAAAGGAGCTGGCGATCTTTCTGCAGGTAGAGCCGGAGGACAGACCACAGCTGAAGCAGGCATTGGAAGAACTTTTAAAGGAACATGCGATCGAGATCACCAAACGCGGGAAATATAAAGCACCGGAAAATCCTGTGCTGGAAGGACGCTTTATAGCCAATGAGAAAGGTTTTGGCTTTATTGAGGTAGAAGGACAGGAAGAAGATTATTATGTACCTGAAGAATATGTGCATAATGCATTTCATCATGATAAGGTCAGCTTCCGGTTGCTGCCGCCGTCACGGGGCAGAAGGCAGGAGGCAGAGATCGTTTCCGTGCTGGAGCATGAGATCACACAGGTGGTTGGTACCTTTGAGAAAAGTAAAAGCTTTGGCTTTGTAATCCCGGATGACACGAAGATTCCGACAGATATTTTTATCCCGGCAGGAGCGATCGGAGGCACGGTAGACGGGCATAAGGTAGTCTGTGAGATTCGTGATTATGGCGGAGAACGCAGAAATCCGGAGGGAAAGATCGTGGAAATACTTGGGCATCGTGATGATCCGGGCGTAGATATCCTCTCGATCGTAAAGGCATTCGGTATTCCGACTGCGTTTGAAAAACGTGTGCTGGATCAGGCGCAGCGGGTTTCCAATCCGGTTTCGGAAGCAGACCGGGCAGGCAGACTGGATCTGAGAAATGTACAGATGGTCACGATCGACGGAGAAGATGCAAAAGATCTGGATGATGCAGTATCACTGACCGTGGAAAACGGAATGTACCGGCTTGG
>DJNY01000031.1 GCA_002441865.1 Lachnospiraceae bacterium UBA6452 | reverse complement strand
TTTCCGATCAGTAAAAACAGACCTGTAACAGTCATCAGAAATGAAAGTATCTCCTGCCACTTAAACTTGTATTTGTCATAGTTCATAACATAATACCCGCCTGCTGCAATTTTTCTGTATGAACAAGTTCCCCTGTCTTTTTCCATATGCCCTGCACCCTGCCATCCCTTTCTCCCGTTTCCTGAAACTCATATAAAACAGAAAGCAGAACTTCCCCCTGCTCATAGCCAACAACCTCTGATACAGACAATATCCGTCTGCTCTTATCCCGCAGTCTCCCCAGATGAACGATCAGATCCACACCACCTGCGATCTGCCTGCGGATCGCTGCAAGCGGAAGCTCCATCCCCATGAGTACCATTGTTTCCAGACGGGCGATCATATCCGCTGCACTGTTGGCATGACCGGTGCTCAGACTCCCATCATGCCCCGTATTTAATGCCTGCAGCATATCGATCGCTTCTGCGCCCCTGACTTCCCCGACGATGATCCGGTCCGGCCGCATACGAAGCGATGCACGGATCAGATCCCGGATCGTCACAGGCTTACAGCCCTCTACATTGGCATTTCTTGTTTCCAGCCGCACCAGATTGTCATTTCCCTGAATCTGCAGCTCTGCGCTGTCCTCGATCGTAATGATCCGCTCTGTGCGGGGTATAAAAGAAGAAAGTGCATTTAAAAAGGTTGTCTTCCCACTTCCTGTTCCGCCACTGATAAAAATGTTGTAGCCAGCAACGACAAGCTTTTCCAGAAATGTACAAATTTCCTGCGAAATGGAACCAAATCTTAAAAGCTCGGGTATGAGCAGCGGCGTCTTTCCGAAGCGGCGGATCGTCAGGATCGGCCCATTGAGTGCAACAGGCGGCAGTACCACATGGACACGGCTTCCCGCAAGTCTTGCGTCTACGATCGGACTGCTTTCATTGACCACTCTGTTCGCTTTTGCAACAATCTGCTGGATCACGTCCAGCAGCTTTTCCTTTGACTCAAAAGAAACCTGCCAACGCTGCAATCTGCCTTCCTTTTCAATGAAAATGTGATCCGGACCGTTTACCATGATCTCTGTCACTGTTTCATCTTCCAGAAGCTCCTGCAAAACATCAAACTTCCGGATCGCATAATAGATTTCCCTGCAAAGTCTTTTTTTCTCTGCCAGTGGGATATACGTCTCCTTCCCCATAAGCCAGACTTCTTTTTCAATCAGCTCCTGCACTGCCTCATCTTCTATTTCCATGGAATGATCCAGCTTTTCCAGAAGGCGGCTTTTGATCTCCTGTTTCAGCTCATTCATCTTCTTCCTCTTTCTCCATCAGCTTCTGTACATAATCTGCCAGCTCCGTATGGGTATAAAGTGCTGCCTGGTAAGAAAATTCCTTAAAGACCGGGATCTTACATTCCTTTGTTTTGGAAAGCAGATCCTCTTTTTTGATATGGGAAAGCAGCTTTTTATACTGTTCCATCTTTGCCATTGCCAGCCCATCCTTTGGGATACAGCTGTAAATCTCATCACACAGCTCCAGCAAAGAGAAAAGCCCTCTTACCTGCTCCGTCAGATCCAGTATGATTACCTCATAGTCTGTTTCCCGGATGATCTTCTGCAAAAATGCCTGCCACGTTTTTTCATCGATTTCCTCCATATCGGGATAAGAAAAAACAGGCGGTAAGTAGTATAGGTTTCCGGTCATTTCTACCATACTTTCCAGCCGGCATCTGAATTTCTCCGCATCCTCCTGCAAAAAATACAGAATATCCATCATGTCGTATACAAATTTTTTCTGCATAATATATTCAAAACCGGAATACGGTTCAAAATTCAGATAAAGCACCTTCCTGTTTTTTGCCAGGATCTGTCCCATCGTCAGCGCAATAGAGCTTTGCAGCATATGATGCGCGGGGGAATAAAAAGCGATCAGCTTTGTCTGCGCTATCGCAGTTCCTTTTACCGGCAGAAGTGCTTCCTCCTCACACAGCTTCAAAATGGCCTTTGCCATCTCATGGATCGACTGGTATTTATAAATACCGGATCCATTCTTTGCTTCCGTCAGATACAATGGGCGTCTGACCTTTGTCAGAAGCTGCTCTGTCTGAAAAGCATCCAGAAAATCTTCCCCGATCAGACAGATATCCTCTTCCTCCCGCCCCTTTTCAAATGCCAGAAACCGATCCGCATCATCAAATGCCATAATAGGAAAATGAAAGCGGTCTTTTAAATACGCGGAAAGCGTTTTCACAAGGATCGTCTCCCTGTCACAGATTGCAAGTAACTGATTCATAAAATACTTCCTCCTGTTTGTAGTGCAATCACGCCAAACAGGATCGGAATACTGAAATGGATGACTGCTTTTTTTCTTGTTTTCTTGAAGATCAGGCGATACGCCAATAAGAAAATGGAAATGAACGCGCCTGCGAAGCAGGCATAGATAAAAATAGAAATACTGTGCATGATTCCCGTAAACAGGGCACAGACACTGAAAAGCTTGATATCACCGCCTCCAAATGCACCAAAGCGGTAAACGGGAATGAGAAGCAAAAAGAAAACCGCTGCTTCCAAAATACCTCTGCCTGTTCCCATCCAGCCACCAGTCAGCCACCGATAACAGATGCCTGTCAGATATCCTGCCAGTATGATCCGGTTACTGATCCGGAATGTAAAAAGATCCATCACAACTGCCAGACAGAGGATGCCATACAAAAAAATCATATATCCTCCAAAATATATATAGATTTAAATAAGTGGAAATTGTGAAACAGGAACTGTTTCACCGATAGCAGAACTGCTATCTGTAAGCTGCATTATATAAGAGGGATTTACAAAAGTAAACCCCTCTTTGCAAAAAAGATCATTTTTGTGAAAACTGCCGGATTTTCAGAAAAACTGGATACAAAACAGCATGCAAACCCCCGGAATTCCTAGGATCGTGCTTGTCAAAAGCGTCCAGAGATTAACCCCGACAAACAGATCCAGTGCCAGATAGGAAAAGAGCTGATCCAGTCCTATGATCGTCACAAAACCTAAAATGCTACGTTCCACCAGACCAAGCACCAGCCTCCTTTTTTTCTGAAAGCTGCTCAGGAACAAAACAAAAAGACAGACACACACAATAAAAATATACATATAATTCTGAGATGTAAATTCTCCCATATCAAACACCATCATGTATTTTCTATTTCAATGTATGCCTGTTTTTATTATTTATGTATGATCTTTCTGCCTATTTCATGGTAAAAATCCTATCAGACTTCAAATGACAGACTGTTGATGCCTAGCAGCTCTGCTGTGCGCTCGTCAGGCTGTCCGAATCCAATAAAGATCTGCGCCTTTTTACCATCATAGACACGTTCTCCATCCTCTGTTACGGTGGAAAATACAGTTTTGGAAATATGCAGGCTGATCCATTGTTCTTCCCCTGCTTTTAAATGGATCCTTGCAAAAGCACCGAGCCTTGGATGCAGCACTTCATTCGGACTCTGTACTTTCACATAACCCTGTAGTACTTCATCTGTATCATAACTGCCCCTGTTTTCTACATGTACTTTTATCTCTATACCGTCTTTTACAGCATCTTCGTAAGTATATTCTTTTTCCGGCTGTATTTCATCTATCACACAATCACTGTAGGTCAGACCGTAGCCAAACGGATAAAGCGGTTTTTTTGTCAGATAACGGTAGGTTCTTCCCTGCATTGTATAATCTGTAAATGCAGGCATTTCCGTCAGATCCCGGTATATGGTGACAGGAAGCTTTCCGGATGGCGAATATTCCCCAAATAAAAGCCTTGCCACTTCTCTTCCGCCTTCTGCTCCCGGATAAAATGCCTGCAGAATGGCAGCAGCTTCCTGATCCGCAAAATTAAGATCCATTGCAGAACCTGCAAGCAGGCAGACAATAAATGGTGTCTTTGTTTTCGCAACTGCTTCCAAAAGCCTTTGCTGCGGCGGTGGAAGAAGCAGATCCAGCTTGTCGCCGGAAGCATAGGAATTTCCCGTATCTCCTTCCTCTCCTTCCAGTGTCTCATCGAGCCCCAGACAGAGCACAACCACATCTGCATGCTCTGCACAGCTGACTGCTTCACTGATCCTGTCATCAGGCTGTGCCAGTGCTTCCTCTCTGTCCCTGTATAAATGACAGCCCTGTGCATATAATACACGTCCGTCTTCTCCCAGATAATCCTGGATTCCTTCCAGAACCGTAATATATCTCGGAGGTGTTCCGTGATAATTGCCGATCAGTGCCTCTCTGCTGTCTGCATTTGGACCGATCACACCAATTGTCATACCTTTTTTCTTTTCCAGCGGTAAAATACCATCATTCTTTAAAAGAACAATACTTTCTTCCGCTGCTTTTTTTGCCAGTGCAAGATGTTCTTTGCAGGCAATGGTTTCATATGGTATCTCATCATATTCTGTTTTGTCAAACATTCCGAGCAGAAATCTTGTTGTAAACAGACGGATCGCAGCGCGGCGGATCAGGGAAAGTGGCATATCTCCCTTTTTATAAGCGGGCATGATTTCCCGGTAAGTACAGCCACAGTTCAGATCGCAGCCTTTTTCCAGTGCCAGATACGCGCTTTCTTCCGCATTTCTGGTTACTTTATGATTTTCATGGAAATCCTTGATCGCCCAGCAGTCAGATACATAATGTCCCTCAAAATGCCACTTGCCGCGCAATACCTCTTCCATCAGATAAGTATTGGCACAGCATGGCTCCCCATTCGTGCGGTTATATGCACCCATCACAGATTCCACACCTGCCTCCACACAGGCCTGAAAAGCCGGCAGATAAGTTTCCCACATGTCTTTTCTGGTGGCTCTGGCATCGAAATGATGTCTTTCCTTTTCCGGACCGGAATGTACCGCAAAATGCTTTGCACACGCCGCTGTTTTTAAATAAGGTCCATCACCCTGCAATCCTTTTACAAAGGATTCTCCAAGTCTGCTTGTCAGATATGGATCCTCTCCATATGTTTCGTGTCCGCGTCCCCATCTCGGATCACGGAAAATATTCACATTAGGAGACCAGATTGTCAGACCTTTATAAATATCTCTGTCCCCATGCGCAGAAGCTGCATTGTATTTTGCACGGGCTTCTGTCGCGATCGTATCTCCTATTTTTTCTATTAACACCGGATCAAATGTAGCTGCAAGCCCTATTGCCTGCGGAAATACAGTTGCGGTTCCGGCTCTTGCTACACCATGAAGTCCTTCACTCCACCAGTTATATGCCGGAATATGCAGTCTTTCAATAGCCGGTGCATCATATCTGAGCTGCGATGCCATTTCTTCCACTGTCATCTGATCAACCAGATGGGCTGCTCTTTCTTCTGCTTCTTTTCTGTTCATTGCAAAATCCTCATACTCTCTACTGTTGTTCCGTCCTTTGTCATCTGCTGCTTTTATCTTACAAAATTACTTTTGCAGCGACCTCACATTTCTTGCGATATCGTTTACAAATATTGCGGATCATGCCCGCAAAAACTTTCCATTTATCAATTTGTGCTTTATAATGGAAAAAGAAGGTAATTTTGCGTTTTATGCATGTAAAAGGGGGATTTTTATGGCAGAAAAAAGAGAAACACCACCAAAATATAAGCAGCCTGTTACTGAGTTTGTGGGGCGGAATCTGACAGGTTCCCTGGAACAGATCGATTACAGTCCCAAATCCCATATCCGCATATGGTACAATAATCAGGTAGAAGGGTATGCCACACATCATCATGCTGCAATGGAGATGATCCTTTGCATAGAAAACACCTACACTGTCATTGCCAACAATAAAACATATCATTTAAATGTTGGCGATATATTGTTGATTCCACCAAATATGTTACACAAAATCATCTGTCAGGAAGAAGGTGCCCGCTTTATTTTTCTGATCAATATCGATTCCTTTTCCAATCTGGAAGATTATCATACACTTGATCCTGTTTTTATGGATGCTTATTATTGCTCTGCTATTACCAAGCCTTCTATTTATCAGGAATTTTATGCTAATCTGATGCAGATGATCGATACTTATTTTTCCAATGATATTTTTTGGGAAACAACGATATTTTCTCTTTTACTGAAAAGCTACATTTTAATCGGAAAGGAACAATATGACCAGTCCGTTACACAGGCTGATACGGATAATATTAATAAACACAGGGAACATTATGATAAGTTTGTAAGCCTTCTGACCTTTATTGACGCTAACTATCAGGAAGATCTGAGTCTGGAGCAGGCTGCTGATTACATTGGTTTTTCCAAATACCATTTTTCACGTTTATTTAAGCTCCATACAAATACAACTTTTTATGATTATTTGTCTCACAAAAGAGTACAGGCTGCGCAGGCTCTTCTTGCAACCGACATTCCGATCACGGACATTGCATTCCAGACGGGTTTTAATAATCTGACTACTTTCTGCCGGTGTTTTAAAAAATGTACCAATTGTTCTCCAACGGAATACCGTAATAAATTCCGTGAAGAACAGGTAAATTAAATATCTCTTTTCAACAAAAAAGGAAGCTTTTGGCTTCCTTTTTTGTGTAATGAGAGAGATACATTATATTAACCTTTTACGCTGCCTAATGCGACACCTGCGATAATATACTTGGAAAGCAGCAGGTACACAATGATCAGCGGTAAAACGGTCAATGTCAGACCCAGATAGACAGAACCGTATTCCGTCTTATAAATATCACCGCGGAGAAGACTTACCATGATAGGCATGGTATATTTATCCTGGTCCGTCAGCAGGACAAGCGGAGTGAACAGGTTATTCCAACTGGATACAAAACTGAAGATTGCCTGTGTTGCAATTGCCGGTTTCATAATAGGGAGGACAATGGAATTGAATATAAAATATTCACCTGCACCGTCAATTCTTGCTGATTGCACAATTTCCATCGATAAGGTGGATTGTAAATACTGCCTCATGAAAAATACCATGGAAGGTGACGCAATCGCCGGTAAGATCAGCATAAGCAGATTATTTGTCATATGGATTTTATAAACCATCTGGTAAAAACCGATCATTGTAACCTGCGCAGGGATCATCATAACAGCCATAATAAAGCTGAAAAACGGCCGTTTCAGTTTCCAGTCATACGCTGTCAGTGCATATGCCGTCAATGATGAGAAATAAACTGCCAGCCCTGTGGAACCTACGGAAATGATCAGGGAATTCATAAATCCTCTGACAGGGTTAAAGCTTTTTCCAAGCAGAATCTTCAGGTTTTTGATCATATGTGTAGATGGCAGAAGGGAAATTGCATGCTGCTGTATTTCCGTTGTCGATCTCGTCGCATTCATGATCATGATCCAGAAGGGCATAATACTGATGATCGCCAGCAGAATACATACAACGTAGATCACAATCTTCAGAATTTTATTTTCTTTATTGTGTAACATTTGCACCCTCCCTTTCCATTCTTCTCTGTGCCTTCAGTTCCTGTCTGTACTTCTTCTCCTGTCTTCTGATCTCACGAAGTCTGAGTTCTTCATCCTTATCTCTTAAAATGTAGAACATAAATGCTGAGATAACGCAGATGATCAGGAACATGATCATACTCGCTGCTGCTGCCCTGTTATACATATAGCTGCCACTGAATGCCTGGTTGTAAATAAATACGCTTGTTGTAAGTGTTGCATTATCCGGTCCGCCAAGCAGGAACAGCTTTGGAATATCAAACATATTCAGACCACCGATAAGACTTGTGACAAGTGTAAACAACAAAATTGTTTTAATATTCGGAATCGTAACATAAAAGAATGTCTGTACACGATTTGCACCATCTACTTCCGCTGCTTCAAAAATCTCAGGACTGATGCCAAGTACACCGGAAATCAGGACAACCATCGTATAGCCATACCACATCCATGTCTGGATGAAAATAACAACACCCTTTGCAACTGCCTTATTAATGAGCAGGTTTACAGGCTCATTGGTGATACCAAGTCTTACAAGAAGATCATTTACCGGTCCCATCGGATATCCGAATAAAGCATTAAACAGGATTGCCACAGTTGCAGCGGTAATAATATTCGGCATATAGAAAAGAACCTTAAATAATCCCTGTCCTTTTACCTTACTGCGTTTATCCGTAAACCATGCAGTTAACAAAAGTGCCAATAATATCTGTGGAATAAAGTTACAGATCCACAGGAAAACTGTATTTCTTAACGCCTGTTGAAAAGACGGATTGGTCAATATTATTTTAAAATTTCGAAAGGGATCTTCTGTCAGAAAATGAAAATTTGTCATTCCGAGACCCTTCAGATCTGTAAAACCGATCAAGGCTGTATATACGATCGGATATAAAGAAAACAATATAAATGCAACCATAAAAGGAATACTGAATATGTAACCGTATTTTGCATATCTGTGATGCCTTCTTTTTCTCACATCCTTCACCTCCAATTTCTTTCATACATCAAAGATGTATGATATAGCCTCATCCCTTAACCGGGATGAGGCTTCAGATCATTTTTATTCTACGATTACGTCCAGATTATCTGCTACCTGCTGTTTGAAATCTGCAATTGCCTGCTCACGGGACTTATTACCTGCTGTGTATTCACGAACCTGTTCTCTCCAGTAAGTATTGATCGTTTCATCATACTGTGTCAGGTTGGTACCCTTTGCATAAGAGTTAGCCGGAACAAATACATCAAACATATTCTGTCCGCCAAGGAATTCCACAGATCCGTCAGATTTTGACATAACAGTTCCACTGGCTACACAGTCTTTTGTGCCACCTTCACCATTATAAGTACCGTTTGCCCACATATACTGCAGACCTTCTTCACTGCTGTCGAGTGTGATCCACTCAAGGATATCCTTTACAGCTTCCTTTTTCTGTGTATCTTTGTTTGCAAGAAGCCATGTACCACCCCAGAAGAAACCGATCGGAGGCTCACATACTGCCCAGTCACCATAAGTACCTTCTCCAACCTTTTCGCCACCACAGTTAGGAGCAAGTGTATAGTTGATCAGCCATGCAGGACCAAAGAAACCGAAAATCTGCTGTGCACCTTCGCCCTTCATATCTGCAAACCATGCATCCTGCCAATCCTGTGTGTCATTATGATAACCATTGTCTTTCAGTTTTTTGGAAAGATCTAAGAACTCTTCACGTTTTGGATCGATATTTAATTTTCCGTCCACGATCCAACCTTTATCTGAGCTGTTTTCCACTGCATGCCAGATATCGCCATCACCTGAAACAATACCATAACCTTTTGCTTTTAATTCAGCTGCCGCATTGTAGAACTGATCCCATCCTGGACCAACCTTCTTTGCAATTTCAGCCGGATCATCTGTTCCCCAGACATCTTTTGCAATGGAACGACGATAAATAAAAGCACCGCCTGTTGCCTGATAACCAAGTGCAACCAGTTTTCCGTCCGGATTTGTTCCGATATCCATCGTATACTGTGCAATATCTGCTTCTTTTGTCATAGTGTCTACATCAATGCCAAGATCTTCATAAGCTGCTGCATACTGTGAAGCATCACCCTGTGTATATTTCAGTACAAAGGCTGCTTCTGCACAGTAAATATCAGGTGCATCAGCTCCTCCCGATGCAAGTGCCTGATCCAGTGCCGGCTGATAAGCACCATCCGTTGTTGCAATAATTGTTGTATTGATATCATAATCAAAATCAGGATGCAATTCTTTGTATTTTTCAATCATACCGGGCACTTCATCTGTAAATGCCCAGACATTGATCACATGATCCCCATCTGCCTTTGACTCTGTATTTCCTGTACTTTCTCCGCTTTCTGCATCCGTTTCCGTTTTGGCATCTGTATCTCCTGTCTGATCGGATGTACTGCCACATCCGACAAGAAGAGTTGATATTGTGCATGCGCATAAGATACTTGCAATTAACCTCTTCATTTTTTTCCTCCTTCAATACCCTTCGTTTTTTACTTTGCATTGCTATTCCAAATAACAGGCCCCGTTGTGTAATAACATAATTTTATTATACATTTTTTCATATATGAATCTTTACGATTCTTGCTTTTTATTTTGCAATTCTTGCCAAATATGTATTTTGTACTGACAATAGCCAATTATTTCCTGTATACTCAAATTATAATATGGATGATTTAAAGAAAGGACTGATTTGTTATGAAGGACTTATTTCAGGCTGATAATCCGCTGATCCGGA
Organism: Lachnospiraceae bacterium UBA6452; assembly: GCA_002441865.1. Taxonomy (GTDB): domain Bacteria; phylum Bacillota; class Clostridia; order Lachnospirales; family Lachnospiraceae; genus CAG-194. Next base: position 4,772 of record DJNY01000031.1, on the reverse strand, counting down.
TTTTAGAATGTTTTTTTGATATGATGGAGCTTAATTTTCTGTTTATTCTGACATCGCTCCCTCTTTTTACAATTGGGAGTTCTCTTTGCGCATTATATAATACAAGTATTAAAATGATCCGGAAAGAAGGTATTTCGGTTCATAAAAACTATATGAAGTGTTTCCGGAAGCAGTTTAAATCTGCAACTCCTTTATGGATCTGTCTTTTTCTTTTATGTGCCTTTTTCCTGACAGATCTGTATATTGTCTGTTTTATACTTGACCGGAAATATGTATTGTTACAGGTTCCGTTCCTGATTCTGCTGTTTGTGTTATTTTCCATTATCATTTATGCATTTCCGCTGCTTTCTTTTTATGAAGCAGCTTTAAAAGACACTTTAAAAAATGCCATACTGCTGAGTCTCGGTAATCTGCCAACAACCATTCTGATCCTGTTTATCCCTGCCTTTCTGCTTTTTCTGGCATCTCTTTCCGGCAAAAATCTGGTCTTGATCGGAAGCCTGTTGTTCTTTTTTGGTTTTGCAGCATTGGCTTGTTTTTATTCTTTGTTTTTATCTAAAATTTTATTATCCTGTGAAAAGGATGCATCATAATAATATGATTATCTGTCTTATGCGTAAAAACCGCGATTGCTGCTGCCATCCTGGCTGCTGACCGTCAGATCATCCCGTCCGTAAGTCAGTCCCGCATAAACCTGCTGGCTCTTCTGCATGACAGGAGCACTCGTATCATTGGCTGCATCTGCTTTATAAATTTCATAAAGCTTCCGCATGACCTTTTCCGCCTCGAAAAGCGGTTCTGCTTTTTTACTGCCAAGTGCCATGCCAAGCTGTCTGCTGACATATAAATATAAACCTAAAACGGTTTTGCCAAACTCATTTTTTTCCTGCACGCTGTCTGTCAGCTCCCGCAGACAGTCAATGGATTTTTCCATGCTTCTGTGAAAAGCTTCTCTTTGTCCGTCCGCAAGTGCTGCTTTTGCATCTTCCATGTATTGCAGAAAAATTTCATATAACAACACAACGAGCTGGCTTTTGTTTGCCTGCGTGATCCGCAGTGTAAATTCCTGTTTTTTTTCGTTTGTCATGTAAATTAATCCTCTTATATATACTCACGAATCCGCGCTATCGCGCTCTCTTTCCTGCTCCGCAGGAGATTCGTTCGTGAAAGGCAAAAGAAAAACAAATGTCACCTACGGTGTCGCTTGTTTTTCTTTTTTTGCCTTTCTATTGTAACAACTGCAGTACTTCTGCCGGTCTCTGGTTCGCCTGTGTCAGAACCGAAATACCTGCCTGATTGAGCACCTGCTGGTTTGCATATTCTGTCATTTCCTCTGCCATATCTGTATCCATGATACGGGAAAATGCACTTGTCACATTTTCTTCTGTTACACCAAGACTGCTCTGTGTATGCTCCAGTCTGTTTTCATAAGCACCGATCCTGGATCTGACAGAAGAAATAAAAGCATTTGCCTGCTTGGAGGCGTCCATTGCACGCTGTGCGCCTTCCTTTGTGGAAATATCGATATCGGAAAGACCGAGTGTATCCAGAGAAACCTCCGGAATACGGATCTCAAGCACCTGTCCTTCATTGGCACCGATCTGGACACGCATGGCACCGATGCCTGTGATATCAAGTGAAATGCTGCCATCCTGACTTGTCGTGGTAACATTTTTATCTACTTTAAATGTAATTTCAAATTCATTTGCTGCTGTGACGGTTACTTTGTCACCGTCATAAGAGATCTTGGCATCCGCCGGGAATGCATTTTCACTGCCATCCTGTAAAAGTGTCACACTGCCATCCTGCAGATCTACATTTCCGTCCTGATCAAGCGGGATCGGATCTACCAGGCTGAACTTATAATTTGCAACCGGTGTCTCATCGGAATAATAGCTTACCTTTATGCCCTTCGCATCTGCATATCCCTTGAGATCGCAATCACCGTTTAACAGCTTTTTACCGTTAAATTCCGTATCATTTTTCATACGTTCGATCTCTTCTTTCAGCTCTTTTATTTCAGCCTGAAGGGATTCTCTGTCGGAATCTGTCTTTGTTCCTGTTGCTGCCTGTACGGAAAGCTCATTCATACGCTGTACCATGGACTGCATTTCGGTAAGTGCACCTTCTGCCGTACTGACAACGGAAACTGCCGTACTTGCATTATCCTTGGACTGGGAAAGTCCTTTGAGCTGTGCATTCATACGCTTTGCGATCGCGATTCCGGATGGATTTTCCTTTGCATGATTTACTTTATAACCTGTTGATAATCTCTCTGTTGAAACATTATACTTTTTTTCATTGACTGCCAGTGCTGCATTTGCTACAACTGCTGATGCATTGTAATTGATCTTCATACCTGTTCACCTTTCTGCTTATAATTCCGTTAACAGTCTGATCAGCTGTTTTGCCGTCTGATACAGGCCGTTTGCAGAAGTATGACTTCCCTGTACCTCTTCTGACCGGTTTTGTGTATTTGCAAGCATCTGCTTCCCTGCAGGCTGCTCCGTATCATAATAAGAATTTTTGATATCCTGACTATATACAATAGTAATATCGGCAGAATATCCCGTTTCCAAAAGAACCGACTGTTTAAAATCTTCCTCTTTTTCCTGTAATTTCTGCAATGTATCTTCTCTGTTACAGCCGATATATCCCGTTATTCTGCCATTTTCCTGTCTGCACTTTGCAGATATGATCTCTCCGTCCGTCAAAGTCACCTGTAAAGATGCAGAAGCTTCTTTCTGCTCTGTATGACGGAACCTTACAGTAACACTTGTCAGCTCTCCGCGTATCACGGCCGGCATTTCATAGCTTTCCTCTTTTGCCAGATGAGACGATAAACAAAGCTGCTTGGCAACCAGAGAAAGTGCTTTGATATCCAGCAGATCCGACTGCTCATAAACAGCCTCTTCCACCGCTTCCTGCATCGTATCGGTAAAGTCTTCATAAGACTGCTTTGCTTCCTCGACGTCGTTAAAATGAGATAACAGCTCTTCAAAAGCAGCATCAACATCCGGGAAAACATCCGTTTCTTTCATTCCGGACTCTGCATCCTTTACTTTTCTGAACATATCTCCGCGGTTATTTAACATCTGTTTTGCCGCCGCCATGTTTTGTGCATGCACAGGCTGCCCAAACGCTGTCAGGAATTCAACTACAGGCTCCTGCGCTGTCAGATCCTCCCGCATCTGCATGAGCTCTTCCCTGCTCTGCATGATAGAAATACTTTCCATTTCCGTCTGAACGCTTTCCATGGAAAGTGCATCATAAAGTTCCTTTGCCTGATACTGATAATAACTGTCGATCTGGTCGGAAATGCTTTCTCCCTTCTGCAGTACTTCCTTCTGCAGACCAAAATCATCATCTACCTTTACATCCACTTTCTTTTTCTGTCCTGTTCTGACAGCGGAAAGCAGATTGGAAAAACTAAGCTCCTGCCCGTTTGCAACAACTGTTCCGATCGCTTTTCCGTCTCCCTTTTCAATCTGACGGATCAGACGGTAAATACCGATATAAGAAGCTCTTTCTTCTGCGGAAATGGATTTTTCCTGCTCCAGCTTATATAAATACCGGCTGAATCTTTCTTCATTGTCCACATAGTCTGTCTGCTGATTTTGCAGATAAGTGGTCAGCTCATCCACTGTCTCCTCCAGTGGATTGACACCTTCCCGTATCATCTGCAGCGTCTTTGCAGGTGTCATTTCAGAAAGCAGGTTCTTCAGCTTTGCGTCCGCATATCTGATTTCTTCGATATTTTCTTTTGTGATCTCCTGCCGGTTATAAGCTAAAATACGGACAGCTCTTCTGTTTGCATCTGTAGCTTCCATTCCGGTTTCCGCAAGCAGATCATCTACATTCCGGAACGCATCTTTGATGGAATCTCCCAGATCCGCTCTTGGCTGTGTCATCAGTGCTTCATAGCTTTCTCCTGCCTTCCGGTACTGGCTCTGACGGCTCAGACCTGCCTCATAAATACCGGAAAGCTGATAACTGCCGATCTGTCTGCCGATCGGACCAAGAATTGCTGCGGGCATCTGACCGATCTGCGCAATTTTATGGCTGTTTTCCTTCCAGACCGCATCCATCGCTTCATCCGGAAGAGAAATTCCCATAGTTTCTCCACTTTGCTGTTCTATTTTCTTAAGGTTTTCCACAAGTTCTTCAATCGGCTGTGTATCAATCGCATAATCACTCTGCAAAAGGAGCAGATTGGCTCTGACTGTCATCTGAAGCCGTACTTCTTCCATGACGCGTCTTGCATGGATCTGCTGCCCTGACAGCTGCATATCCGCTTTTGCAACATCTCCGGATGAAACTGCTGCTTTCTGCTGCATCTCCAGATCTGCCTGCGCTTTTGCCAGATTACGGATATTGCAGGTCTGTCCCTTAGAAACAACCTTATCAACAGCCTCGTCACAAATGGAATTAGCTGTATCTATGATCTTTTCTGCCTTTTCCAAAAGACTTTCACCGGCAAGAAGTGCTTCTTTCGGTGATTTTCCTTCTTTTAATGCTTCCACTATTTTTTCTGTTATAGCAGCTTCATTCCCCTGCTCCATATGATTCATATCCCGCAGCAGCAGAAGATTCTCTGCTGTCAGCGGAACGTCTCTTGCAACAAGCCACATACCATCTGCTTTTGTCTGTTCATCAGCAGCCAGCCCTGCTTCTTCTATCACACTGTCGATCTGCCTGGCAAATGCAGGATCTGCTTCCACTGCCTGATTTTTTTCCTGCTGCTGATAAGTAGCGGCAAATTTCGCTTTATA
>DJNY01000082.1 GCA_002441865.1 Lachnospiraceae bacterium UBA6452 | reverse complement strand
TCTCTTTTACTTCTGCTTCCGGCACCTGATTTTCCATAGACGCAGCAGGTGTTCCCGTCCGCTTGGAATAAATGAAGGTAAAGGCATTTTCAAACTGTACTTTTTTGATCACATCGATCGTTTNNTACGTTTGGAATAGATGAAGGTAAACGCGTTATCATATTTCACACGGCGGATCACGTCGATGGTCTCATCCACATCTTCCTTCGTCTCTCCCGGGAAGCCCACGATAATATCTGTCGTGATCGCAATATCCGGGATTTCCCGCCGGATCTTCAGTGCCAGATCCACATACTGTTCTTTTGTATAATGCCGGTTCATTGCCTTCAGGATCCTTGTCGAACCTGACTGCAGCGGCAGATGCAGATGGCGGCAGATCTTCTTGGAATGCTTCATAACCTCGATCAGATCATCTGACAGATCCTTCGGATGGGATGTCATGAATCGGATTCGCTCCAGTCCTTCGATTTTTTCCACTTCTGCCAAAAGTTGTGCAAAACTAACCGGATGTTCCAGATTTTTACCGTAGGAATTGACATTCTGTCCCAGCAGCATGATCTCGATAACGCCATCCTTTACCAGCATTTCGATCTCACGGATGATATCCTTTGGTTCTCTGCTTCTTTCCCGCCCCCTGACATATGGCACGATACAGTAGCTGCAGAAATTATTGCAGCCAAACATGATATTCGTACCTGATTTGAATTTATACTTGCGGACGATCGGCAGATCCTCCACGATCTCATTGGTATCCTTCCAGATATCGATGATCATGTCATCGGATTCGAGCATCGTAACAAGCAGCTCCGCAAACTTAAAGATATTGTGTGTTCCGAAGATCAGATTGACAAAGCGATAGCTTTTTTTCAGCTTTTCCACAACACCCTGCTCCTGCATCATACAACCGCAAAGCCCGATCTTCATTGCCGGATTTTTCTTTTTATAGCCGTTTAAGATACCCAGCCTGCCATACACTCTCTGATCCGCATTATCACGTACCGTACACGTATTGAAGATCACAAAGTCAGATTTTTCATCTTCGCCGTTATCGGCAAATCCCACTTCTGTCAAAATGCCGAGCAGTTTTTCCGAATCTCTGGCATTCATCTGGCAGCCAAAGGTAACCACACAGCAGGTCGGCTTTCTGCCAAGCTTTTCCGAAAGATCCGCTACCAGCTCCTTGGCGCGCGCCATAAAATAATATTGTCTCTCAGGCTCAGACTGCGGTGCAGCACCTGCCTGTCTGTAGTCTTCCATTTTTTCTTCCAGTACTTCTTTTTGTATCATGTAATATAATCCTTTTCTGAATTTCGATATTATAACCGACCCGGCATTTCACCGTCTCCGCATATTTATTCCCTGATCTGTCCGTTTCCGATGATCGTATATTTATAAGAGGTCAGCTCACGCAGTCCCATCGGTCCTCTTGCATGCAGCTTCTGTGTGCTGATACCGATCTCAGCACCAAATCCGAATTCAAATCCATCTGTGAAACGTGTGCTGGCATTCACATATACGCAGGCAGCATCGACCCCTTTCAGGAATTTTTCCGCTGCTTCTCGGTTTTCTGTAATGATGCTTTCAGAATGCCCTGTATTATAGCGGTTAATATGTTCAATCGCCTCATCCACGCTGTCTACTGTTTTCATGGAAATGATCAGGCTTAAATACTCTGTTCCATAGTCTTCCGGTGTAGCTGCCTTCAGATCAGGCATGATCTCTCTGATACCATCATCCGCGCGCATTTCCACATGCTTTTCCTGCAGTGCCTTTGCAAGCGGCGGCAAAAGCTTTTCCCGGATATCCCGGTGGATCACAAGCGACTCACAGGCATTGCAGACACCGGTACGCTGTGTCTTCGCATTGACGATGATCTTCACGGCTTTCTCTATATCAGCATCCTTATCGATATAAATATGGCAATTTCCGGTTCCTGTTTCTATGACCGGAATCGTTGCATTCTCTACAACCGCTTTGATCAGCCCTGCACCGCCACGCGGGATCAGGACATCCACATATCCCTTCATCTTCATGAACTGCGCTGTCACAGCTCTGTCTGTTGCAGTGATCAGCTGGATCATATCCGGATTCAGCTGGTTTTTCTCCAGCGTTTCCCTGATCACTTTTGTTATGGCAATATTGGAATGCAGTGCATCAGATCCGCCTTTTAAAATAACAACATTGCCTGCCTTAAAACAAAGTCCGAACGCATCTGCAGTCACATTTGGTCTGGACTCATAAATAATACCGATCACACCCATCGGCACACTGACTTTCGATATGACAAGTCCGTTTGGTCTTGTGAATTTTTCCAGTACATTACCGACCGGATCCGGTAACTTTGTAATCTGTACAAGTCCTTCTGCGATCTTACTGATCCGTTCCTCCGTCAGCTTCAATCTGTCAAGCAGTCCCTGGCTCATGCCTGCCTGGATTCCTTCTCTGACATCCTCTGCATTGGCTGTCAGAATACTGCCACATTCTTTCTGTAAATTCTGCGCGATTTCAGTCAATACAGTATTTTTCTGTTCTGTCGTCAATAAAGACGCCTCATACTTTGCTGTTAATGCCTGCTCACCCATCTGTATCAGATCAAATTTTTCTGCCATATCATATCCTTCCTTTCCTGTATGTATCATTTGTTTTCTATCTGGTATATTGCCTTTTCCGTTATAATGCATGCGGGCTTTTGATCCGTTTCTTCCGTCTCGATCCTGCCCGGCTCCACAATCTGCAGCTCATATGCGATTGCCACCGTGGAGACCTGTGGATGTGATTCCAGAAATCTGTCATAAAAGCCGCCGCCGTATCCGATCCTGTTTCCTTCTCTGTCAAACACCGTTCCGGGCATGATGACAAGATCCCCCTGTCTCTGCTGCCACGGCCGCAGTGGCTGTGGTTCCCTGATGCTGCGATATCCGCTCACAAGCTGTGAAAGATCCGTAATCTGGTAAAACTTCATGCTCTTTCCTTCCACTCTCGGACAGAAGACCAGCTTTCGTTTCTGAAATGCCAGTTCCATAATGGCATCTGTCTCAGCCTCGGATCCGTAGCTGGCATAGATCAAGATCTGATCTGCCTGTTCAAAAGCAGGAAGTGCTGCAAGCTGTTTCTTTATTTTATCACTTTTTTTCTTTCTTTCCTCTTTGGAAACAGCATCTCTTATTGAGAGAATTTCCCGCCTAATTTGCTTCTTCGTTTCCATATTTCTCGCCTAAATTCTCTATCGTACCATCTTCATTGACCATATCAATATTATTCAGCTGGCTGCGCAGATTCTTTCTGATACTTGCGACATATTCCTGTCTGAGCAGTGCCTGTTCCTTCTTTTCGTCCTCTGTCAGCCCTTCTGCCTGTGATTTATGATAAAGTTCGTTGATTCTTTTGATTCTTGATTCTTCCATATGATTCTCCTGTACCTGTTGTTTCAAAATTGCATCATTATATTATAACAGAAAGTGATCAAAAAAGGAACCTGCACATGATACAGATTCCTTATATTTTATTTATACATACATTTTCAAGCTTTTTACATATTCTCAATAAACGTAACCAGATCAAAGTCTTCACTCTTATGTGCTTTAAATAAGGTACCGTATTCCCTGCCGTCCATGATGCGGTGGATGATGCGGACATCTGCCGCATTGGCGATGATCATATCTGCGC
>DJNY01000068.1:8851-10339 GCA_002441865.1 Lachnospiraceae bacterium UBA6452 | reverse complement strand
CTGGGAGATCTGTCCGTTCAGACCGCCTTTGACACGCACAACATCCGCCGCCTGCGCGATCTCAGCTGCCTCCTGCATCTCTGCTTCCGTTGCGTCACTTTTTCCCCATTTCAGGTTATCCGCGATCGACCCCTGGAACAATACTGCCTTCTGCAGCACCACGGCAACCTGCTTCTGCAGTTCTTTCTTCGTATAATTCTTTACATTCCTGCCATTGATCAGGATCTTTCCCTGTGTTGCATCATAATAACGCGGGATCAGATTGACAAGTGAGCTCTTACCTGAACCGGTTCCGCCGATAATACCAATAATTTCGCCCTTTTTCGCCGTAAAGGAAATATCCGAAATGGCAGCCTCACTGTCTGCATGGTAAGCCAGTGACACATGATCGAACACAACCGCATTTTCCGGATCTGCTTCTTCTGCTTCTGTTTCTTTTTCCTGCCACTCCATGGAAGAATGGATATCAAATACATCTGAAATTCTGTTTGCACTTGCCAGTGCTTTATTGATCGTCACGATCAGGTTTGCCAGCTTGATCAGCTCAACAAGGATCTGTGACATATAGTTATACAGTGCTACCACCTGACCCTGTGTCAGGATCCCCTTCTGTACCTGAAGTGCGCCCGTCCAGATGAGCACGATGATCGCAAAGTTGATGATAACATAGGTCAGCGGATTGGTCAGACCTGAGATTGAACCGGATTTTTTCTGCATTCTGGTCAGTTCTTCGTTTTTCTGTCTGAAACGTGCCAGTTCTTCGTCTTCCTTACAAAAAGCACGGATCACACGGATACCTGTCAGGTTTTCCCTGGCGGTCAGAAGGACATCGTCCAGCTTTGCCTGTACGGATTTCATCATCGGGATATTCAGGTACATAATGCCAAAGACAACGATCGATAACAGGATGATCGCACCGACAAAGCTGAGTGCTGCCTTAAAATCGATCGTAAATGCCATGATCATGGCGCCGAATACAACGAACGGGGAACGCAGAAACAGCCTGAGTGCCATATTGACACCATTCTGCAGCAGGTTGATATCGCTCGTCATACGGGTGATCATCGTGGAGGTTCCGATCGTATCTACCTCTGAAAAGGAAAGTCCCTGCAGATGGGAAAACAGGGCATGCCTGAGTTTTGTTGCAAAGCCGACTGCCGCCTTCGCACTGAAATACTGCGCTGTTACCGCACAGGTCAGTCCGATGAGGGCAAGCAGGAACAAAAGCAGGCACATACGGATGACATAACCCTTATCTGCATTGGCAATACCGGTATCGATAATAGCCGCTACGACAAGCGGTACAAACAGTTCAAAAGATGCCTCCAGCATCTTAAAGAGCGGTGCAAAAACGCATTCCTTTTTGTAATCACGCAAATAGATGAATAGTTTTTTCATGATCTCGTCCTTCTTGTAATGTCATTTTCTGTATGATAGTATTATGCTGAAATCAGCATGATGCAATACGGATTGTTACGTGCTCCGCAC
>DJNY01000068.1:0-8758 GCA_002441865.1 Lachnospiraceae bacterium UBA6452 | reverse complement strand
TGGTCTATGACTTTTGACCCTTGCATCATTATATACCAGACAGGAAGGAATTACAAATGACGAAACTACTATTTTCAGATATTGACGGAACGCTGCTCAGAAAAGACGGAACGATCTCTCCCGCGCTTGCGGGGAAGCTCCGGGAAATGGGACAGGCAGGACATGGCATGATCCTGTGCTCCGGCCGTCCGCTCGACAGCATCCTCTTGGTGCAGTCCTACCTCGAAAGTCTCTCCATTCATTTTCCATACTCTTATGTGATCGCCAACAATGGCGCGCTGGTCTATGACTGCAATGAAAAGAAAGCGGTTCTGGAGGACAGGCTGCCCATGGAGCTGATCCCGCAGGCGCAGGCACTTGCAAGACAGCAGCATGTCCATCTGCAGACTTATACCGATCACGAGATCGTCTGTGAAAAAGAAACACCGGAGCTTTTGCATTATCAGGCGCATGTAAAGATCCCTGCAGTCTTTGCAGAAGATTACGCAAAGGTCTTGTCCAAACCACCATTTAAAATGCTTGCGCTGAGTCTGGACGGTTCAGACGCACTGAAACAGTTCCGTGTGCAGATACAGGCTGCACTCGGAGATGGCGTACAGACAATGTTTTCCGGCGCAGGTTACCTGGAGATCTTCTCCGCACAGGCCAGTAAAGGCAATGCACTGCGTTTCCTGTGCGACTATCTCTCTGTTCCCGTCAGCGACAGTATTGCTGTCGGTGATTCCGAAAATGATATCCCGATGCTCCTTGCCGCAGGGCTCGGCGCAGCAATGCAGAATGCCACTGAAACAGTAAAATCCAGTGCAGATTTTATCACTGCACTGGATCATGAACATGATGGGCTGATGGAGCTCATCGACACTTATATTCTGTAAGCCTCAGCTTACTTATGCTTCTTTGCATATTTTCCCGCAGCCTTTCCGGCCTCATATCCGATCTTGTTGAGACCGGTCTGGTTGATGTGGATCGCATCATAATGGTAAGTGCCCGGATTTAAGCCAAACTGATAGGCTGACTTTGATACCATGATAAAGTTTTTATTGGTATCACAAAGTTTTTTCTGTGCCTTTACGATCTCATCCGTCTGTCCGATCGCAGCCTGATTCTGCCCGATCCGGATCATAAATACTTTTTCCACGCCAACCTTTTTCATCTTGGTATAGATCTTCTTCATACGGTTATTGTACTGCCAGCCTTCCAGCCCCTGTGCGGCATCGGATTCTCCCTGATACCATACCATATAAGTATGACGGATCTTGATTCCCTTCTTTTTCATGTATTTCTTTGCCAGCCTGACACGCCGCTGTGTCTCTTTGACCAGGCCGCGGTTCAGCCATGTATTGGTAGAAGTTCCTCCCCAGCTTGCGGAAACACCGACAACCGGTGTCTTTGTCTGTTTGTAATAATTGATGCAGAATGCGCTGACAAGTGTTCCCTTTGTACTGTATGTTCCGCTGTCATCCAGACCGTTGATCCGGTTCGTTCCTTCTCCGAACGGCTCCTTCATCGTAATACACTTTTTGGTATTGGTGGAAATATCAAATTCGTAGGCAGTTCCAGTATCCGGCTTTGGTGCAGCACCGGAATTGCCGCCGGATCCGCACATATTGCTCTGTCCGGCAAAAATGATCAGATCTGCCGTGTCATTTACCTTTACCGTATAAACCTTTTTCGTCATTCCGTCTGTCTGCGTGATCTTCACGGTACCCTTTTTCCGCGCCTCAACAAGTCCGCTGTTTGCAACCGCGGCAATTTTCGGATCACTGCTTTCAAAAGCAGCCGTATAAGGGATCGATGTACTGACATATCTTGTCTCGCCTGCCAGCATATTGATCTTTCCCGGTACCTTCGTTACCGCATATTCGATCTGTGTATCCGCTTCCGGATCTGTTTCTTCTGCTTTTACGTTTTGGGGAACCATTACTGCAAGCCCCAGACAAAGAAGCAGTCCCGCCATCCAGATCTGATTTTTCTTTTTTCCGTTCCTTTTCATCTGTAACCCTCTCCTTCATGCCCGGCGGCATATCAAATGCTCCGAACATCTATCAGTATACTGCATATAGTATAAAAAAGGAAGCTGGAGCTTTTTTTATGAAACCTTTGATCCTGATCGCCGGAACCATGGACGTCCACAGACGATATTATGAGCTTGTACAAAAAAGCGGAATGAACGCGCAGATGCTTTCCTATCGCATCGGAGAAGCCTTTCCTTACAGCACGCTGCAGAACCTTTCGTTCGATCTGCTCCTCCTGCCCGGCGGCGGCGATTTTGACCCTGCCTTTTACGGAGAAGAAACCGCAGGCGCAAATCCCTCCTCGGACGGTATGCTGGATCTGATGCAGTTTCAGCTTCTGCAGCTTGCCCTTGTTCGCAAAAAGCCTGTGATCGGTATCTGCAAAGGCATGCAGCTTATCCATGTTTTCTTCGGTGGCAGGCTCCTGCAGGATCTGCCCGGAGATAATATGCATTATTACCCTTACACAACCAAAGATGCCATCCATTCCGTCCAGCTTCTGCCGCTTCCTTCCATGATGACAAATAAAGAATGTGATAAAAATTTCCTATCACAGGAAAAAGCATCTGTTTCCCAACTGGAAAAACAAATGCTTTCTACACTTCTTGCCCGGTTTTCTGTTGTAAACAGTGCGCATCATCAGGCTGTTTCCGATCTGCCCGACTGTCTGATCTGCCTGCAGCAGTCACCGGATGGAATCCCTGAAACGATCCTGCATAAGGAACTGCCCATCATAGGCTTTCAGTGGCATCCGGAGCGTCTGCCCGCCTTTTTGCCCGCACATTTTGCCGGCCTTGTATCTATTCTCCTGCAATGGGAAACTGCCATATACTGAATTTATCCCCTTTTCCCCAATTTTCTTGCGATCTCTGCCACGATCTGACGGATACTTTTCTGCTGACAGTCAATGATCAGATCCGCATACTTCTCATAAAGAGGAATCCTTTCCTGATAGATGTCATATAAGGTCTGGTTCTCCCTGAGCGCAACGCCGCGCTTATGCAGATCTCCCAGGCGTTCCTCGATCTGTTCGTATGGCAGGGACAGGTAGATGATCATTCCGTTTTCTGCCAGATGCTGCATGGCATGTTTACCGAACACTGCACTGCCTCCGGTCGCAATGACCGTTTTCTCTGCCTCTATGCCTGCATTCACTTCATCCTCCGTCTGTAAAAAGCCGTCAAGTCCTTTTTCCGTGATGATCTCATGCAGCAGTTTTCCTGTCTGCTGCTGGATCACAATATCCGAATCCAGAAAATGACAGCCCAGATTTTTGGCAAGGACAACCCCGATCGTGCTTTTGCCGACACCGGGCATTCCGATTAGTACAATATTTTTCTTCATCCTTTGTTTCCTTTTCCGTTTACATCTGCATCAGTTTCTTCAAAAGCTCCCAGATCCGCTGCGTGGAAGAAATGCTGAGTTTTTCTTTTGTTGTATGGATATCATTGATATCCGGACCGAAGGATACACAGTCGAGTCCTTCGATCTTCTGTGATAAAATACCACATTCCAGTCCTGCATGGATGGATAATACCTTTGGTTCTTTTCCCAGCACTTCTTTATAAGTGCGGACCACCTGATCGCGCAGCTCTGAATTTTCCTTATATTCCCAGGACGGATACTCTCCGTCTGCTTCATATTCGCCTTCGCTTTCAGCGATCATACTACAGAGCTTTTCTTTTAACGCCTGCTTTGCTGTGCTGCTGCTTGATCGGAGAGAAAAACCAGCTTTGACATCTTCATCAGGCTCCATGTGCAGAGTCGCAAAATTCAGGGAAGTTTCTACCAGACCCGGCAGTTCCTTACTCATTGCCTGCACACCGTTCGGTGCTTCCAAAAAGAAAGACATGACACGGAAGAAATCGGATGGATCGATCGCATTTTCATACTTCTTCTCCGCCTTTTCGAGTCTGATCTGTAAGCCGGGCTCTTTCTTTGCCCACTCCTCACGGAAGGAGTTCTCCATAACACCGATCAGCTTTTTCAGTTCTTCTTCCTTTGCCCCACAGGCGATCTGCGCCTCTGCCTCATGCGGAATGACATTATCCTTTGTACCGCCATCCATTGTGATCACACGCACATCCAGTTCACGCTCCATCAGATACAGAAGCTCGCAGAGCAGCTTATTGGCATTGGCTCTGCCAAGACCGATCTCCACGCCGGAGTGACCGCCTTTTAACCCATGCACGGTTACAACATACTGCTCTTTGTCGCCGATCTCTGTATAAGCCACCTGCCAGTTCGCATAAATGCGGAGGCCACCTGCACATGCCACGGTCAGTTCATCTTCCTTCTCGGAATCGATATTCAGCATTTTCTTTCCCTGCAGCATGGAAAGATCGATCCCCTGTGCACCAAACATACCGGTTTCCTCATCTACCGTGATAACAATTTCAAGCGGCGGATGTGGAATATCCCTGCTGTCTAAAAGTGCCAGCGCGTAAGCAACTGCAATACCGTCATCTGCACCAAGACTTGTGCCTTTTGCATAGACATAGTCGCCCTGAACCGCCAGATCCAGTCCTTCCGTTTCCATGTCTTTCCCGCAATCCGGTTCTTTTACAGCAACCATATCCATATGTCCCTGTATGATGATCGGCTCTTTTTCTTCCATACCGGCCGTACCATCCTTTTTGATGATGACATTACCGAGCGCATCCTGTATATAAAACAGATTTCTTTTCTTTGCGAACTCTGCCAGATAATCGCTGATCTTCTGCGTATTACCCGATCCGCGTGGAATCTGATCTATTTCTTCAAAAAACGTAAAGACGCTTTTCGGTTCTAAATTCTCTAACATGTTATTCTTCCACTCCTTACCAAATATACGACAAAGAACACCGGAATACTCCGATGTTCTTTATTTATATCCCTATAGGATGTCCATTATGCAATCTTAGATTTTGCAATTTCTGCTAAAGACTTGAAGCCTTCTGCATCATTCACAGCCATCTCAGCCAGCATCTTTCTGTTGATGTCGATTTCAGCGAGCTTTAAGCCGTACATGAATTTGCTGTAGCTAAGACCGTTCATTCTTGCTGCTGCATTGATACGAGCGATCCAAAGCTGTCTCATCTGACGCTTTCTCTCTTTACGTCCTGCGTAAGAGGATGCCAGTGCACGCATTACAGACTGTTTTGCAACTCTATACTGATTAGATCTTGCTCCTCTGTAACCTTTTGCAAGTTTTAATACTCTATTATGTTTTTTCTTTGCGTTCATTCCGCCTTTGATTCTTGCCATTTCTATGCTTCCTCCTTACGATTTATAAATATGGTGTTAACTTCTTCATGTTCTTAACATTTGTTGCATCTGTCATTGCAGGTTTTCTAAGATTTCTCTTAGTCTTTGCAGATTTCTTTGTTAAGATATGACGCTTATAAGCTTTATTTCTTTTTAACTTACCTGTTCCTGTCACTTTGAAACGTTTTGCTGCTGCTCTGTTTGTTTTAACCTTTGGCATTTTAAATTCCTCCTATCAACTTTAGAAAATCTATTTCAACTTAAATCCGCAAATTCAAGTTAAAAGCTTTTTATGAGCGTTTCTCTGCAAGCACCATTGTCATGCTTCTGCCTTCTACCTTTGCCGGTTTTTCCACAACTGCGATCTCTGTCAGTGCTTCGGCAAAATCATCCAGAATATGCTTGCTTGCATTCATATGTGCCATTTCACGGCCACGGAAACGAAGTGTAACTTTTACTTTATCACCCTTTGTCAGGAATTTCTTCGCTGCATTGATCTTTGTATTCAGATCATTTGTATCAATATTAGGAGATAAACGAATTTCTTTGATTTCAATGGTTTTCTGTTTCTTGCGGGCTTCTTTTTCTTTTCTGGCCTGTTCGTAACGGTATTTACCGTAGTCAACGATCTTGCAGACCGGCGGCTTTGCTGTCGGTGCGATCTTTACCAGATCAAGTCCTGCCTCATCTGCCAGTTTCTGTGCTTCTCTTGAAGACATGATGCCAAGCTGCTCGCCTTCTTCTCCGATCAGACGTACCTCTCTGTCTCTGATCTGTTCGTTAATCATTAATTCGCTAATAGTGATACACCTCCATAAGAATCAAAATAAAAAAATGAGTGGGAACATCCACTCATGACAAAAAATGAAAACGAATATAAAACTTATCGCCGCATTCTTATATAAACACCTGACAGCCCGATCGCCTCAGGGTGAGAGTGGATACTCTGCTTTCTTTACGTGTTTCAAACACCTTAATGAGGATAGCACAAAAGAGAATCGGTGTCAACACTCTTTTCTGCTTTTGTGCTATCAGATCGATCACAGTTTACTATCTGGTGATATTTTTCACCCATTTATATTTCATATAGTGGATATAGACTGCCGGGATCTTCACGAATTCATCCAGTGTCAGGATAAATGCAACGAGCAGCACCGGTGCATGCCAGACAAATGCCGCCAGCATACCAAGCGGAACGACAAAGCACCAGAGTGTGACAACGTCACAGACCATACCGAACTTTGTATCTCCGCCCGCCGGGAAGATACCGGAAATGATCGTGGAATTTAAAGAATTCCCGATAATATAATAAGCAGCCATACAGAGCATGAATTTCAGATAATACATTGCCTGCGGGGTCAGTGTGATCACATGGAGCACAAGCGGGATCAGCGCAAGGATCACAAGACCGGACGCAACGCCGATCCAGATCGACAGACGGACAAACTTACCGCCCATCTTCTTTGCTTCCTCCAGCTTATTTTGTCCCAGTGTCTGCCCGATGATAATGGAAACACCTGCCGCGATGCCCCAGCAGAGACTGGCAATGATCGTACGCACAATACTGGCAATAGAGTTTGCTGCGGTTGCATCGCTTCCCATATGTCCCATGATAACAGAATACATGGTCACGCCTCCGCCCCAGCCGATCTGGTTGATCAGCAGCGGTGTTGTATATTTCCAGTAGTCCTTATGCATTTCCCTGTCCTTTATCACAAACATATTACCGAGCTTCGGGCATTTATATTTTGTAACGACAACGATAACGGCGATCGTCTCAAAGATCCTCGCACATACGGTGGCAAGTGCTGCACCCGCGATCCCCATTGCAGGCATACCGACAAGTCCGAAGATAAATACCGCATTTAATGCAATATTCAGGACAACTGCCAGTGAACCGATCATAGAACTTAGCCCTGCATGGTCGCAGACCTTTAACAGACCGTAATAAATCTGGGTAAACCCTGTCAGTACAAAGGATAAGGATACTGTCCGCAGATATACCGCACCTTTTTCGATCAGAACCGGATCCGTCGTAAAAATACGCATGATCTGTCCGGGAATGCAGGCTGTCAGAACGGAAAACAGAATACCGACAAGCAGTGCATAGCGCATCGCGATCGTCAATATCTCTTCTACGGATTTTTTGTCCCCCTTGCCCCAATACTGGGCAGCCAGGACATTAAAGCCAAATACGAACGCCCCGTAAAACAGGCTGTATACAAACGGGATCTGCGTTGCCAGGGAAGATGCTGCCAGAGAATCCTGATCCAGAAAACCAAGCATAAACGCATCTGATGCACTGACAAAGGATGCCATCAGGTACTGAAAAGAAATCGGTGCCACAATATGTAATAATTGTTTATAAATACTTTTATTATTCTGTGTCTGCATAATATCCTCCCTGTCAAATTCATTTCTTATCTTCATTATAGAAAGAATTGCAGTTTTTTATATAAGATTTATGCTATTTTTGACACATATGTGACACTACCATCTGCCCGGCAGCTTTTATGCCGATAGAAGGAAATAACAAAAATAACTCCCGATAATATGGAAAGAACCCCTTTCTAATTGAAAGGGGTCCACTTACATTCCTTTGCTTTATCGCTCTCTAAAGGTTGCNNTTTTTTATATAAGATTTATGCTTTTTTTAACATATGTATGATGTTATGTATTCCGCTTCTATCCATATCTCTTTATTTTTTCATGCCATTCTCCAAAAGCATTACTCTGACAACACAATCGATACACGTTTATCTACATATTCCAATGTGTCTGAAAGACTTTGTTGTTTTTCCAGATATTTTATCACTTCCTCTTCTATCAGTTCAACATATTTCTTTTTTTNNNNAAAAACACATGGCATATCCAGCCATGCTTTTATGCCATGCAGTTGTTCCTGATCCAATGCTTCCACGACCACCTCGTAATCATTGTAGAAAACCTCACAACGATAAAGGTTTACCTGCGTGCCATCAGACAGTGTTGTTTCTTTCGTCGCGGATACAATATCCCAAATACGCTGCTGTGCCTTTTCATTGACAGGGAAATAATCGGGATACGCATTTTTTATCTGATATTCCTCTCCGGTCAGATAGTACAAAAAGTCTGCACATTCCTCTTCCTGTTTGCTTCCATGTATAATCCCATATACACCTGTTGGAACAATCTCATTTACATACTGCCCGCTGCTTTTTTGTTCAAATCCGGTGTAGTCCACCGTCTGTTCTCCCATCAGATAAATCCCCATATAATCATTTGGCTCACTGATCTCTGTCACACCACAGATTGACTTATCTGATTTCAAAAGCTCCGGTAATGATGTATTCTCTTCCGCCTCCGTAAGTGCCTCACGAACAGGTTTTGTCATTGCAATATTTTCATACACCCCGGAAAGATCCTCCAAACTTCCCTGATACTGTTCCATATCTTGTAAGTAGCTTGAAAATAAAAGATCTATTTCCCCATCTGTGAGTGCCATGGAAAGTTGTTTC
>DJNY01000076.1:1420-3562 GCA_002441865.1 Lachnospiraceae bacterium UBA6452 | reverse complement strand
TATCCGGCGGACAGAAACAGCGTCTTTGTATTGCCAGAGCACTTTTAAAGGATCCGAAGGTGCTGATTCTGGATGATTCCACAAGTGCCGTAGATACTGCAACGGATGCAAAGATCCGCGCAGCATTTGCCACAAAGATCCCGGGCACGACCAAGCTGATCATTTCCCAGCGTATTTCCAGTGTACAGGATGCGGATCGTATCCTTGTGCTGGACGATGGCAGGATCAGTGGTTTTGCACCGCATGAAGAGTTGCTTGCAAACAACCAGATCTATCAGGAAATTTATAACGTACAAATGCAGTCCGGTGGGGATTTTGACCAGAAGATGCAGGAAGGAGGTCTTGAATAATGGCAAGAGGACCAATGCGCGGACCGGGCCCGAGAGGACCGAGAAACGGCGGAAAAAGTGAAGACCCTAAGAAATCACTTGGAAAAGTACTTCGTTATGTCATGGAAAAATATAAAGCAGCATGTGTGATCGTGGTGGTTGGGATTATCATATCGGCACTTGCTATTTTGACGATGACCTTATTTATGCAGACCTTGATCGATCAGTATATCATGCCAATGATGGGGCAGACCGATCCTGATTTTACACCGCTTGCTAACCGGCTTGTCAAGCTTGGCGTGGTATTGGCAGCAGGTATTATTTCGACCTATGCTTATAACAGGATCATGGTAACAGTCAGCCAGGGAACGATGAAAAGACTCAGAGTGCAGTTGTTCTCCCATATGGAGTCACTTCCCATCAAATATTTTGATACACATGCACATGGCGATATCATGTCGGTCTATACAAATGATGTGGATACACTCAGACAGCTTATCAGTCAGAGTATTCCGCAGACGATCAACTCCGTGATCTCTCTGGTATCGACACTGATCAGTATGATCGTGCTGGATATTCCGTTGACACTCGTTTCCTTACTGATGGTAGGTGTCATGATGTTTGTGACCTCTAAGATGAGTAATCTGTCCGGTAAATACTTTATGCAGCAGCAGAAAGATCTGGGTGCGGTCAACGGTTATATCGAAGAGATGATGGAAGGACAGAAGGTTGTCAAAGTATTCTGCCATGAGGAAAAGAGCATGGAAGACTTTGAAAAGCTGAACCGCCAGCTTTGCGACAGCGCCAGAAATGCCAATGCAGTTGCCAATATTATCATGCCGATCAACAATAACCTCGGCAATATCAGCTATGTACTTTGTGCGATCGTCGGTGGTGTGCTGGCACTGAATGGATTTTCCGGGCTGACGATCGGAACACTGGTTGCATTCCTGAGCCTGAACAAAGGATTTACACAGCCTGTAACGCAGGTCAGCCAGCAGCTCGGCAGTATCATTATGGCTTCAGCCGGTGCAGAACGTGTCTTTAAGCTGATGGAAGCAGAGCCGGAGGCAGATGACGGTTATGTAGAGCTGGTCCGTGCAAAAGAAGATGCGGATGGCAATATTACGGAAACAAAAGAAAGAACCGGTATGTGGGCATGGAAGCATCCACATCAGGCAGACGGAAGTGTTACCTATAAGAAACTGGAAGGCAAGGTAACCTTTGACGGTGTTGATTTTGGTTACAGTGATGATAAGATGGTACTGCATGATATCAAGATGTTTGCAGAGCCCGGACAGAAGCTGGCATTTGTCGGCAGTACCGGTGCAGGTAAGACAACGATCACAAACCTGATCAATCGTTTCTATGATATTCAGGACGGTAAGATCCGTTATGATGATATCAATGTCAACAAGATCAAAAAAGCAGACCTTCGTCGAAGTCTTGGTATTGTATTGCAGGATACGCACCTGTTTACCGGAACGGTAATGGAGAATATCCGATATGGCCGTCTGGATGCCACAGATGAGGACTGCAAAAAAGCAGCAAAGCTTGCCAATGCGGATGGCTTCATCAGAAGACTGCCAAACGGTTATGACACAGTCCTGACAGGTGATGGCGCCAACTTAAGCCAGGGACAGAGACAGCTTATTGCGATCGCGCGTGCGGCTGTTGCAGATCCGCCTGCGCTGATCCTTGATGAGGCGACATCTTCCATCGATACACGTACGGAAGTATTGGTACAGCGTGGTATGGACGCCCTTATGAAAGGCAGAACGAGCTTTGTCATCGCACACAGACTTTCCACAGT
>DJNY01000076.1:0-1311 GCA_002441865.1 Lachnospiraceae bacterium UBA6452 | reverse complement strand
CAGCTCCTGGAGCAGAAGGGCAGATACTATCAGTTGTATACAGGAAAGACAGCGTAGGAGAAGCATATATAAATAGAAGTATTGAGAATATAGCTTATTATCTTGCTTTTTAGCGGATAATAAGCTATATTCTATTTATCGTGACAGTAATATCTATCTAAGTTATCATCAAAATTCAAGTCCGTTCGGACAATATTTCACAGATATTTGAAACAGAAAATGACAGGAAAGATATATTGCGAAGAAACTGGAAATACAATATACTGAAAGAGAGAGTCAATATGGACAGAAAACCAAAACCGGATACTTATGTTGAACCAATGCCTCAGAAATTGTTTCATCAATTGGTAAAACAATTTCAAGAACTCGGAGGAAAGGTGATAATGGGAGCGGATGCGGAGCTGTATCTGGATTCCAGAGAGGCAGAAGCGTGTACATTAAATGGGTATACGATCCTGTTTCGAAAAAGACCGGGAAGAGCAGCGGTGTATGAAGAACTGATTCATGCAGCACAGTTTCGAGACGGTAAAAATGATGGAAGTATCCGATCTGTTTATAAAAATGAAATTGAAGCTAAAAGACAATTATTGGCAAGGGCAAAAGAGTTTCAATTAACAGAACCGGAAATCAGGCATACCCGGATTTCATTGGAACTGTATGAACGGGAACTGCGAAAATTAGAGAAAGGAGATACGGAAAATGACAGTATTTAAAGTGATCGGTAGGATGTCAGTGGGAGACAATACTGCAATTGTTGTGGACGGCAAGGGCAATCTGTTTCATAATGGTGTGGGTATTCTGGATGAAAACGGAAAGCCATATGAGGTATTATCTGTCGGAATGGATTCCGGGATCAATGTAGAAGAAATGTTAAATAAAACCTCTCTTTTAATTGAAGGGAATTTCGTATCTTCTAAATTGTATATATAGAAAGTGTTAAGCATATGCAGATCTTTGTAGATGCGGACGCATGTCCGGTAACGAGAATCGTAGAACAAACAGCAAGAGAACGGGGCATTCCCTGTTCTCTTCTTTGTTATGTCATGCATCTATGATGCATGATACAGCCGCAGCCTATTTGCGAAGCAAATTATGCATGGCTGCGGTTCAAAGTGATACCAATCATGTGCTGTCCTCCGATTATTCGGAGATCAGAATCATCGGAGCGGGAGCAGATGCGGTCGATTTTGCCCTCATCAACCTTTGCCACAAGGGTGACATTGTTGTAACGCAGGATTACGGCGTAGCTGCCATGGCATTGGGAAAAGGTGCTTATGCCATCCACCAGAGCGGCAGATGGTATACGAATGA
>DJNY01000018.1 GCA_002441865.1 Lachnospiraceae bacterium UBA6452 | reverse complement strand
CTGGAGCGAAAGGACAGAACAGGCAGAATCATGGTATCGGAAACAGATGCACAGGTCGTTTTGCAGACAGGACATTTCAGATACTGCCTGGATAAAAGAACGGGATTGTTTGAAACACTCTGGTTTGCAGGCAGTCATTATCTGAAGCATCCGATGGAATTTTCCATATGGAGAGCACCAACGGATAATGACAGACTGATAAAACAGGAATGGAAAATGGCAGGGTATGACCGGGCGTATACAAGAGCTTATGCTGTTGAAGTGCTCCGGAATGAACATGAGGTACTGCTTATGGAGCATGTTGCGGTAGTAGCGGATGCTATGCAGAAGATCCTGGACATAGAGCTGATATGGAATATAGACGAAGCGGGAAAGCTTACAGCAGCGATCAGGGCGGAAAAGGATGCGGAGTTTCCTGTATTGCCAAGATTTGGTATCAGACTGTTTCTGGATAAAACTTTCGGAGAGGTAACGTATTTTGGCATGGGACCGCAGGAAAGCTACCGGGATAAGCACAGGGCAGCCAGCCATGGCATCTATCATGCAAAGGTTGAGGAGCTGCACGAGGATTATGGCAGACCGCAGGAAAATGGCAGTCATTATGATTGTGATTATGTGGAAGTAACAAATGCAGCACATGGACTGACAGTTACCAGTGAACAACCATTTTCTTTTCAGGCATCCGTGTATACACAGGAGGAGCTGGAGCGGGCTGCACACAATTATGAACTGACGGAAAGTGACAGCATGGTGCTATGTATTGACTATGCCCAGCACGGCATCGGGTCTGGAAGCTGCGGACCGGAGGTTTTGGAGCAATACAGTTTTTCGGAGACGGAATTTAGTTTTGGATTTACAATCATTCCATTTGAGAATCAGGACGGAAAAGGAGTGAGCATATGACAACAGAAGCTATGATCGGGCAGATCAAATGTGGTGCTTATGATAGCAGACTACAGGAACTTTATGTAGATGCCAGTAAGCTGGAAAGGCAGAGAATGCGTTATATCCGGGGATTGGAAATATACAGAGAGCTGTTCGGAGAAGGCGGGGTTGAAATTTACAGTGCTCCGGGCAGAAGTGAGGTCGGTGGAAACCATACGGATCATCAGCATGGCGAAATACTTGCCGCGTCCATCAATCTGGATGTGATCGGCATTGTGCATAAAACAGATGACCGCAAGGTAACTGTCCGTTCCGACGGATATCCGGCTATGACGCTTATGGCAGATGATCTGCAAATGCGGGAGGCGGAAAAGGGGACAACGGTTTCTTTGATCCGGGGCGTTCTGGCGGGAATGGTCAGGCATGGTTACCGGACAGGCGGTTTTCAGGCATATATCACAAGTGAAGTACTGGTAGGCGCAGGGCTTTCTTCTTCTGCTGCGTATGAAACACTGCTCGGCAATATTTTATCAGGTCTTTATAATGAGAGGCGTATTCCTGCAGAAGAGATTGCTATGATCGGTCAGTATGCGGAGAATGTCTACTTTGGAAAGCCGTGTGGACTTATGGATCAGATGGCGTGTTCGGTCGGCAATCTGGTACATGTGGATTTTGCAAAACCCCAGGCACCCATCGTTGAAAAACTCGATTTTGATCTGAACAGATATGGGTATAGTCTGTGCATTACAGATACAAAAGGCTCTCATGCTGATCTGACGGCGGAATATGCAGCTATTCCAACGGAAATGAAATATGTGGCAGGATTTTTCGGACAGGAGGTTCTGCTGGGACTGACAGAGGAAAAACTGCTTGAAAATATTGGCGCGTTGCGGGAAAAGACCGGTGACAGAGCTGTCCTGAGAGCATTGCATTTTATATGGGAAAATGAGAGAGTCGGGCAGGAGGTAAAAGCACTGCGGGAGGGAGACTGTAGAAAATTTCTGGAGCTGGTAAAGGCATCCGGTGATTCTTCCTATAAATATCTGCAAAATGTGTATACACAAGATACACAGCATCAGAATGTAGCACTGGCGCTTGCTATCAGCGAGGAGTTTTTGGGAGAAAACGGTGTCTGCAGGGTACATGGTGGCGGATTTGCGGGTACGATCCAGGCATTTGTGAAAAACGAAGTTGTTGCCGGCTATCGGAAAAGAATGGATCTGGTATTTGGAGAAGGTGCCTGCAATGTGCTGAAGATCCGGCAATATGGCGGCGCATGTGTGACAGAAAATACTGACGGGATGTGTCTTGATCATATTGGATGTGGAAAACTATAAAATTTTAGTATGTGATTGTCAATGCTTTGCAATAATGGTATAGTTATTGCAAAGCATATTTTCTTTTATCAAGTCTATCGGATTGTTAGAAAATAAATCCTTTTTTAAATATAACGATCCAAAGTCTTACTCATATCTTATTTCAGGAAATTCATGCTTTATTTCACAATTATCAATAAGGCAGGAGTTTCGAAATAATATGATATATGGTAACTCCTGTGACAAACAAAGGAGGACCATAGTAGATGGTAGAAAAAAGAAAATTTTATGGAATGAAAAATGACTACATGTTCCATGCAGTTTTACAAAAGAACGAAGAGGTGTTACGAAATCTTTTAGCAACACTTTTAGAGATGGATGAGGCAGACATTGTAAGCTGTCACATCGAAAATCCAATTGAGCTTGGTAAGGAGATTGAAGGAAAAGATTGTATCTTAGATGTAAAGATCAAGCTGAATGATGCAAGGATCATCAATATTGAATTACAGGTGTATAAGCAGACATACTGGACAAATCGATCACTATTATACTGGGCAAGAGCCTATGACAGTATTAAGAGTGGGCAAGATTATGGTATGTTGTTCCCTACATATCACATTGGTATTTTAGATTTTACATTATTTGAAGAACATCCAAAGTTTATGGCAAAATATCAGATTTTAGATGTAGAAGATGGATTTTTATATTCAGATAAATTATGTATTAAAGTACTTGACCTGACACAGCTTGAGAAAGCAAAAGGCCAGTCTGAAACAGATAAAAAGAT
>DJNY01000050.1 GCA_002441865.1 Lachnospiraceae bacterium UBA6452 | reverse complement strand
CTGACCCGTGCAGAAACGATCAAAACACTTGTTAAAAAGAGGGAGGGACAAAAGAAATGATAGTTTGCTTATTCATAGCTGTGAGTATTGGCGCAAGCGTCGCCTTTGCCATTGTGACGGATTTCTGGAAAGATTCCAATGAGATCGGATCCTCCGATGGAAACGATGTTTATTTTTCCAATCAATTTACTGTTACGGACGGAAAAAACCGTATCCGCATAAAAGATTATGAGGACAGGATTTGATCCTGTCCTCATTTGTTAATATCTTCTCTGCAAAATGCCATACTTACAACTTTATGCAAAGTTCCAAGACTTCTTTTTCTGTTATCTGATCCAGTTGCTCTGTCACCGTATCAAAGATCTGTGCCTTCACGCAGTCTGTCAGCCATGCATGTGTACTGTCCGGTGCCGGACATATCGCTGCAAAGATCTGCTCTGCCACATTTCTGCTCTTATCCTTATCCAGATAAAATACCTCTCTGAACGTATCAAGAAGCGCAGGATGCTCTGACAGATACGCTTCTGTCTTTTCCTCTACTGCCCACATCTCGTATGTATATTCCTGATTTTCTTCCGGCTCATATTCCGCGTAGCGGTCTGCATCCTCTTCTCTGACGCCAAACAGCTCCTCTGCCTGCCACTCTTCGGGTGCTTCCGAATCCAGACAGGACAGATCCATATCCAGTACCAGGCTCAAAAACGGCGGGCAGATCTTATCGAACTTATCAAACTGCTCCTCTGCTGCAAATGCAGCCAGATTTGTTGCCTGAACCAGTGCATATCTGCAAAATGCCCTGTCTGCTTTTTCATCTGTTTTATAGTACTTGCAGATCTTTCGGAACAATTTCGTATATGCCTTCAGACGCTTCCGCTCCTTTTTCTGTTCTGTCGTGACCGGATAGGCCTCATATGCCAGAAGTTCGCCGAGTGTCACAGACAGCTCCTGTTTTTCCACCAGTGCTTCCTGTCTGCGGATCATAAGCTGCCATACCAGAAACGGTTTCAGGGCAGACAGCATTTCATCTGCATCGAGCTGTGCAAGAAAGCTGCGCAGATGCACCTCTAAAAGGCTGCTGTTGCAGTCCTCCATGCCAAGGATATTACGAAAGAGCGCAGAAAGCTGTTCCTCGTCCGTACTCTGCCCGGCGTTTTCTGTTTTGCAGGTTCCGTCACATGCTCTGTCTGCCGTGGTTTCCCCGGTCATTGTGAAGGCAATGTCAGTCCGGTCTTTATAATCGGAAAATGCATCTTCAAACTGCTCCTGCTGTCCGTAAAATGCCTTAAGTGCTGCATAGCGGTCCAGCAGCTCTGCATACTCCTCTGCGACTTCATAATTGCTGCAATCATGGAAATTTGTGCAAAGCAGCTCCAGATCTGCCAGTGTTTTAAAAAACAGATCTTTTATTGTTTCATCATCCGGATCTTCCGAAAGCTTCTGTACAAGTGCATGCAATGCTGTTGCCTTGTTTTGCAGCCCAATACCCGCTTCCTTACAACTTGATGTATACAGGATCTTAAACACATCAAAATCCTGTTCCGTACCGATATCTTGTTTTTTCCCCATCATGTTCCTCCTTTTGTAAACTTAAATATAGAATGTGCCCTATTACATAAAAAAGCTTCTCTTACACGATAGCATATCATTTTCTGTAAGAGAAGCGCATTCTTAGTTTGTTTACTAAAATTTTACCATTCTTTTAATCCTGTATATCTTCTATGATATCCTGCAGCATGGCATCAAGTTCTTCTTCCGTAAGCTCTGGCTGCATATAGATCACATAGGCATAGCTGTCTTTTGTAAAGCTGACAAGGCTGTACTTTCCAGCTTCATTTCCTTTGCAGAGCATGGTAATACTGCCTGCTTTTCTTTCTGACACATAGGCATATTCGTTGTAATCACCGGATATATCTTCCCCGTCATCAACAGCTTTCCGCATAGTGATCTGCTGCTCTCCACACTGATATACCACTTCTGCCATTGTATCCCAATAAGACAAATACATTGTGTGGTCTGCTGTAAAAGGTAATTGTGTAATCGGTTCCACCGAAAATCCGACTGTCTGCTCAAGTGCCGACCGGTCTGCCTGCTCTATGATCCCATTTCCCACCTGTGTCCATTCATCCGACTGTTCCTCCTGCTGCCCACTTTGTATTTTTCCTGCCTGCTGCCAGATAACGGTTCCGACTATCAGACAAAGACAGGCTGCAGCGGCAAGATTTCGCCATAAGAGTACCTTGTGCCTTTTTCTGCGCATCACTTCTTTGCTTACATTTGCCAAAATCCGTTCCTGCATCTGAGGCGTCATTTCTACTCTA
Organism: Lachnospiraceae bacterium UBA6452; assembly: GCA_002441865.1. Lineage (GTDB taxonomy): Bacteria > Bacillota > Clostridia > Lachnospirales > Lachnospiraceae > CAG-194. Next base: position 7,239 of record DJNY01000050.1, on the reverse strand, counting down.
TCCATAATTTCCTCGTATTTACGCAAAATCATACGCCTCCTTCAGTATATCCTTGAGCATGATCCTGCCACGTCGCAGATCCGACCTGACGGTTGCTTCTTTTTTCTGCAGGATTTCGGCAATCTGCGCTGTAGAATAGCCTTCATAGTAAAACAGATGGATCGCTTCGCGATACGCTACCGGAAGGCTTTTCACAGCCTGCCAGACATAAGACAGATCTTCTCTTTTTTCCCCGATCAGTTGTTCATCCAGCTCATCGGTTTCCCGCAGCTTATTATACACGATCCTGTTTTTGCTGAGATTTCCTGCTACACGCAAAAGCCATGCTTTTTCATGCGCCGCACCAGCCAATTTAGGCATTTTTACCATATACCGGATCAGCGTTTCCTGCACGATATCTTCCGCATCGCTCATATTGTGCAGATACGAATATGCAAGCCGCAATATCGCATTTCCATAGAGCTGCATCAGTTCTTCTGCTTTTTGGGCAGTCTGCACTTTTTCCTTTGGAGCTGCCTTTTCTTCTGCCTGATATGCAGAGAAAGAAATACCGCATACCTGCTGAAGTTTCATCATAGCAGAAACACATACCCAAAATAAGCACCGCATTTTTTCTATTGCCATCATTTTTCTGCTCAATACCAATGTTTCCACAGCTCTGTCCGCCTTTACTTCACTTTCTCTACCAGTGCAGTGATCTCATCTTCTGTCATGCCGTCCGATGCATCAATTGCATAACTGTACTCCTGATCTGTCCATGTTGCAACATAAATTTTACCGTTGCTGCTTCTCACTGTTACAGCTCTGGCACCTACTGTCAGCATAGAGGTTTCATCATATGTGTTATAGTCACCACTGATATCATCCGTGCCCTTACCTTTACGGATCAGTACATCATGCGAACTGAAATCCACTGTTTCCCAGTCAGTTTTATTTAATGTTTCGTCATCTGCCTGCGAAATGGAATCTTCATTATAGTAGATGATCTGTGCCAGCTCATTTTCCACTGCAGAGATCGTATACCTTTCATAACCTTCCACCAGATCCGGTGCAGTAAAATCAAAACCGGCTAATTTTGCCGCTTCCTCAAAGCTTGCACAATCTACGAATGGATTCGGGATCTGTACATCATCCGTCTGCTTTTCCTCTGTCTGCTCTGCCAGCTCCGTTCCACCGGTTTTATTCGCCTGCTCCTGTGACGGTGCCTGTTCTGTCATGTCCGTCTGAATTTCCTGCAGATCATCTGCTTTCTGACTGCCACAGCCTGTCATTGCCACCATTGTCATTGCCATCATTGCCAAAATTAGATTTCTTTTCATGTTACATTTTCCTCGCTTTCCTGATTGTATAAGGGTTTTGATTGTATGGGTTTTATTCCTTCTGCCTTATATACAGTTAAGAACAGGAAAATGTTGCAGGAAAAATAAAATTTTTAGTTCTGCCAGCAGATCTGTCCTTTGGTAAGCACCGGGTAACGATACAGGCTGTCTGTATCCAGGTCCTCCTTGTGCATATCGACTGCGGAGATCTGGTGGTTATCATAGGTTGTATAGTAGTAAATTCCTTTTGTTGCATTGCAGCAGCTTGTGTAGATCGTGATCTCGTATTTTCCCTCTGCGACTTCGCAGCAGCCTCTCTGCTGATCCACACTGCCCAGAATATGGAAAAACTGGCTGACACTTTCCTCTTCGCTATCGCCTGAAATCGCATGCAGCTTTGTAAATGCCACCTTTGCAAATCGGGAAGTAGAGGACAGATCGCCCGGAAGCCCGATCGCACCCATGCCACGACTGTACGGCGTAAGCGCAAGCTCACCTGAAAAGGTATTTTCCGGCTGGCGTGGAGAAAGCCCCATATACTGGTTCAGCAGGAACATCTGCTGTGGGAAAGGTGGATTATTGGTCAGTACACCTGCAGGGTTGTCATAGATATGCAGTCCGTCCGCCATACATTCTACCGTGATCGCTTCCTTTGCATCTGCGATCAGCCAGTGGAGCTGCGCGCTCGGAAGCTGTTCCGAAAATGGTGTTCCGACCAGATTCATCTTCGAAAGCAGGCTGCGCACCGCCTGCACGCTGTCACACTGTGACAGGATCCATGGCAGGAATTCATACTGTGCCACATTTTCCCTGCCCTCTTCCACTTCCTGGTATACCGCATTTCCGACAAAATTCAGACCTGCCATGCCAACACCTTTTTCATTGATGGCATCGTAGTAAAGCGGATAGCCGCCTGCAACATACGCCATGCCAAGGATCGCATAATGGGTTTCTCTTTTCCCCATATACCGGAAGGAAACCGGAAACCTCCGCGGCATTAGTACGATCTCATCTCCATAGGAAAATTCATAATCCAGTGTCCGTCCGAAATAAAAATCTTTTGTCTGATAAGTTGCTGCTGTACACATATCTGCATCCTTCTTTCTATTATTTTTTGATTCATTTATCACCATGTAAATCTGCAACCGCAAAATCACATCTTCAGTAAAGCAAATAACAGTGGCATCGTCAGGATCGACAGTACCATTGTCAGGGTAACGCCTTTCGAGGCTGTCATATATTCACCGCCACATTCCTGCGCCATCATGGAAACCATCGTTCCGGAAGGCGTTGCCAGCATCACAAAGCAGACTGCCTGCATGGTCACATTACTTGTGACAAGCCGGATCACAGGCATCGCAGCAAGCGGAATGACGAGCAGCCTGATGGCAGCTATCACAAATAATTTCCAGTCCAGAAACAGTTCTTTTGGTGTAACATCTATAAAGGAAGCCCCGATCACCATCATACACAATGGGCCTGTCAGATCACCCAGCATTGAAATCCCCTGATTGACCGCATCCGGAAGCTGCCACTGAAAGTAAGCCAGCACAAACGCGATCAGTGCGGAAAACGTTCCGACATTGCAGCATTTTTTCAGGGCAGTTATCACATTCACCCGTTTGCCTGCCATAACAATCTCCCCATAGCTGTAGATCAGTATATTATACAGGATCAGAAAGCCCACACCATAGATCAGTGCCTGCGCCCCATAAACAGCCGATATCATCGGGAATCCCATAAATCCGATATTGCCGAATACGATCAGGCATTTGTATACGCCGGCTTCCTTTTTTGTACCATGGAAAAGCGGAACCACCAGCCATGCCAAAAGCAGCACGACCAGATACAGTCCTGCTGCCAGAAGCAGAGTAAACAATAATTCCTTTTTTTCTATTGCATTTCCGATGCTGCCGGATATGACAAGGGCAGGATTCGCAATATTGACAAGCAGCCAGTTGATCGCACTGCATGCCTTTTCTTCCATGATACCCTTTTTTGCCATGCCATATCCAAGCACCATCATAAACAGAAAGATCAATAACTGTTTCAGTAAAACCATACAACCTTCTATCTTGCTTTCCCGTCTACGATCCTGTAATACGCCTGGGACGTGATGCGGAAAACAATGTAATAAATTGCGGAAAAGAGAAGGAAGGTGATACCCATACAGATCACATACAATCTGACATTGGTCAGATTCAGCAGCGCCAGAAGTCTTCTGACGATCGGAAATGCTGCCAGTTCATGGATCGCTGCTACAATAAGCGGCAGGAAAAATACGATCCTGATCTGGGAAGTGATCGACTCTTTTACCTCTTCACTGCTCATTCCCACTTTTTCCATAATAACATATCTTTCCTTATCCTCATAGCCTTCTGAAATCTGTTTGTAGAAAATAAGCATTACCGTCACGATCAGGAACATGATCCCCAGAAAAGCACCCAGGAAAAACAGTCCGCCATACAGCGCATAGACCTCTGTTTCATTCCATGCCCTGCTTTCCGCATACAGATCCATTCTGTTTTCCGCACCGGTAGATGCTTTGATCCTTTCAAGCTGGGAATCCACAGCCTGGTAGCAGGCAATCTTTTCTGCTTTGCTGCCATCATAATCAAATCCGATCACGCCATTGACATCAATCGGTCCGTCTCCATATGTGCTGTAAACACTTTTGATCGTTTCCTCACTGTCAAACATCACATAATAGCAGCCTTTCAGCATGCTGATCTTATGCAGATCGTCATCGTTCTGATAAAGTTCTGAGGATTCCACCGAGAAAGCATTTCCCCAAAGACTGACCGTGTCTGCCTTATAAGCTGTCGGCCCACCATAGATCCGCACACTGCCCGGCTTTACCGGCTGCACAGCTTCTGCCTGCAGGCTGTCATCCATCTGCAGCATATCTTCTCTTGTCACAAGATATAAGACTGTCTGGTTTCCGTTGTACTCCTTCTGCGTTACTGCTGAAAATGCCGTCCCATCGTCCGTTGTAAATGCCGGAATTTTTTCATAAACACAGCTTTTTGTGATCGTCCTGCCCTGTTTTTCCACTTCCTGTCTGATTTCCTGTGCGATGCCTTCCTTGCTCATGCCCGGTGTTCCATAGTTTAAATAGATGCAAAGCTCCTGCGGATAACGGGTATACAGTTCATCATCGACACCTGCATACAGGCTGATTGTGATCGATACCATGACAAGCACCATCGTAGCAAGCACACAGATGCTGGCAAGTCCCGCCGCATTTTGCTTCATACGATACAAAAGACCGGAAACCGCACTGAAGTGCTTTTTATTATAGTAAAAAAGTTTATCCCTGCGCAGCAGCTTCAGCAGTGCAATGCTGCCCGCCGTAAACAGAAAATACGTTCCGACAATGACCAGAATGACTGCTGCCAAAAACAGTGTCAGCACCTGCAGCGGATTTTCCGTCGTAAAAGAAATATAGTAAGCGATTCCGATGCAGACCAGACCAAGCACTGTCATCACGATCTTGGTCTTCGGCTCCTTTTCCCCGACATTGCTGCCATGCAGAAGTGCAACCGGATTGGAAAGCCGGATCTGCAGAAGATTGTAACCAAATGTCAGCAGATACAGAATGCAAAAGTAAGGGATCGCATAGGTGATGCCTGCCTTTGTCACAACAAATATAACATTTTCTTCCACATCCAAAAGCCGGTACAGCATCATCAGGATCAGCTTGGAAGAACCGATCCCCACGAGCAGACCGCCTGCAATGGCAAGTACCGCAACATAGACCGTTTCGATGAAAAGCACCCTTGCGATATGACGTTTTTCCATCCCCAGGATATTATAAACGCCGATCTCTCTTTTCCGCCTCTTGATGATAAAGCTGTTTGTGTAAAAAAGAAAAATAAAGGAGAAAAAGGCGATGATATAAACACCCATTCCCATGATCGTCTCGATATAATAGCTGCCCCGTATCTGATCAAGCCCCGGATTGTTATTCAGAAACACCATCAGATAAAACAGTGCAACTGTCATCACACCAGCCAGAATATAGGGAATATACAGCGGCTTATTGTTTTTCAGATTGGTTCGTGCCAGTTTCCTGTATAATTTATTCATGCTGCTCACCACCTGCCTGTAATACTGTCAGCGTATCTGCGATCCGCGCATAAAGCTGTTCGTTGGTCATATTGCCTCTGTAAAGCTGATGGAACACCTCGCCGTCTTTGATGAACAGGACACGTCCCGCATGGCTTGCCGCTTTTGTACTGTGGGTTACCATTAAAATGGTCTGCCCTTCCTGATTGATCTGACCGAACAGATTTAACAGACTGTCTGTTGCTTTGGAATCCAGTGCGCCGGTCGGTTCATCCGCCAGGATCAGCTCCGGTCTTGTAATGAGGGCTCTTGCCACTGCCACACGCTGCTTCTGTCCGCCCGATACTTCATACGGAAACTTATCCAGAAGCTGGCTGATACCAAGCTTCTTTGCAAGAGGCTCCAGCCGCGCCTCCATTTCCGCATACTTTGTATCCGAAAGGACAAGCGGCAGATAAATATTGTCGCGGAGATTAAAATTGTCAAGCAGGTTAAAATCCTGAAACACAAATCCAAGATGCTTCCGTCTGAATGCGGCGATCTCTTTTTCCCGGACGGACTGCAGCTTTTTCCCGTTCAGGATCACTTCGCCGTCTGTCGGCTGATCCAGTGCTGCCAGAATATTGAGCAGCGTTGTCTTGCCGGAACCGGATTCTCCCATGATCGCAACATACTCTCCTTCTTCTACGGAAAAGCTGATATTGGAAAGTGCCTGTACCTGGCTGGCTCCAAATCTGGTCGTGTAAATTTTCTTTAAGTTACTGACTTCTAATATAGACATATGATTCCTTCCTTTCCTGTCTTTCACTTTCCATCAGCATAACAAAAGGCCGAAATGCCAGCCATCGATTCAGCTTACATTTCAGCCTGTTTTCTTACATTTTTGTAAGGCAGAAGCTGTCAGTCCCGTATATCTATCTTTTGCAGGGAAAAGCCGATCCATACCTGCGTGCCCTTTCCCGGCCCGGATGTGATCCTGATCGTATGTCCCAGCTTCGTCAGCACCTGCTTACACAAATACAGTCCGATCCCGGTGGAATGCTTATCCGTATGTCCGTTAAATCCCGTGTAGCCCTGTTCAAAAACACGCGGGATATCTTCCTGTCTGATCCCGATCCCCTGATCTTCGATACAGAGAAACGCCTCTTTATCATTTTGCCCTGCCTGTATCGTGATAACGCCCTCCTGCATATATTTAATGGCATTGGAAAGAAGCTGCTCTACCACAAAGGAAAGCCATTTTTCATCACTGGTTACGGTCAGATCACAGCCTTCATACCGTATACCGATCTTTTTGCGGATCATCATCCTGGCATATTTATGAATGCAGTCCCTGATGATCCCATCCAGTGCAGTAGAGTGCAGGACATAGTCATGGCTGTCCTTTCTCTGGTACTGCAGTGCCATACTGACATACTGCTCGATCCTGAAAAGCTGCTCCTCTATTTCTTCCTGCTCCTGACAGCGTTCCGGTTCTTCTTCCCTCTGCGTCTGCAGAAGCAGCTGCATGGCCGCGATCGGTGTTTTGATCTGGTGCACCCATCTGGCATAGTATTCCCGCTGCTCCTGTTTCTCACGCCCCGCTCTGCGCATATTTTCCGCACGTTCCTCATTCGCACGGGAAAACAGCTCGGTATAAAGCTCCTCCAATGGTTCTTCCGCCTCCGGAAGCTGCATATTGTTTTCCAGCGGGCAGGAAAGAAACTGGCGAAGCCTTTGCACTTTCTTTTGATAAGTTATCCACATTGCAAGGAAAACTATAAGGAAGATACCCACATCTATGCAGGTACTGTACACCAGATCCGCCTTTGGCGCGCGCATTAAATACAGGTAAAAAAGTGTCTTCGACACT
>DJNY01000021.1 GCA_002441865.1 Lachnospiraceae bacterium UBA6452 | reverse complement strand
TATACGGGAATCTGATCCGCCGTTCCTACAAAAAAACACCGATCATCATCGGCGGGATCGAAGCGAGTCTGCGCAGGCTTGCCCACTACGATTACTGGTCAAATTCTTTTAAACGTTCCGTACTGCTGGACAGCGGTGCGGATCTGATCTCCTATGGCATGGGGGAAAAATCCATTGTAGAAATAGCGGATGCACTGGCATCCGGGATGGATGTTTCTGACATTACTTATGTCAGAGGAACCGTATTCAAAGCCCGCAACAAAAACAGCTTTTATGATGAGATCTATCTGCCGTCTTACGAAGAAATGAAGGCGGATAAAAAGTTGTATGCACAAAGCTTTAAGATCCAGTATGACAATACCGATCCGTTTACCGGGAAAATGCTGGTGGAAGCTTATCCGCACGAGGTATATGTCGTGCAGAATCCGCCTGCAATGCCTCTATCCCAGGAAGAGATGGATGATATTTATGCACTGCCTTATACAAGGCGCGCCCACCCAAGCTATGATGCTTTAGGCGGCGTTCCTGCGACAAAAGAGATCCAGTTTTCTCTGATCAGCAACCGCGGCTGTTTTGGTGGCTGCAGCTTCTGCGCACTGACATTTCATCAGGGCAGGATCATACAGACAAGAAGCCATGCGTCCATTCTGAAAGAAGCAGAGCTGATGACGCATGATAAAGAATTTAAAGGATACATTCATGATGTTGGCGGCCCGACTGCCAATTTCAGACAGCCGGCCTGTGAAAAGCAGCTGAAATACGGCGTCTGCAAAAACAAACAATGCCTGTTTCCGAAGCCCTGCGCCAATATGAAAGCAGATCATTCCGATTATGTGGCACTGCTCCGCAAACTGCGGAAGCTGCCGGGCGTGAAAAAGGTATTTATCCGGTCAGGTATTCGGTTTGATTATCTTCTGGCAGATAAAGATGAGACATTTTTTGATGAGCTGGTCAAATATCATATCAGTGGACAGCTAAAAGTTGCGCCGGAGCATATTTGCGATGCGGTGTTAAAACGGATGGGAAAACCGGAAAATGCGGTGTTCCAGCAGTTTTTAAAGAAATACAGACAAAAAAACGAACAATTCCATATGGATCAGTATGTAGTACCTTATCTGATGAGCTCGCATCCGGGTTCTACTTTAAAAGAAGCCGTTGCACTTGCCGAATATATCAGGGATCTCGGTTATATGCCGCAGCAGGTACAGGATTTTTATCCGACGCCTTCCACGATGTCCACGGTCATGTATTACACGGGGATCGATCCGCGTGACATGTCACCTGTTTATGTGGTGCATAATCCGCATGAAAAGGCGATGCAGCGTGCACTCATCCAGTACAAAAATCCGGAAAATTACGATCTTGTCAAGGAAGCGCTGCACCTGGCTCACAGAGAAGATCTGATCGGCTTTGACGCCCATGCACTGATCCCGCCGCGAAAGATGGCAGCTCCTGTGCAAAAGCAGCATAAACCGAAGAACGGTAGCAGAAAACCGGATAACAGATCTGAAAAAGCAAGAGAAACGAAGCAGAATAAAAATAGAAACGGAAAGAATCAGAAAACCGGGAAAGAAGGAAAGAAAAGAAGATGAATATCGCAATTATTACCGGAGCTTCCTCCGGTATGGGAAAAGAATTTGCCAGACAACTGACGGAAAAGGTATTGGGACTGGATGAGATATGGCTGATCGCCAGAAGGAGCGAACGCCTTGCTTCCCTTGCCAAAGAACTGCCGGTGGATGTCAGGACTTTCAGCATGGATCTGACGGATGATGCGGATTATGAGCCACTTACAGAGCTTCTTGCAAAAGAACAGCCGAAGGTACGTGTCATGATCAACTGTGCTGGCTATGGCAAGACAGGACCGTTTGAAACGATCCCGGAAGCAGATACGCTTGGCATGATCGATCTGAACTGCCGCGCGCTGACAAAGATGACCTATCTGGTGCTGCCTTATATGCCAAAACGAAGCTATCTGATCCAGTTTGCTTCCATTGCAGGTGTTCTGCCACAGCCTAATTTTGCTGTTTATGCAGCTTCCAAGGCTTACGTGCTTTCCTTAAGCCGTGCACTGAGAGAGGAGCTTCGCAGCAGACAGATTTCTGTGACAGCCATCTGTCCGGGACCTGTCGATACTGCCTTTTTCTCCATTGCGGAAGAAACCGGATCCCCTTTCGGCCTGAAGAAATATTTTATGGCGAAAAAAGAAAAAGTGGTTGCCAAAGCACTGCATGATGCCATGCGGAAAAAGGATGTGTCCGTTTACGGATTGTCTATGAAACTTTTACGTCTTTTTGTGAAATATGTACCGCAAAAATGGATCTTATATATCTATGCCAGATTATTGCGAGGAGTGAAATAAATGAACAGACAAAAGATAAAACAGGGGAACTTTGGCTATATCAGCCACAAAAAGAAAACAGAGATCATCAAAACCATTGTATTTTTCGCAATTCCGTTATCTCTGTATATTGCAGGCTATGTAACGACAAAATCCCGTCTGAACCTTTTAACGATCGTGGCTATATTAGGTATGCTGCCAGCCAGCAAACAGCTGGTTTCCCTGATCATGTATCTGAAAGCACACGGGATCTCGGAATCTGACTATGCAGCGGTAAAGGACGCGGTAACACCGCTCTGCAACAGCTACGACAATATCTTTACCACCTACGAAAAGACGTATGAAGTGCCTTCTGTTGTGATCCGTAACGGAAATGTCTGCGGTTATGTGGCAAAGCCTTACAAAGATCTGAAAAAATTGGAAGATCATATTACGGAATGCGCCAAAAAAGAAGGCTATCAGATCAACACAAAGATCTTCGACAAGCTGGAAAGCTATCAGAACAGACTGACTTCCATCATAGAACTGGAAGATGCAACACCGGAAAAGGATCAGGCAGTCAGAACGATCATCCATGAAATCACATTATAGAAGGCAAAACGGCTTATGAGAGAATTTGTTGTTTCCGAAAGAGACCGGGGGCAGAAATGTGTCAGATATGTCTGCCGTATCCTGCCAAATGCAGGTACCTCTTTTGTATATAAAATGCTGCGTAAAAAGAATATTACCTTAAACGGGAAAAAAGCCGACGGAACAGAATGCTTAAAGCCGGGCGATACGATCCGGATCTTTTTTGCGGAAGAAACATTTCTGAAATTTTCCGGCGCAGATGCACAGACGGGAAAAAAGCAGGCATTGTCACATGGGCAGTCTCTGCAAAAAGACCGCATCCTGTATGAAGATGCGAATATCCTGCTTTACAATAAACCTGCCGGACTTTTGTCCCAGAAGGCAGAACGGGATGATGTATCCGTCAATGAAATGTTCCTGACGTATCTGCTGCAGGAGGGAAAGCTGACGCAGGAACAGATGGCAACCTGTATGCCATCCATCTGCAACCGGCTTGACCGCAATACATCCGGTATTGTGATCTGCGGCAAAACATATGAAGGACTGAAGGAAATAAATGCCATGATCAAAGAACGGCGTATCGGTAAGTTCTATCACTGCATTGTGACCGGATCAGTCAATGAAAAGATTACCCTGACAGGCTATCTGGCAAAGGATGAAAAATCAAATAAAGTAACCCTGCGGCAGACAAGCTTTCCCGGTGCCTCCTATATCGAAACAAGCATTGTACCGATCCGGCAGTATCCGGGCGGGCTTTCCCTGTTAGAGATCCATCTGGTCACAGGGAAAACACATCAGATCCGTGCCCATTTATCTTCAATCGGACATCCGATCCTGGGGGATTATAAATACGGCAACAGAAAGCTGAACGACCGTTATGGGATCGAAAGCCAGTTGTTACATGCTTACAGGCTGGAATTTCCGGTTTTGCCGGAGGCTGATCCGCTTGCAGATTTAAGCGGCAAAGTATTTACAGCACCTGAGCCGGACAGCTTTGCCCGGATAGAAAAACAATGAAAAAATGACAGAGACGCGGTCTGCGGACCGGCGATACGATCTGTTTGGAAAGAGAAGAAACAGACATGGCAACATGGAATTCAAGAGGCCTCAGAGGTTCTACCTTAGAGGAACTCATCAACCGGACAAATGAAAAGTACAGGGAAAACGGGCTTGCCCTGATCCAGAAGATCCCGACGCCGATCACACCGATGAAGATTGACAAAGAATCGCGGCATATCACACTTGCCTATTTTGATCAGAAAAGTACGGTCGATTATATCGGAAGCGTACAGGGAATCCCGGTCTGCTTTGATGCAAAGGAATGTGCGGTGGATACTTTTTCGCTCCAGAATATCCATGCCCATCAGGTCGCTTTTATGCGGGATTTTGAAAAACAGAAGGGTGTCGCCTTTTTCCTTTTGTATTATACGCATCGGGATATGATGTATTATCTGACCTTCCGCAG
>DJNY01000108.1 GCA_002441865.1 Lachnospiraceae bacterium UBA6452 | reverse complement strand
TGGGATGTGCCATGGCGCCTGCGGCGGCGGATCTGATCTGGCAGCATCTGCAGGATTTTGACCGGAAACCGGAAGATTACGACCGGATCATCACAGGCGATCTGGGCGAAGTGGGAAGTCAGGCACTGATCGATCTTTTGCGGGAGAAGGATGTTGATATTGCGGGAAACCATATGGACTGTGGAACGACACTGTTTGATATAAATGAGCAGGATGTGGGATCGGGCGGATCCGGCTGTGGATGCAGTGCAGTGACGCTTGCCTCTTATATTCTGCCAAAGCTGCAGAGCGGGGAATGGAAACGGGTGTTGTTTGCCCCGACCGGAGCACTTTTGAGTAAGACGAGCTTTAACGAAGGCAATTCCGTTCCGGGTATTGCGCATGGACTGGTGCTGGAGCATGTGTAAAGTAGTAGCACAAAGGACTGAAAACAGGAAGCAGCATGCAAAAAAGAAGAGCTTACGCTCTTCTTTTTTGCAGATATACAAAGTCCGTTTTCATCTGAAAACATTATGCTGCATCGTCTACGGTTCCGATCTTCATATACATGGAAATTAAGTAGAGACCGCAAAGACCGACTATTGCATAGATGATCCGGGATAACCAGCTCATGCTGCCAAAGAGCGCTGCGACAAGGTTCCAATCGAAAAAGCCGACCAGTCCCCAGTTGACTGCACCGATAATGACAAGCGTTAAAGCAATATAGTCTAAAGCTTTCATGGATAGCACCTCCTTTTTCTATAGTCTTTCCCAAAACACGCTTTCTATACGGTGGAAATTATGGTATACTTATGATGTCAGGGCACGGAGCAATCTGTGTGACATCATAAAAAAGGAAAACATTCCAAAGGAGCCAAACATGGAAAACCAATCAGAAAATAAAAAGAAAAATGCCGGTGCGCTCCGGTGCTATTTGATAGAGATCGCAGTCATCACGATCGCCTACCTGGTCGAGGTAGCCAAAGGAAACCGGTCAGAGGGATATATTGTGCTGGTATGTCTGCTTTTATGGCTTCCGGCAATAGCTGCGGTGCTTGTATATCTGAAAAATAAAAATGCAAAAGCGATCCGTTATCTGTATGGATTCGGTTTCATGATCCCACAGGCATTTCTGATGCTGACAGCCAACAATGCACTGGTATTTACCTACGCGATCCTTGTACTGGTTGTCTGTAACATTTTTGAAGACCGCAAATTTGCACTGACAATGGCGATTTCTTATAATATCATGAATATCCTGACGGTTGTATATCGTATTGCAACAGCAGGGACAACAAATGACTATATCGTGACAACAGAGATCCAGATCCTGTTGATGATGATCTGTGGTTACTTCAATATCGTGGTATCCAAGACGGGCATGGTCATTTCAAAGGAAAAGATGTCACTTCTGGATCAGGAAAAACAGCATGCGACAGATCTGCTTGCCCAGGTGCTTTCCGTTTCCACGGAAATGACAGAGAGCATCGGCAGTCTGAATGAAAAGATGCAGCAGCTTGGAGAATCGGTTGTACAGACCTGTGGTGCCATGGATGAGGTCAGACAGGGCAGCAATGAAACAGCACAGTCCATCCAGTCCCAGCTTATTATGACGGAAAAGATCCAGAGCAGGATCGAAGAGGTTTCCCAGACAAGCACAATGATCGGGAACAGTGTTGTAAAAACAAAGGCCGCAGTCGGAAAAGGTGCGGATAATATGGAAAATCTGGAAAAACAGGTAGAACAGCTGGAGCAGGCGGGCGGACATGCACTGCAGAGACTGGATGAATTAAACGAGTATACAAAACAGATGCAGTCTATTACAGAGCTGATCAACTCCGTTGCGGATCAGACAGGGCTCTTATCGTTAAATGCCAGCATTGAGGCAGCAAGAGCAGGCGAAGCCGGCAGAGGATTTGCGGTTGTGGCTTCTGAAATCTCCACGCTGGCAAGCCAGACACAGGAAGCAACCAAGAATATTGATGCACTCATCAATGATATTACAGATAAGCTGCAGGATGTCAGTGAAGCTGTCAGAACTTTTGCGGATGGAACAAAACAGCAATATACCGTGGCACAGGAAACAGTACAGAGCTTTGGACAGATTGAAAAGGATACAACGCAGATCGAGCAGCAGGTAAGCCAGATGACATCTGCGATCAGCAGCCTGACTGAAGCAAATCATTCTATCGTGGAAAGCGTCCAGAATATTTCCGCGATCACGGAAGAAGTGTCAGCACATTCCAATGAAACCTATGAGAGCAGTGAAAAGAATGCGCAGATCGTGGAAGAGACCGGAAAGATCGCAGCATTCTTACAGGACAGAGCAAGTGCGTTGAAACAGTAAAGAGCGGATAAAAGAGGTGGGGAGTTCAGGTGGAAGAGATTATTGTTGCCATTTATTACATATTTGCACTGGTTGTTGCAATACTTGTATTAAAATCATACCGAAAGGGAACAGAGAGCGCCAAAAAGCTTGGCATTGCCATGCTGATGAATTTCCTGATGATCGGTACTTACACGCTCAATCTGACATCAGGCTATCTGATCATCAAGTCGATCGGCTGTTCTCTTACCTTTACGCTTATGGATCTGATGCTGTTTTTCTACTATGACTATGCCATGGCATTTGTAGGCTGGGAAAACCGTACACCAAAGTGGATCAAGATTGCATTTGGAGCGTACATTTTTATTGACGGTATTTTTATGATGATCAATCCGTTTGATCAGGTAGCGGTTTCCTATATGCATGAATCGTTTGGAGATGGTTATATCCTGACTTATGTGCCGCAGATCCCGTTCCACATCCATACAGCATTTGATATGATGATGATCGCAGCAACGATCATCCTGTTATCGCTGAAGTGCGGGGAAACGCCGCGTGTATATAGAAAGCGGTATTATGGTCCTATTATTGGTATGCTGCTGGCTGTTGTGATCAATTTCGTGTATCTGGCTGGCGTCATTCCGATTGATATGGATCCGACGATCCTGCTGTATGTATTTGTAGGATTTCTGCTTTATTTTTATACATTCAATTATCTGCCGTCTGTCACCCTGACGATCACGCGTAATATGATCCTGGAATATCTGAAGGATCCGATCATCCTGTTTGATTATGAAGGCAGGCTGGCAGATCACAGTGCGGGACTGGACGAGCTGATGCCGGGCATGGAGTTTAAAAACGGTTCCCTGACAATAGAAGAATTTATGCAGAAGCAGAAATTCATGGGAATGAACGGAACGGATATCAATCAGGAATTTGACTGGCAGACGGTTGAAAACGGTAAAACGAAGACTTACCAGTGTCAGTTCTGTTGTATGAAGGACAACAAAGGCAAACTGATCGGAAAGCTGTTTGTGTTCCACGATGTGACCGCAAGCAGGCAGACATATTTTGAACTGGAAAATTCCATGCTGTTTGATGCAGTGACAGGATTTTATAATAAAGAAAGTTTTTATACGCAGATCCCGCAGTGGAGAAACCCGGAATTTTTCCCGGTTTCCTTTGCCGTTTGTAATGTAGACGGTCTGCGTGCCATGAACGAGGCTTACGGAACGGTTTACGGTGACGGTGTCATGCGGCAGATTGCCCGTTATATCCGCAGAAGAGTGGGAAAAGACACGTTCTGTGCAAAGCTGGACAACGGTGATCTCGTTGTGGTTCTGGAGAAGACCAACAATCTGGATGCGGGTGATATCATGGAGGCGATCAAGGCAGAGATCATTGATTTTTATGATAAAATGCCGGTTTCGATCGAATATGGTATTGCAACAAAGGAAGATGCAGATACTCCTGTAGAGAAGCTGATGCAGGATGCCAGATCGAACATGATGAATAAGAAGATGCTGAAGGAAAAATCCGCCAGCAGTTCTATCGTAAATTCTCTGAAACAGACACTTTGTGAAAGTGATTACCAGACAGAAGAGCATGTAGAGCGTACAAGAAAGATGGCAGCCCGTCTCGGTAAAGAAATGGGACTGCCCGATGCGGAGATCGGCAAGCTGGAGCTTTTGGCAGCGCTGCATGATATCGGTAAGGTAGCGATCCCGCAGGATATCATTAAGAAAAAAGGAAAACTGACACCGGAAGAGCGTGCGATCATAGAGCAGCATACGGTAAAAGGCTATCGTATTGCGAAAAGCTCACCGGAGCTTGGCGATATTGCGGACGGTATTTTGTGTCATCATGAAAAATGGGACGGAACCGGTTATCCAAACGGTCTGAAGGGAGAAGAGATCCCGCTGATCGCGCGTGTGATCTCAGCGGTGGATTCCCACGATGTTATGGTCAACGACAGACCGTATCACAAAGCAATGCCGGAAAAGGACGCGATCGCCGAACTGCGCAGATGTTCCGGTACGCAGTTTGATCCACATGTTGTGGAAGTATTTACAAAGATGCTGGAGCGTGAAGATTTGCCGCAGCAGGAAATGGAAGCACTGGCAGCATCTTATACGGAGGCAGGTACAGATGAGAGAACTGGAGTTTAAAATGGAACGTCCGGGACTGCTTGAGACCGGACAGAAGGTGACTGTGACAGAAGGTGTTCTGCCCAGCAGTTATTATTACACGATCGATCCTTCACTGGCAATGTCGGCCAATATCCCATTCAGGGAACGGCTGAAAACAAAAGAAGGAACCGTTGTATCCATTGAGGAAAATGAACGTGGCTTCTATGTGGTTGTCAGCTTTATAGAGCCATAACAGACATAGCACGTATAAGCACCATAGTGCTTATCACACATAAATTTTGCAGTAGGAAAGGAAGAGTGACATGAAAGTTATCAGTACAGAAAAAGCACCGGCAGCAATCGGACCATATTCACAGGGCATCACCGCAGGAGATTTCTTCTTCGCATCCGGACAGATCGCAATTATTCCGGAGACAGGTGAGATCGCAGAAGCAACGATCGAAGCACAGACAGAGCAGGTTATGAAAAATATCGGAAATCTTCTCGCAGCAGCAGGCGTTGACTACAGCAAGGTCGTAAAGACAAGCTGCTTCCTCGCTGATATGGGTGATTTTGGTGCATTCAATGAAATTTATGCAAAATACTTTACTTCAAAACCGGCAAGAAGCTGTGTAGCAGTAAAGACATTACCGAAGAATGTGTTATGTGAGGTAGAAGTGATCGCATACCTTGGCGAATAATTCATGCATTTATGGAAATCCTAAAGATGAGACAGAAATGTCTCATCTTTTTTCATGTGATAGGAGTTCCTATCACATGAAAATGCTCCGCAAGGATGCGCACTCGCGCGAAGAAGAAATATGTCGCAAGCGACCGCGCTCGGCGCAAGAATGTGGCGAGGCACATTCTTTAAAATGTCATGCATGAAAAAGGAGGTAACATATGTCATATATCAATGCATTCTGGGTAGGAGGTCTGATCTGCGCACTTGCGCAGATTTTATTGGAAAAAACAAAGCTGATGCCGGGCAGGATCATGGTGCTGATCGTCTGTCTCGGTGCTGTATTAAGCTTTTTCGGTATTTATGAACCGTTTGCGGAATATGCGGGCGCAGGAGCCAGTGTTCCCTTGCTTGGTTTTGGAAATGTACTGATGAAAGGTGTCAAAGAAGCGGTTGATGAATATGGTTTTCTCGGGATCTTCATGGGCGGCTTTAAAGCGGGGGCAGTCGGATGCAGCGGCGCACTGATCCTGAGTTATCTGGCAAGTCTTGTATTTCATTCCAAGATCAAAAAATGATGCAATAGCTGCATCATTCTTCAAATCCGATCTGCATATTGGCAAGTGCTTTTTTAATCCCCTGATCCCAGAGCGTTTCAATGGATTTGTCCATGGAAAAAGTAGTCAGGGAAATGCCGGTAAGGCATGTCAGGTGTTCCTGCTCGTAGCGGAAGGTCAGGATCAGACCCTTTACAGCAGATGGATCACCGGTAAAAGCGGCATTTTTAAGCAGGTTCTGCGTGTAGGCAACGGGCGCCTGCAGTACAAATTTAAAGGAAAGCGGAAATTCTTTACCAATATAGGATGCCAGTAATGCTCTGACAGTGTGCCACGGAACAAAGTCGGTGATTTCCGGCTGTGTGGGCAGATCCTGCTGCGGATGATATCCGGGATGGATCCGGCCTTCTAAAAAGAGGGAACTGTCCCGGATCACAGAAGCCTCCTGCATCAGAAATGTATCAAAAGATGTGCTTTCCAAAAGTACATGCAGCATCTTTTTTTTGTCCTGAATCTGTAATGCGATCATAAAAAATCCTTTCTGATTTCAATCCCCAAACGAATATTTTACTGATATTGTAATATAAAATATTGTAATGGTCAAAAATTTTATTGCGTTAACAAAACGGTTAAATGTGATATTGGGTCTATGCAAATGACGTAATATGTGCTATATTATGTAGTAATGAAAACTACATGGTAATCGGAGGAAAATGATGAGCTACAAAATTGTGCTGGATAGCTGTGGAGAATTACCGGAGCAATTAAAAACAGATAACAGATATGAGATCGTACCGCTGGAATTACAGGTGGGCGAAGAAAGAATGTGGGATGATGAGACCTTTGACCAGAAGGCATTTCTGCAGAAAGTAGCGGCCAGCCCGACCTGCCCGAAGTCGGCATGTCCGTCACCGGAACGCTATATGCAGGCGTTTACCTGTGAGGCAGAAGATATCTACGTTGTAACGCTGTCCGGAAATCTGAGTGGCAGTTATAACAGCGCTTATCTGGCACGGAGCATGTATCTGGAAAAGGATCCCCATAAGAAGATCCATGTATTTGATTCCTGTTCCGCTTCCTGTGGGGAGACACAGATCGCGTTTTATATCAGCAGTCTTGCAGAAGAGGGAAAATCCTTTGAAGAGATCGTACCGCTGGCAGAGAAGTTCAGGGATGAACTGACCACGTATTTTGTACTGGATGATCTGGATACGCTCAGAAAGAACGGCAGACTTTCCAGGGTAAAGGCCTTTGTTGCATCCACACTTGCAGTAAAGCCGGTCATGGGCTCTACGGATGATGGCAATATTGTGCAGCGGGGACAGGCGATCGGTATGAAAAAAGCGCTTGCCAGGATGGCAGACATTATACTGGGAGATAAAACGGATCTGCAGAAAAAAACATTGATGATCACACACTGCAACTGCCCGGAAAGAGCGGAAAAGTTTAAGGAGATCATCTGCAAAAAGGCGGACTTTCAGAAAATCCTGATCATGGATACAGCGGGGGTCAGCAGTATGTATGCCAATGACGGCGGCATTATTGTGACTGTGTAAATGGACTGAAAGAGCTGCAGCATATGTGACAGGTCACGAAATTAAGAGAATAACAGTTTTCCGATCAGAGGAAGATTTTGAAGAGAAGAGCAGGTCAGTGTCTCACCGTTTGAGAGCTGAATGCTCTTTTTTGTATGGCTGCGGACATGATTCCGGTTGACCACGTAGTCCCTGCCAAATATCTGGAACTCAGCATGATCGCCAAGACAACGGTAAATATCATCCATGTTACCGATAATATCAATGGCATCATGGTGATCAAAAACATAATGAACCCGGTGTTCCTTTTCAAAGCACTGGGCATAGATAATATCATCTTTGGACACAAAATGGGTATGCTCGATATCACGGATCTCGATCAGTGTCAGGTTTTGCTTTTGGGATTCGATTTCCTGCTGTATATCACGCAGTAGTTTATGAAGTGGTGCGGTAAGAATAGGTTTATCCAGCGTATAGAGATGCTGGATGGCATTTTCACGGCGATATGGCTCAGCAGCATCTTTACAGACAACGATCATGCCCGGAGCAGACAACTCCTGCAGCTTTGTAACGATCTCCATGCAATGTGCCATATTATGATCGATATCTAAAAGGAAAAGGTCATATTTCATACAGACAGGTAAAAAAGAGGATTCATCACCGAACGAATCCACGTAAAGCGTTCCGATTTCAGACGCAAGCGCGCTGTTGGCACGGTCTAAAAGACGTTCCGTCTGCCTGCGGTCTGCAACATTGTCTGCTAAAACTGCAATATGCATATGTAACCCTCCTAAATGTAATGCTTTGCTTGCAAAGCATTATGCAGCCTCATCGTATTGGCGAAGCCAATTTTGCATACGATGAGGTTCCCGTTTATGTAATGCTTTGCTTGCAAAGCATTATGCAGCCTCATCGTATTGGTGAATAACAGGCGGAGCCATGCAGCGCATGACTCCGTGTTATTATAAAATCCCAATCTCAATAGGGGAATGCCAGATCAGATAAATGAGCAGAAGCTGCACACATAAGATCAGTGGCAATCCGTATAAGAAGTACCAGTGGCGGGTCTTATGATGGAAGAGGAACATACCGAGGATACTGCCGATACTGCCACCGAAGACGGCAAACAGAAACAGGGTGACTTCCGGAATCCGCCATGCCCTTTTCCGGGCTTTCCATTTATCCAGACCCATCAGGAAAAAGGCGATCAGATTGATCATAATAACATAGGTAATGATGATTGTGTATACACTCATACTGACCTCAGAAAATTATTTATCGTTCTTCTTATTCTGTACTTCCAGCATCTTCATAGCGCGAACTTTTGTAGAAAGACCAAACAGATTGATAAAGCCTTCTGCATCATGATGGTCATACATATCACCGGTTGTAAAACTTGCAATGCTTTCATTGTATAGAGAATATGGAGAAGTTGTACCAGCTTTGATGATGTTGCCTTTGTAAAGTTTGAATTTTACTTCACCTGTTACATACTTCTGTGTGCTCTCGATAAATGCCTGTGCTGCTTCACGAAGCGGTGAGAACCATTTTCCCTCGTAAACGACCTGTGAAAACAGATTTCCCATATCCTTCTTTGCACGGTAAACATCACGGTCAAGGATCAGTTCCTCAAGCTGCTGATGTGCTTCATACAGGATTGTTCCGCCAGGTGTTTCATATACACCACGGCTCTTCATACCAACTACGCGGTTTTCAACGATATCTACGATACCGATACCATGCTTGCCGCCTAATGCATTCAGCGTACGGATGATATCGGAAACCTTCATTTCTTTTCCGTTGACACTCTTCGGTACACCGCCTTCAAATGTCATTGTTACATATTCACCTTCATCAGGTGCTTTTTCAGGTGTGGTACCAAGAACAAGCAGATGCTCATAATTTGGCTCATTTGCAGGATCTTCCAGTTCCAGACCTTCATGGCTGATGTGCCAGATGTTACGGTCACGGCTGTAGGAGTTATCTTCAGAGAATGGAAGATGGATGCCATGCTGCTTGCAGTATTCGATCTCGTCTTCACGGGACTGTAATTTCCACTTGTCATTTCTCCATGGAGCAATGATCTTCAGGTCAGGAGCCAGTGCTTTGATACCAAGCTCAAAACGGATCTGGTCATTTCCTTTTCCTGTTGCACCGTGGCAGATCGCAACAGCGTTTTCCTTACGGGCGATCTCAACAAGCTTCTTTGCGATAGCAGGACGAGCCATGGAAGTACCAAGTAAATATTTGTTTTCATAAACAGCATGTGCCTGTACGCAAGGTACGATATAGTGATCACAGAATTCATCTGTCAGATCTTCAATGTATAATTTTTCAGCACCGGCAAGTTTGGCTCTTTCGTCAAGACCGTCCAGCTCATTGCCCTGTCCGCAGTCGATACAGCAGCAGACAACATCGTAATCGTAATTTTCTTTTAACCAGGGAATAATGGCTGTTGTATCAAGCCCGCCTGAGTACGCTAAAACAACTTTTTCTCTCATAATTAATATGCCTCCATAGGTATGTATTGTAAGTTCTGCAACTAATATACAACATAAAAGTGCATAATGCAAGTATGAAAATATGCATAAAACGATGAATAATGCGTAAAAATGTGCATATTATGAAAAAACTATTGCATATTATACACTACAGACGTATAATTATACGACGTCAGGACAAAAAACGGATTGAAGGAATGACAGATTTGAAGTAAGATATATAAGATATGTAACAGAAGGGAGAAATGAAATATGATCAAAGCAGGAATCATCGGCGCAACCGGTTATGCGGGAGGTGAGCTCGTCAGACTGCTTTTGCAGCATAAAGAGGTAGAAATCAAATGGTATGGCTCACGCAGCTATATCGATCAGAAATACGCAAGTGTATACGGCAATATGTTCCAGCTTGTGGAGGATACATGCCTTGATGATAATATGGAAGAACTGGCAAAGCAGGTGGATGTGATCTTTACCGCAACGCCGCAGGGCTTTTGTGCTTCCGTGATCAACGATTCTATTTTAAGCCGGACAAAGATCATCGATCTGAGTGCGGACTTCCGTATCAAAGATGTATCCGTATATGAAAAGTGGTATGGCATTACCCATAAGGCACCACAGTATATTGAGGAAGCTGTTTACGGACTGTGCGAGATCAACAGGGAAAAGACGAAGGGCGCAAGACTGGTTGCCAATCCGGGCTGCTATACAACCTGCTCGATCCTGACAGCGTATCCGCTTGTCAAGGAAGGACTGATCGATCCGCAGACACTGATCATCGATGCAAAGAGCGGTACATCCGGAGCGGGCAGAGGTGCAAAGGTAAACAATCTGTACTGTGAAGTCAATGAAAATATCAAAGCATACGGTGTTGCTACACACAGACATACACCGGAGATCGAGGAGCAGCTTGGCTATGCAGCAGGAAAAGAGATTCTTGTAAACTTTACACCGCATCTTGTTCCGATGAACAGAGGTATTTTAGTGACGGAATATGCAACGCTGACCAAAAAGGCAGATGGCTCTCTTCCAACTTATGAGGAGATCAAGGCAGTATATGACAAATACTATGCAGATGAGTATTTTGTCCGTGTTCTGGAAAAGAATGT
>DJNY01000226.1:6175-10988 GCA_002441865.1 Lachnospiraceae bacterium UBA6452 | reverse complement strand
TGATCAGATCATCAAAATCCATGGCATTATTCTTCCGCAAAACGGCCTGATATTCCCGGTAGGCTTTCCCGATCCGCTGCTTGGTGAAATCGCCAAACGCATGCATTTCATACTCCTGCGGCGTGATCAGTGAATCCTTGGCAGAAGAGATCGCCGATAAGATCGTACGCTCCCTGAGCATCTTCGTATCGATCTCCAGACGCTTGCACACATCCTTCATTACGGTCTTCTGATCATCCGTATCGTAGATCGTAAAGTTGTTATCATAACCGATCCGGTCTGCATAGCGGCGCAGGATCCGCACACAACTGGAGTGAAAGGTGGAAACCCAGATGCTTTCCGAACCCATTCCGACAAGGGCATCCACACGGTTCCGCATTTCCTGCGCTGCTTTATTGGTAAAGGTGATCGCCATGATAT
The DNA here is from genome assembly GCA_002441865.1 of Lachnospiraceae bacterium UBA6452. Classification (GTDB taxonomy): domain Bacteria; phylum Bacillota; class Clostridia; order Lachnospirales; family Lachnospiraceae; genus CAG-194. The sequence continues at coordinate 10,568 of DJNY01000226.1, read as the reverse complement.
TCCATGGGCTGACCTGACATTCCTCGATCAGATAGGCGATTCTGTGGGTAAGCACTCTCGTCTTCCCGCTTCCCGCACCGGCAAGGATCAGGACAGGTCCTTCCGTCTGCAGAACTGCCTCCTTCTGCTTCTCATTTAATGTATCGTAAATGCTCATACATTCCTCCGTATTCAAACAAATGTTCGTTATCTTTCCTATTATAACACTGCTACAACAATTCCTGCAATAATGACAGCCGCACAAATCAGCTTATAGGCGATATTTTTTTCATGGAAGATAAACTTACCCGCAAGGATCGTCACAATACAGCCTGACTGCTTGATCAGTGTCATAATGCTGATCCGGCTTTCCGGGTTTGCATTTGCCAGAAAAAGAGACCTGTCTGCAATGACAAACAGAATGGCAAGCAGCCAGATCCATGGATTTTTCAATGACTCCTTCACATGGATCTTTTCTTTTGCAATAATTATGTAAACCAGATAGTACAGCACCAGAAACAGCATATACCAGAACTGCAGTTGTGCACTTGTAATATCCTTTGTCAGTATTTTATCCAGAAGTCCCGATAATGCGTTCAGCATACAGGAAGCCAGTGCAAACAGAACTAAAATAACTGGTACATGCTCCTCTTCCTGCCCGGAAATGCTTTCCGGCTTTTTTCTCTGTATACTTTGCAGAGTAAGCCATTTCGGCCTTTTCAGCATCAGAAGACCGACACAGACAAGTAATAATCCAATCATCTGATTCCCGGACAATATCTCATGCTGCACGATCACCGCCAACAGTGTGGCAAACAGCACGCGGGACAGATCCAGAAGTCCGTACAGACTGATCGGCATTTTCTTAATGGCCTTAAAGCTGCACATCCATGCAAGAAAAATGATAAAGGACTTAAATGCCACCGCAGGCAGGAAATGCATATCCATCTGCGCTGCATTTTTCACATCCGGACATACAAATAAAAAGGCAAAAAGCGTATAAAAAAACAGCACCTCCATGACACTGCTTCTCTGCAGTGATTTCTTCTTAACGATCTCTCTTGTTCCTTTTAAAACACCGTAATTTAAAACTAATAACATCCACATATATAATATTCTCCCAATTTTCCTCGGATAACGTATCATACTTTCCCCTGTCTTGCAAATAGTTTTCATTTAGTCACGCCGTGCAGAATCTTTCATACTTTATAAAGAGGGCTGTTGCCCATCAAAAAAGGAGGATACGATTATGAACAGAAAAAAGAAACGCAGCATCTGCCTGCTCCTTCTGACAGCGCTTGTCACACTTTCTCTGACAGGCTGCGGACAGAAGGAAAAAGACACCGGAGAAAAAGTAGTGCTGAATGAAGTCGCACATTCCATCTTCTATGCCCCTATGTATGTGGCGATCGAAGAAGGCTATTTTGCTGAAGAAGGCATTGATCTGACGCTGGTAACCGGCTTTGGCGCAGACAAAACAATGACCGCCGTTTTATCCGGTGAAGCGGATATCGGCTTTATGGGACCGGAATCCACGATCTACACGTATCTGGGCGAAACCGATGATCCTGTGATCAACTTTGCACAGCTGACGCAGCGTGCAGGGAACTTTATGGTCGCAAGAGACGACAGTGACTTCTCCTGGCAGGATCTGAAAGGAAAGACTGTTCTAGGCGGACGCGCAGGTGGCATGCCTGAAATGGTCTTTGAATACATTCTGAAGAAAAACGGCATTGATCCGGCAAAGGATCTGACGATCGACCAGAGCATCGATTTTGGATCTACCGCTGCTGCCTTCAGTGGCGGAAAAGGGGATTACACCGTAGAATTTGAGCCATCCGCTACAGCACTCGAATCCATGGACGCAGGCTATCATGTTGTAGCCTCTCTCGGTGTGGACTCCGGTTATGTTCCTTATACCTGTTTCTCCGCAAAGAAAAGTTATGTAAACAAGAATGCAGATACGATCCAGAAATTCACCAATGCATTACAGAAAGGCATGGATTATGTTGCAGGGCATACACCGGAAGAGATCGCCAAAGTGATCAAACCGCAGTTCAAAGAAACTGACAATGCAATACTGGAAACGATCATCAGCCGCTACTACAGTCAGGATACATGGAAAACAGATCTGATCCTGCAGCAGGACAGCTTTACTCTGCTGGAAGATATTCTGATCGATGCAGACCAGTTATCAGATTATGTAAACTACGAAGATCTTGTCACAACAAAATTTGCAGAAGAAGCCAGGAAATAATCAGCTTACCATGCTTAAAATAAAGAATGTGACAGGAATTTCCTATCACGTAAATAAGAGACAGAGATCAGCACTACATCCGATCTCTGTCTCTTTTCTTTTATCCTTCTTTATAAAACTGTTCTATGATCCCATCTGCAAGTACTCTGGCAAACAATGTGCCCTCATCTCCCATCTGGTGATATACCGTCAGTTCCTTGCCGATATCGCCTTCTCTTCTCTGCATGGCAGCTTCCTCAACCGCTCCGTTTAAGCTTTTCAGGAAATCTGAAATCTGCTGGCTGATGTATTTATCATTCTGTGCTGTCAGGAATTCTCCCAGCGCCTGTGCCTGCTGATCCAGTGCCTCTCTGAGTGCACCGATGTTCTGCCGCTCCCCTGTGTAAATCGCCCTGCCATAGTTGGCAAGATCCTCTGTGTAAGCAGAGAACAACTGGCTTAACCGGCTCGTCATGCTGACCGGATAAAATGCACTGTAAATGGTTGCAAGCTCGCCCGGAATCTCCAGAAGATGCTCCAGACTCTGCTCCGGTCTGGTATCCTCGCTGCCGAGGGAAGCCAGATACAACTGCAGAAAGCCCAGATACTGATAGACTACTCTGTTAAAATCACTTACGATCTGCAGCTCATCCATCGCCTTTTTATCTTCAAAACGTTTTCCTTCACAGATATTCAGCTTATCTCCCACCTGCAGGTTATAAGGGTTGACGCCCGGGTTTGCAAGCAGGATGAGCGGAACTGTTGTCCTGTACTGCTTTGCCAGCGTATACAGGGTATCTCCTCTTTGAATCTCATGTACCATCATCTGACACTTCATAACTGCCTCCATAGGTTGTTATCATTCCCTATCAGTATATGAAAGCCGGACAGTGTATGTGCACTTTTAATAGCTTCTGATCTTATCCTCAGAATCGTCGTTTGTCTTGTCGATCTTCCGTATCACAACAAAATAGCTGTATTTGTCACTGACCCTGATCTCGATCCGGTCACCGACCTTATGTCCCATCAATGCTTTTCCCATCGGTGATTCAATGCTGATCAGATTTTCCAGTGAATTGCTTCTTACCGTTGTCACGATGCGGTATGTTTCTTCGCAGTCATCCTCTTCCACATAGACAGTTACCGTATTGTTCATGCCTACTTCGTCTGCTTTGGAATCATCGGAAATGACCTGTGCTGTTTTGATCATACGCTCCAGATAACGGATCCTGCTCTCATTTTTATTCTTTTCTTTTTTGGCAGCATGGTATTCAAAATTTTCACTCAGGTCACCATGCGCTCTTGTCTCTTTTACCGCTTCCAGAAGCTCCGGTCTTTTTACCAGCTTCCGGTAATCGATCTCCTGCTGCATTTTATCAATATCAGACTGTGTCAACTGGTCTCTCATAATGTCAGCTCCTTCTGTCCGAAATATGTTCTGATCTTCTCCTCATTCAGATTTTCTCCGATCACGATCAGAACTTCCTGTCCTTTTTCCACTTCTTTTACTGTCATGGCATCCTGCATCGCATTCAGCTCCAGCCATTTATCATCCTTGCGGATAAAGCCTTTCACACGGAAGATCTTTCCGCATTCCGCATCATGCAATACCGCAGATACTGTATTCCGCATTTTCTCCTCTGTCATACCCAGATTCAGGAAGTACACAGACTGGAATCCGTCCTGTTCCCCGGACAGCTTCACATGATCCGCCAGTTTATAACCGCTTGCCATGATCTTCCGGTAATCTTCCTCTGAAAGCGCTGCCCAGTCCTTGCAGATCATCACATCCGCAAGATTTCTGTCGCACTTGATCCGCCGCATGGCACGTTCAATATGTGCCTTTGTCTTTCCGATTTCCTGTTCCGTCGCTTCCTGTACCTTACTGAATAAGATAACACCTGCGCCTGCGACCTCGGATGCCAGCAGATAATCTGCATTCTCAGACATTTCATCCGGCAGTTTTGCATCTACCACAGCGATCACATTCCCGATCTCATACCACTGATCCAGCGGCTCTTCCCGCAACGTATCAAAAAATTCATCCACATCGAAAATACCGGACGGCTCGATCAAAACTCTGTCAAAGCCCCGCATTCCCATGGAGATCAGCTTTGTCTTAAACCGGCGCTTGTGACAGTCCTTATCACAGCCGCCTGCTACCATTTCCAGATCACA
>DJNY01000226.1:0-6083 GCA_002441865.1 Lachnospiraceae bacterium UBA6452 | reverse complement strand
AATACAGATATGTTCGCCCTTTCCGATCAGATAAGACGCATATTTCTTTAAAAAAGTTGATTTCCCGCTTCCTAAAAAGCCGGTGATCAGATCCACTTTTATCATAAAATCACATCCTTTTCGATTCGATTTTACTCTGGATAGAGATATAAATCAATATCTACCGCCCCTTCGATACCGGGAACTTTTCCCGATTCCGTAAACTGCCACATCGTAAATGCATACGGAAAATCAGGCTGCATCCGGTAATCTGCCAGCCAGAGCGGATAATCTGTCAGCTCCTCCAGATATAAGACTGTCGTCAGTCTCTTGGCATTGGCATAGACCATCGGCTGATACCCTGCTTCCTGTACAGCATCACAAAATGCCGCTGTGATCTTTGTGAGCTGCTTTCCTGTCAGGTCATCCGTTCTTGCCGTGTCATACAGGATCGGCTCTGTATCAAATACGATCGGCATTTCCATCTCCTGCCCTTCGATCGCCTGCAGGACAAACGCCGCTTCTTCTCTTGCTTCCTCCTCGGAAATCGCTGCGGAAAAGAAATAAACACCTGTTTTCAGCCCCTGCGCCTTTGCGCCTCTCAGATTTTCATAAAACCGCTCATCCAGCAAAAGCTTTCCGCTGCCATAGCCTCTTAACCCGATCCGCAGCATCACATAAGAGATGCCTGCATTTTTCACCTGCTCCCAGTCAATGCTTCCCTGAAATTTGGAAACATCGATACCAAGCATAGTCCGGTAGCCCTGCGCCTCATACCGCTTCGTCAGATCTTCGCCCGAAAAAGCAGACAGTGTATACGGATTTTGCGGGACATCCGCCAGAAGTGGTACACGCAGATAGCCTTCCGCAATATCATACACCACTGTCGTCTGTGCTTCTTTTTCCATATCCGACACATAGGGAATCTGTTTTTCTTTTTCTGCCGCAATCCATGCCTGCTGCTCTTCTGCCTGCTTCTGCGCCTTCTCCTCTGCTGCTTTCTGTTCCGCCTGCTGCAAGCCTTGTTCTGATACCGACTGCCCCTTATCATAACCTGCAGCCTCATCCTGCTCCGTCAGTGCAACTTCTGTCTGCACGCTCCGGCTTTGCTGCATTGCTACAGCCCCCAGTGTCAGACCGGCCGCTGTCAGTAAAAAGAGACAGCCCAGCACAATGCCTGCGTGTTCTGCCAGACGTTTCTTTCTGCGTCCCATAAAAATAGAACCGGCAAAGAAAAGGGCTGCAAACAATAATGCCCCCATTCCGAGGATAGGAAGACTGCTGCCCGGCTCTTTCCCGCCTGCTGCCTGCTCCTGTCTGCTCTCCTGCAAGTTTTCCTCTCCTGTGGTAAGCACATCAGTCACATTCTCTGTCTGCGCCACAATTCCAAGCTCTTCTGCCGTTCTGGTAACGCTGTTTGTCTGCGTAAACAAAAAATAGCCGTTGTACAGCCTTGCGCAGATCTCCTGCTCCGGCATCTGTCCCACGATCCGTATCACGGTTCCCGCCTCATCAAACGGCAGCAGCTCCGACCATGTTTTTCCGCCGTCCGTGCTGTAATCATAATAAACAAGACGGCTCTGTGCATCCGTTCCCGTCAGTGTATAAAGCTGGACATCTTCCTCTGTTCCCGTCCAGGTAAGCACGGCTGTCTCCGGCTCTGTCGTATCGTGGGAAACCGCCGTCTCCGGTGCTCTGTATCCGTTTTTGACATATACGGAATAGTCATTCCCAAGAGAGGTACTGACGAGTCCGTAATACTTTGCAACCGCCGTCGCATCCAGACGTCCCATTTCCTGCCAGTCCTCTGGGCTGTCCATGTAAGCCCGGTCCATGGCATGATCTGCATAAGCATGCTCCACCAGAATACACGGCAGATCCAAAGCCGCCGATTCCCGGATGATTCCATAATAATCCGTTCCTTTATCATTTAACCTTGTCTTAACACCACGGATCGTCAGTCCATGCTCTGAAAGCTGGGACAGGATGATATCCCCCAGTGCATGCATTTTAGCGTTTGCAAGCCCCGTACTGGGGATCCACACCTCCGATCCGTACATCGTATGGTTTTCGGACATATTAAAATGGAGGCTGACCATAACATCTGCCTCCACACTTTTTGCATATTCTGCCCGCTCTTTCAAGGACATATCTTTCTTGTCCGGATTCGTTATGTAAACCTCTGTATTGTCATACTGCTGCAACAGCTCCTGCATTGCTTTTGCTGTCACAAGGTTCATATCTTTTTCCAGAAATCCGTCATAGTTCAGCCCTTCATTGCTGCCACCATGCCCCGGATCGATCACAATTACAATTTTTTCTGTCATATACCCTCTGCTCTGGCTTATTTTTTATTCTTTTTCTCTTCCTTCTCAGTTTCTTCCGTACTCTGTCTGCTGCTTCTCATCTCATCGATGAGCTTTTCGATCAGAAGCTTCTTCACATATACATCAAAGCTCAGCATACAGATGAAATAAAACTGCTGCAGGAAGTCTCTTGACTCCTCATCCGCATCCGCAAAAGATTTCTGTGCCTGTTCAAAATGTCTTGTCACGTCTTTTTTCAGTGCCTGGATCTCTTTTCCTTCCATCTGGAATACTTCTTCATAAATATCAGAAAGTGTCAGTCCGTCTTCTTTCTGGAAAAACCGGTCTGTGATCGGCTGCAAAAGCTCCTGGATATCACTGATTGACAAAAAGCCCTTGAAATAATAGATAAAGATGAGCACCAGAAGATGCTCTTTGGAATATTTCTTTTTCACAGGCGGCGGCAAAAGATTGTTTTTTGCATAATTATTGATCATGGTCTTTGTCAGTATCTTATCCGTTTCCTGCCTTGTTGTGCTTTTCAGCCTGTGATCCATAAAGGTCGTAACCTGATCCATGTAAAGATCGATATTCGGAATATCCGCTGTTTTGATATAGTCTATGCGGTCAAAGCTTTCCATTATGCTGTTTAATAAATCTTCTGTTGAAATTGTCATAATACACTCCGCTTCTTTCCTGTATTACATATCTTTCATTTACACTACATTATATAGTATTAAAAACTATTTGTAAATGTCTATCTTTTCTTCCCCTTTCCGAAAGAATGTCTGCACAGGTTGACGCTTCGCATTTCCTGTGCTAAGATAAAAGAAATGTATGACGTTAAAATTTTACAGTGGTAAAGTGTCGGAGGGAATTATGGTAAAGCAATTAAAATCTGAACCGGTTGATCATCTGTTTGAAGCGATCCTGACTCTGAAATCCAAAGAGGAATGCTATTCTTTTTTTGAAGATCTGTGTACAGTCAATGAGCTGCTCTCTCTTTCCCAGCGTTTTGAAGTTGCTGCTATGCTGAAGGAGCATAAGACTTATCTGGAAATTGCCGAAAAGACCGGAGCTTCCACAGCTACCATCAGCCGTGTCAACCGTTCTCTTACTTACGGAAATGACGGTTATGAAATGGTTTTCAGCCGTATGAAGGAAGAATAAAGCACTGCTGCCTGCAGTGTATATTACGATAAAAATCCCATGTAGCTGTTTCAGATCTGCACGATGTACGATCCTGAAACCCCCTGCATGGGATTTTTGCTGCAACTCAAAATGCCTCTGTCACAGTTTTCTTTTCTATCTAAATCTATTACCTATCACTTACACATCCAGCTTCATATCACCATCCTGTAACCAGCCAAGCTTTCTCATGCCTGTGGCAAATGCCCAGGAAAGAACACCTGTTAAAAGGAAATGCAGCACGATGATCTTGACAAGGACAATGCTTCCGCTTTCCATGGATGCCATTGTCTGATACGTTGTGATCTGCCCAACCAGACCTGCTGTACCCATACCGGAGCCTGTCGCATTATTTGTCATGCCAAATACCAGGGTGGAAACCGGGCCGAGCACCGCACTTGTTAAAATAGCGGGCAGCCAGATGACCGGCTTCTTCACGATATTACCGATCTGCAGCATACTTGTACCGAGTCCCTGCGCTAAAAGTCCGTTTACCTTATTATCCTTATAGCTTGCAACCGCAAAACCAACCATATTCGCACAGCAGCCGACTGTTGCCGCACCTGCTGCCAGACCTGACAGATTTAAGATAATGCCAAGTGCTGCAGAGCTGATCGGCAGTGTCAGGATAATACCCATTAAAACAGAAACGATAATACCGCCGATAAACGGATGCGCCTCTACATTTACATTGACGAGCTGTCCGATGAATGCCATAAAAGCAGAGATCGGAGGGCCTAAGATCAGTCCGACTGCACTGCCTGATACAATGCTGACAAGCGGTGTAATGAGAATATCCACCTTTGTCTTACCACTGACAAGGTGTCCGATCAGGATCGCAACAAGCGCTGCAATGAAAGCGCCAAGCGGTTCGCCGGGACCTGCATAAGTGATCACACCATCCACTAAAACTGTGCCTGCCAGGATCTTGCTGGCAAAAGCCCCCATCATGCCTGCTGTCGCTGCAGAGATCACAACAAGCGGACTTTCCTTATATTTCAATGCAACTCCCACACCGATACCAGCACCGGTAACAGAAGATGCAACCTTTCCCATCATATAGATGTAAGTACCGATATTTCCCGGAATAAAGCTGCCGATCTGGGAAATGATCGTTCCGATGATCAGAGTTGCAAATAAGCCTGTTGCCATACCGCTCAGACCATCGATAAAAATTTTGTTCAGTATCTTTTTACATTTTTCCATAGTATCCTCCTTGGCAGTATTTACAGCTGTATATTCAGCTGTCTTGTCAGTCAACAAGGGTACCTTATCATATTTTTAATCAGATAGCAAGTATCCTTTTTCAGCAAGCATTGCTTCGATCCGGTCAAGTGCCTCCTCTGTATCCGTTTCGATCGTATGATAGTGCACACCATCTGTCAGCGTGCTCAATCCTTTTGCATGACTCTTTTCACACTGCTCCACAAAGCTTTTCGCATCCTGTCTGCTGTTGATGATCAGATCACAGGTGATCTGCCCGTAGATCTCATGTGCTACTACCACATCGAGAATATGCCCGCCCTGATCAACGATCGTATACAGTTCATCCAGAATCTGCTGCTGCGAATGTCTGACCTTGACAGAACGCTTCCTGCCTTTCCTTTTTTCTTCCTCATGAAATAACAGATATCCTTTATTGGTGGATAAAATATTTTTGTTGACAGCACGTAAAAGCGCAATATCCTGTACAATGACCTGTCTGCTGACCGCAAGGCATTTTGCCAGATCTGTGCCTGACAGCGGGCTGTCCGACTCTGCCAGGAGCTTTAGGATATTTTCTCTTCTTTCCTCTGCATTCATGCCATTTCCGCTCCTTCCCGAAAATCCTGTACTGCGGATAAAAATCCGCTCCTTTTTGATTGTACCAAGCCGGTAAAAGAATGTAAAATGATTTATTTCATCTTTACTTTTAAAAAAAGGTGTGCTATTCTTACGTTGTCATAAATGACAGATATATTATTTTGGAGGTAGCCACAATGAACAAAGGTACAGTTAAATGGTTCAACAACCAGAAGGGTTACGGATTCATCTCTGATGAAGCTGGAAACGACGTTTTCGTACACTATTCAGGACTTAACATGGAAGGCTTCAAGTCATTAGAAGAAGGCCAGGCAGTTGAGTATGAAGTAGTTAACGGCGAAAAAGGACCTCAGGCAGTTAACGTAACTAAATTATAAGAAGTACGCTTCTTACAAGCTTAATCAGTTTTTCGATGTGCCTTTTTAAAATATAAATTGAAAGAATTTAGTTTTGAATGAGCAATTGTTTTAACGGATTAAAAAAAGCAGCCGGTCACATGACCGGTTGCTTTTTTCTTTCCTATTTTGTCTGATCTCCACATGCCTTCAGCACATCTGTAAATGCCATCTTCCCGCCAAACAGATCCAGTGCGCTTCCGATCGTTACATTGATATGATCCTTTCCCAGCTTTTTCAGCCTGGAAAGATCCGTAAAATCATGTACGCCGCCTGCATAGGTAATCGGTCTGTCCGAAAAAGCGGACAACAGGCTCACAAGCTCCTCTTCGATCCCGTTATTCTTTCCTTCCACATCTACCGCATGGATCAGAAATTCGTCACAGTATGCGGAAAGCTGCTCCATTGTTTC
>DJNY01000157.1 GCA_002441865.1 Lachnospiraceae bacterium UBA6452 | reverse complement strand
CATTTACCATCTTTGCATATCTGGTAAAACCTGAATATTCCAATATGGCAATTCTAGGTCCAGCATATATTGGTATTATCAGTATGATTCCAACGATTATTGTAGCAGTCATCATTTGCGTAAAGACGAAAAGGAATTGAGTATTAAAGAGATATTCAATCTCACCCACAAATTTCAGTTTGTCGAACTGGCGAAATACAGAAAACAGAATAAGAATAATCAACAGGCAGGTGGTCTTATAACGAGACTGCCTGCCATCTTTTATGCCTGCAAGTGCCATTTCTCAAGGGGGTGTTCAAATGAACCCCCTTTGAACACCCCTAGGAAAATAATAGTTAAATTGTATCAAGTTCAGTGTTCCAACGAATCCATGCCCATGCGGATACTATCCGGATCTTCATAAGTGTAACTGTACGGATCAGGAACGGGAAAAATATCAAAAGCGTGTCTCGGGAGCACTTCTGAACAGACTTGATATTTGCGCAGAAGTAGGACGTATCGAATGGGGACAACTTCAGAAAACCGGAAATGAATCAAGTGCTGTGATTGCACGACGTGTACAAAAGGCGATTAGCAGACAGAAAAAACGATATGGGATGGATAATAAATTTAACGCAGATCTGACGAATAAGGAAACAATGCGGTATTGTGGGATGAATCCTGGAGCGGAACATATTCTGGAAAGAACCTATACAAAGTATCAGCTAAATCCCAGAAGCCTGTTCCGTATCCGCAGACTTGCAAGAACGATTGCTGATCTGGCAGAGTCGGATGAGATAAGAGAGGCGCATGTCAGCGAGGCGATAGCACTGAATAAGGGTCTGTGGCATGAGTAAAGGAGAAGATAATTTTGTAGATCAAGAAGTGTTGGCTTTTGTGAAAAAGGTTTATGAAGGAAAATATGTTAAACCGATCACAGTGGGATTTATAACAGAAAAAGAAGCAGATCAAATTGAAAAGCTAACAGGATTAAAAGTATGTGGTAATAGGATAACATTAGATAGGGACGCGGTTGTTCATATAGAAAAAAGACATGGTGCAAAAGGATTGAGTGATCATAGCATGAAGGATAATAAGGATATTGCAAGAATCAGTTATATTTTAAGCAATTATGATGCAATTATGCTCTCGCAGAATAGGTCATCAAAATATAAAACCATAGCAAATGAACCGGCGCCACATATTATTGTGATAAAAGAGATGAAGGATATTTATTATGTAATAGAGGCTGTAAGTGATGCTAAAACAAGTACTAATCATGTTGTATCAATGTACAAGCAACCCCAAAAAGCAGCTATATCAAGTGCTGAAAATGCCGAAGCCCCAGCCAAACGCCCGTAGCTTGCTTGAAATTGCTGCTTTTTCATTTATCTTATAGCTACTGTATAAAAAAATCAAGTGGTTATTTTAATAATATTTATACCCCCGCAGGAGACCTTACATGATAACAAAAAACATAGACGAACAAAAGAAATATGAATACTGGCTGTACCAGACAAATCCGCTGCGGCGAAGCCGCATGATCCGGATGACGGAACAGGGGATCAGTCCGAAAGACCTTTACGAGATGAAGGAGGAAGAACTGAAAAAACTTTGGCGGGCTATTTGCCAGAATGGACAGGAAAGTGTGACGGAAAGAGACATTGCCCTTATTTTAGAAAGCCGCAGGACATTTGACCTGCAGAGAGAATATGAAAAACTGCGTGAAAAAGGAATTGAATTCATATCTATACTGCATGAGGACTACGCATACAAGCTGCGTAATATCCCGGATCCACCATTTGCCTATTTCAAAAGGACAGACAATACAAAGAACAGATCAGATCAGCCAACGATTGCCATCATCGGAGCCAGAAACTGCAGCGGGTATGGAAAAGAGATGGCAGGAAGACTTGGTACATGCTGTGCGGATCTTGGGATGACAGTTGTCAGCGGACTGGCAGCGGGGATTGACAGTATAGCGCAGGAGGCAGCCAATCAGGCAGGCGGCTTTGTACAGGCAGTGCTTGGAAGTGGTGTGGATGTCTGTTATCCGACACGGAACAGAAACCTGTATGAAGCAATATTGAAAAACGGAGAAATCCTCAGTGAATATCTGCCGGGAACAGCGCCTATGGCATGCAATTTTCCACCACGAAACCGTATCATCAGCGGTTTCTGTGATGCATTGATCGTGGTAGAGGCAAGACAGAAAAGCGGAACAAGCATTACGGTCAATATGGCACTGGAGCAGGGAAGAGATGTGTATGCCATTCCGGGGCGGATCACGGATCCTATGAGCATTGGCTGCAATCACATGATCAGCCAGGGAGCGGGCATTATCACAGATATAGAGGAAAGTCTGCTGGAAATCAGACAGATGATATTGGAAAGAACTGAATACGCAGACAAATGCAATAAGGCACAAAATGGTTTACATAATACAACCAGATCAAAGAATCAATATGCTGCGGATGACCTGAAAGGACGCTTGTATGCCAGCATGGATTATATGCCAAAAACCATACAGCAGCTTTATGAAGAAATTGGGAATGTCAATATTGCAGAACTTATGACAGCTCTCTTGCAGATGGAACTGGATGGAGCGGTTGTGGAAAAGGGTGGAGCGTATTCGTTGTGAAAGTTCATATTATTCCATTGTCTTTTGATATGTTGGGCATAATTCACAAAAATAATACACTTATTTTGCAACTTTACAGCATTGAATAATGGTAATGGGAAATTTATAATAAAAAAGACTATATGATGTGATGACTGTGTCTGTAATAACTGAAACATGTTTTGACAAAAAGCATCTGAAATAATCATGAGGAATGAAACAAATAGGAAAGGGGATACATGAATGGTATTTAACAAATTACCGAAAGAGATGAGGAGAACACTTGCGCTCACGCTGGCTGCTTCCATGGTGGCTACAGGAACGCAGACCTCTGTACTGGCAGAGCAGGTACAGGAGGTTTCTGTACAGGAAGTACAGAATGAACAGACAGGGGCTGGAGAGGAACAAAACGCAAAAGCTGCAGACCAGCAGACGGAGACAGCAGAAACGAATGTAACAGAGGAAACAGAAGATACGGCGCAGGAACAGTCGCTGTCTGCCAATTCAGTTGGTTTAGATGATCCCTCGGCTGATCCGGACGGACGAGAAAATGAAGTTGAAACGTTATCTGTCGGAGAGGAAGAACTCGAGCCGGATATGGCAACGGAAGAGAAGAATGCAACTTATGTAGAAATCGCAGTGACTTCTGATGATAAAGAAAACGGAAAATTAAGTTGCGGTTTTGAATTTGATAAAGAAAATATGACAGCCAGACTCGTGAAAATCGTACCGGCAAAAGAACTGGCTGACAGACCTGAATTTACAGAAGATATGAAAGAGGAAGATAAGCGTATCACATTAAAACTGGATCAGGTTATTTATGATAAAAAAACTTATACAATTACGTCCATTTACAACGACGCAGGTATTTGTGGAACTAATATACCGAGGATAGACCTTGTTATCGGTGCAAATGTATCAATGATAGGGAAAAACGCATTTAAAGATAATCCGGTAAGAACGCTTACATTTGAAGTAGGATCCGGTCTTACCGAGATTGGAGATTATGCATTCAGCACCTCCAGTCTGGAAGAAGACATTACTATCCCGCAAAAGGTAAAAAATATTGGAGAAGGTGCTTTTCAGGGAACATCATGCACAAATGTCAGATTTGCAGCAAATACAAGTACCACATCAATGGGGGCGTCCGCTTTTTCTAATTGTAAGAAACTTGAGAACATAGTGTTTGATGATGCGTATAAAATGACCGAAATGGGAGAATCTGTCTTTGCTGGTTGTATAAAATTAAAGACGGTATCAGGATTCCCTTCTGGTGTGACAAAGATTCCGGATAGTTGTTTCAGCGGAGATATAGAACTTACAAAAGTTGCATATGCCGATATGGAAGCAGTTACGGAGATTGGGAACTCAGCATTTATCAATTGTAAAAAACTGGAGGCGAATGCAGATTATAATCCAATTGGAACAAATGTGAAAATCATTGGTGCATATGCATTTTCAGGATGCGGAAGTAAGTATAAACAGAATAAGAATGATACGGAAGATTATGTCTGTTTTACTCAAATTACAATACCTGTTGGCGTGACAAAGCTGGATACATGTACCTTTGCAAATTGTACAACTCTGGAAACGGTTACATTTGCGGATACAAAAAGTGTTACGGAAATAGGTGACAGTTGCTTTCAGGGAGACACAGCGCTGGTAACTTGTGAACTGCCGGAATTGCTGGAAAAACTTGGAAGTGCAGCTTTTAGTAAAACTGCACTGACATCAGTGCGGATTCCTGCCACACTTAAGACTGCTAACAGTCCGTTTGCCGAATGCCAGAAAATCCAATCTATTCAGTGGGGAACAGAAACAGCGAAAGTGACAAAAGTTGTAGATACGCTTTTCCAGAATCTGAAAAGTAGTATTGAAGTTGATTTTGCTGACCAGATCACGGAGATTGGAGTGTCTGCCTTTGCGTCCAGTTCTATCATAGGCATAAAGGGAGCTGAAAAAGTAGAAATAGTGAATGAAAATGGCTTCGCTAAATGTAAAGATCTTGTGGGTGAAGTGAATATGCCGGCTCTGACGCAAATATGTGCATATGCATTTTCAAATGTTGGAGCAACAGATTTTACTGTTTCGAATGATGTTACCGTACTGGATGAATGTGCATTTGCAGGCTGCAACAATTTAAAAGCAATTAATATAACGACTGGTGTTGCGGATGTGGATCTGGGTAATATGAAAAAGCTGGACAGGATTGGGAAAAATGCGTTTGCAAAATGCCCGGCTATTGTCAGTCTACGTCTTTCCGGAACAATAAAAAAGATAGAAGCTGGTGCATTTTCAGGACTGACAGCACTTGCCAATGTAAAGTTCAGTGATAATGGCGAAAAGGGTACAACAACAATAGGCACCAGTGCATTTTCCGGTTGTACAAACCTGGTGGATGTGGAGACTGCTTCTAATGTAGGTATTATTGATAATGGCGCGTTTTCAGGATGTGTAAAGCTGATGCGTCTGAAGCTGGCAGAAGGACTGCAGACAATTGGAA
>DJNY01000065.1:1824-2632 GCA_002441865.1 Lachnospiraceae bacterium UBA6452 | reverse complement strand
CAAATTACCGAAAACAAAACAACAGGAAGCGTAACGCTTCCTGTTTTCTCTTTCAGTTCTGCTCTTCTGTCAGCCTTTCCCCTGTTTCACACGGATATACAAGTCCGATCTTTTCCCTGATTTCATCCATCACATGCATCAGCCGCATGGTTTCTTCATGTGGCATCGCCTCACAGGATAATGCTTTCTTTTTTAAGGCATCTTTACAGGCAAGTACTTCATATTCATAACCCGTTATCTGCTTCGGGCACTTTTTGTACTGGATCTTTTTATAATCCATATCATACACCGTCAGTGACTGATAATTGTTGATATTTTCTATGATCATATATCCCTTTGTTCCCTGAATGATACCAAGCCTGTCGCTGACTGCCACCATGGAACTGTTCAGTACTGCCATTCTGCCATCCTTATAGGTCAGTGTGATGCTGTCCTGCGTATCAATGCCATTTTTGATCACGGCAGACGCATCGATTCTTTCAATGTCATTGCCAAACAGCATATAGGCAAAGTTCAGTGGATAAATACCGACATCCAGAAGCGCTCCGCCAGCCAGCTTCGGATCTGCCAGTCTTTCCTTTCCGGTCATTTCATAGCCCAGATTTGCCGTCAAAAGCTTGGGCTGTCCGATCACACCTGAGTCAAGTGTCTGTTTGATCGTCTCGTACATCGGCAGATAACGTACCCAGATTGCCTCCGTAATAAAAACACCCTTTTCTTTTGCATAATCCAAAAGTTCCTGTGCCTGCGCAGCATTGACGCAAAACGGCTTTTCGACAAGTACCGGCTTTCCATAATCAATACACAT
>DJNY01000065.1:0-1733 GCA_002441865.1 Lachnospiraceae bacterium UBA6452 | reverse complement strand
TTTTTATCCTGCAGCATCTCTTCATAACTGCCATATGCTTTTGTCATACCATGCTCAAATGCAAATGCCTGTGCTCTTTCCAGGCTTCTGGATGCGATCGCATACGCTTCCACCCCCCTCATTTTGCGCAACGTCTCCGCCATAATTGTGGCAATCCTGCCTGCTCCGATGATACCCACTCTCATTTTTGCCATCTGTTGTACCTCCTGTTTTATGATCTGTTTTATCTTTCTGTTTCTTTCTTTATTTCATTCCCGTATATGATTCTATTTTATCTTTTTTCTTCGTATAACACAAGAAAACGCAGGTAAAAATCCTGCGTTTTCTATATTTTTCATTATTTTGTTTTTTTATGTCATTGTGTGAAAAAAGCACAATCCATTATTCTACATATTCGGTCTTTACATAACCGGTCTGTCCGTTAAAGGAAATCTTACACCAGCCATCAGCCTGTTCCATGATCAGGTCATAATGTTCACCCTGATATGCCACGCCGATCTTTTCTGATGTTTCAGAAGATGATTTACGGACATTCACGGTTTCCTTGATCGTAACTTTTCCTTTGGCTGTCAGACTTGTTGTTCCTGCTGTTTCTGTCTGGCTGTCATCTGTCTGGGTTTCTTCCTGTGGCTGCTCTGCTGAAGCATCTGCTGTACCTGCAGCCTGTAAATATTCACTCTTTACATAGCCATCTCCGCCATTGTAACTGATACGGCTCCAGCCATTTTCTTTTGCTTCATATCTTGTCACAGTTTCGCCCATGGCAATCTGTCCGATCCTGTCGGCATTTTCGCTGTCTGAACTTCTGACATTTACAGTATCTGTAGCAGTTACCTGTTCTTCCATCACATTTTCTGCCGGCTGTTCATTGGCAGGCTGCTCTTCTTCCTGTACTGCATCCGTCGCATCCGTTGCTTCTTCCGTGTTACCTTCTGCCTGAGCCATTGCCTGGCTGACTTCCTCATCCAGCTTTGCAGAAAGATTGTCCATAAAGCTGCTCAGATCTGCATCCGCATCAATGGCTTCTGCATATTTTGTCTCTACCATACTGAACAGATCGACTACATCATCCTGGGCTACAACAGCCTTAATATAAGCGGTTGTATTATCATCCAGATCTCCATCACAGATATACAGACTGCCATCTTCTCTCGGACAGATATATAAGGTTGTCAGACCCGGAGCAAGTGTATTGATATCTTTAAACTTGATCTCATAATAGGCAAATGCCACATAGGAATTGGTCAGCGGACCCGGCTTTGTATAAACCTTGATATTATCAAATTCATCGATATAAGCACTTTCTTTTTCGATCTTGATCAGATCTTCCTGCGCTGCTGTATCTTTCATGGCTGTGATCGCTGCCGTATCGCCCGTCGTCATAGCCGCAAAATACTGATTTACCAGTGCATTGACATCTGCATATGCATCTTCTTCCAGCGCAACATCCGGTACTGTATAATCTGGTGCACCGGCGGCCTGATTTTCACTGACGGAGTCTGCGGAAATTTCATTATCTGCACCGCCATCCTCTTTTTTTGAGCAGGATACCGCAACAATGATCACAACGATCAGTGCAATTAAAACTGCAATAACCGAATAAAAGGTGCGGGAATATACTTTGTCTTCCTTTAAACGTTTTCCGATTTTCCGGAAGAAAAGTGCAAGTTTATTATCTGATTTCATATCATTCACTCCTAACTAAAATACGCGGCAATGGCTGCGCAAAGTAG
>DJNY01000100.1:3415-10262 GCA_002441865.1 Lachnospiraceae bacterium UBA6452 | reverse complement strand
CCTTATGCGAAAAAATGCGGTGGATGCCAGTTTATCGATATGCCTTATGAAAAGCAGCTGGAAAGAAAGCAGAAAGAGCTGAAGGCACTGCTTGGCAAATTTGCGAGAGTCAGTCCGATCATCGGTATGGAAGATCCGCTGCATTATCGCCATAAGGTACATGCGGTCATGGGCTATGAAAAGGGAGAGCCGATTGCAGGTGTCTATCAGGAAAAATCACACAGACTGGTGCGTGTTGATCAGTGTCTGATCGAAAACGAAAAAGCAGATGCGATCATCCAGTCAATCCGCGGACTTTTAAAATCCTTTAAGATCAAAACATATGATGAAGATTCGGACAGAGGACTGCTCCGTCATATCATGGTGCGTGTTTCGCATACAACAGGAGAGATCATGGTGATCCTTGTGCTGCGTTCCCCGATCCTGCCATCCAAAAACAATTTTGCAAAGGCACTTTTAAAGCTGCATCCGGAGATCACAACGATCGTGCTGAATGTCAATGACAAGAAAACGACCATGGTGCTGGGACAGCGGGATATTGTATTGTATGGGCCGGGGTTTATCTATGACAGTCTGTGCGGTGTCAGATTCCGTCTGTCACCACAGTCATTCTATCAGGTCAATCCTGTGCAGACGGAAATTTTGTACAGGGAAGCACTGAAGCTGGCAAAGCTGACAAAAAAGGACAAAGTGATCGATGCATATTGCGGGATTGGAACGATCGGTCTGATCGCATCCAGACAGGCTGGCTCTGTGCTTGGAATTGAGCTGAACAGAGAAGCAGTCAAGGATGCCAGAGAAAATGCAAAGCATAACCAGTGCAAAAACATTGCATTTGCCTGCGCCGATGCAGGCGAGTATATGGTAGAAATGGCACAGGCGGGAGAAAAGGCAGATGTTGTCATCATGGATCCGCCGCGCAGTGGCAGTAATGAGGCATTTTTATCCTCTGTCTGCAGGCTGGCACCCAACCGCATTGTGTACATCTCCTGCGGCCCACAGTCACTTGCCAGGGATCTGGACTATCTGACCGCAAACGGTTATCGGGCGGAGCGGATCCAGCCGGTCGATCTGTTCCCGATGACGGTGCATGTGGAGACGGTAGTTGCACTACATCGGACAGATTTGTAAGAATCCTTGATTTTAGGCACTTTGAGAGGATTTTCAGGTTTGACCAGAGTGACCGAAAAACATACAAAAAAGCAATTTCAGACGGTGTGAATGTCTCAGTCGTATTGGACTGCGGCTTCGGAAACACATCAAAGAAAAAGTAATACATTTATCATTCAACTAAATAAAAGAAACGTGAAAGACCGTTCATTTTCAAGAAAAATTGAAAGTGAGCGGTCTTTTTTATACCTCTAAAACGGATTTTTATTAAGACGTTTTGAAGAACTGATTCGATGTGTTCGAGAAAGGCGATATTATGGAGACGATCCGGAATGTAGATGTAAACAGATTGCATGATTTCAAAAATCATCCATTCAAAGTAGAGATGAATACAGAATTGTGCGAGCTTATGAGAAGTATTGAAAAAGAAGGAGTGCTTGTACCACTTCTTGTAAGGACTAATCCATATGGTGATGGATATGAAGTTATATCAGGACATAGGAGGAAGGAGGCAGCAATTTGGGCGGGTGAGACTATGGTTCCTGTTGTAGTAAGAGAGCTTGATGATGATCAGGCAGTTGTGGCAATGGTTGATTCTAATTTGCATAGAGAGAATCTCAAACCTAGCGAGAAAGCATTTGCATATAAGATGAAATTAGATGCAATGAAACATCAGGGGAAGCGGTTATCGGATGATTCACTGTCAGATAATGGAGCAGAAGTGCTGGCAGGTAATGAAGCAAATCATATGACTTCGGCTCAAGTTGGACCGAAGTGTGACACAGATGGAAATGGCAGAGCGGATAATTCTGGGAATAGAGCTAATGAAGTTATTGAAGAACATTCCATGATGAACAGCAACGAGCTTCTTGCAAGACAGGTCGGAGAAAGTGTAGCACAGATAAAGAGATATATCCGGCTGACGAATCTCATCCCTAAGATACTTGCTATGGTGGATGAGGGAAAGATAGCATTTACGATTGGTGTGGAATTATCCTATCTGTCAGAAGAAGAACAGTATGAGCTTCATGCTGTAATGGATTTGGAGCAATGCACACCATCCTTGTCGCAGGCAAACCGGATGAAACGAATGAGCCAGAGAGGTGGGTTTGATATGGACGCTATATATTCGGTGCTTGAGGAGGAAAAGCCAAACCAGAGGGAGCAGATAAAGATTCGGGCAGATACGCTGGATGATTATTTTCCGGATGGTTTTACACCAAAGCAGAAAGTGGAATTGATTGAGATGCTAGTAAAGGAATGGCATGATAAGCAGGTTACGATGAAAGAAAGGAACAGGTGAGTTATTATGAGCAATGATAAAAAATCTTTATATGAACAGATGGGCGGTACTTACGCAGAGATAGATGGGATATTTTATCCGAATATAACACTTGAAGACGAGATAGCAGAGCAGAATGATTTTTGCGGTAAGTACGGTGATATGTGGAAAAAGCATATGCATGACAATCGAAACGCGGATTACAGACATTACCTGTTTACAGGAAAGCTGAATGAAAAGGCGAGGGAGATAAATGAGCAGGCGTATGAAATGCTGGATGTGATTATGAATCAGTATATGAATAATCATAAGCCAGACAATCCGAAGTCAACGATAGAGATGTGGAAACTAAGGGAACAGGCAAAGATGCAGGCAGAGGAGGTTATATTTCATGACATTATTTTTAGATAAAATGAAAAACAACAACGCAATTGGTATAAGAACCGAAGAAAGAGAGGATTTTAATATGACAGAGAAGATTAGAGAGTATAATATGAATGGAAGCCTGATTATAGGCGTAGATGCAGGATATGGTAATTATAAAACAGCTAGAAGGGTATTTCCGACAGCGGTAAGCGCGAGCGATAAAGCACCGGTATTTGCAAAGGACTATATTGAGTTAAATGGCAGGTATTATATTATCGGGGAAGGACACAAAGGATTTGTCGCAGATAAAGTGACGGATGATGACAACTATGTGCTTACTATGGCGGCTGTTGTGAAAGAGCTTGAGGCAAGAGGGTATATTGACAAGAAAAATGCAGTCCGTATTCATCTCGCAGCTGGACTTCCGCTGAAATGGGTACAGGCACAGAGAGATACTTTCAGGGATTATATGCTGAGAGAGCGGTTTGTAAAGGTTATCTATAAGGACAGGATTTATGAACTTGAGTTTACAGGCTGTACAGTAATGCCGCAGTGTTATTCGGCGGTAGCGGAAAATCTGAGGAATTTCAAGGGGATAAATCTTCTTGTGGATATTGGAAATGGTACGATGAATCTGATGTATCTGAACAATGGAAGGGCGATGGAAAGCAAGTCGTGGACAGAAAAACTGGGAGTATATCAGTGTGAGAAGGCAATCCTTAATAAGGTTCGTGATAAGACAGGAACAGAGCTGATGCACGAGGTAATTGAGAATTTCCTTCGTGAAGGTGAGACAGATATTTCAGAACCTTATGCCATCCTTATGAAAGAAGCCGCAGGAGAATATGCGAGCCAGATTTTCCAGAAGCTGCATGATTATGAGTATAATGAGCATATGATGAAGCTCTATATAATGGGCGGAGGAGCAAGACTTATTGAGATATTTGGAGATTATGACAGAGACAGAGTAACCTTTAACCATGATATCAGAGCCAATGCAAAGGGCTATGAATACTACTGCTATATGATATTCAAACAACAGCAGGGAAGGAAGGCGATGTAAATGGCAGAAAAAACATGGAATAAGAATGTTCGTTTCAACACCAATAGTGAGAGTGCAATGCAGGCGTGGAGCCTGCTTCACTCTGACGAGGTGAAGAATGGCTTCAAGTCGCAGAATGAATTTATCATCTGTGCAATTAATGATTATTATGAGAGATATGTGCAGAAGAAGGATGATCCTTATCTTGAAACGAGAGAAAAGGAAGATGCTTTCGTGGAGCGTATTGTAAGTCAGGTTACAGAAAAGATACTGACGAATTTGCCAACTCTTGCAGGAATGTATATGATGCAGCAACAGGCAATACTTACGGCAGGTCTGCAGAATGCAGGAATGCCGGTGATGAATTTTACAGCAGATGCAACGAATGCAAATATGACAGGGGCAGGAGCGCAGAATAATGGTGGCTGTAGCAGGGAAAATGGAGTGGAGCAAGGTCAGAATGCTGGAATATCTCAACAAGAAACTCTTGCCGATGAAGAGCCGGAGGATAACGAGTTTCTTGATTTTTCTTTTGGAATGTAATTCCGATTAAATTCATAATGCAAATGGCAGTAGGACATGTTATGATATTTAAAATACGAATGGAGAAAGGGATTACATGGACAAACTGGATATTGTAACAGATGAGTCAGGCAATAAGGTTGTTTTACTGCCTGAAATCATATTTTCCAATAAACAGAATATTAATTGGGATAATGTAGAGGATTACTTGGGAAAATATGTAGGAGAATTGATTGAAATAGCAGAGACAAGAGACATTATTTATATTGGAAACAAATTTCCGGATGAATATGGCGGTTCTAGTTATACAAGAAAAACAAAGGGCGCAAGAGCAAAAGCAAAGGCAAATGCGGCACAGGGAATCCGAGAAATGGTTGAGATAGCTACTGATAAGGTATATCGGGAAAATCATAAAGAAAAACATTCTGAAGATGCTCATAATGGATGGTTTTATTATGTGACAAGATTTGCAATTCCATTATATGACAATGAGAAAAAGACAGGCGAATACAATGTTTATTCTGCGTGTCTGGTTGTAAACCATGCGGCTAATGGAAAAATGTATCTGTATGATGTAGTGGATATAAAAAAAGAAGCGAGTAACCCACTCAAGACTATCAAGTAGTCAAGTGGTACAAAACCGCTTCTGAAAGTATACTAGCATTACGATAGGGAAAAGTCAACAGTTTGTTGAGGATATTTTTTCTAATATGCATTATTGGAGTGATGTGATTGCGAAAGGTTGCAAGTGAATTGAATTTTAGTATCATTATCAGTAAAGAGGCTTCATTTGATATAGAAATCGTAGCCATCGCAATTAATCCAATTATAAATAAAGTCATATGGCTACAGAAAATACATTGTATGTAGCGAAATATAGCAACAATCATATAAAACTGAATACACGCAATGAAAGAAGCAGATATGTGGAAATATTCCATGTGTCTGCTTTTTTCATGCCCTAAAGATAACAACAAGTCTTAGTGAAGCTTGTTTTATGCAGTCATATATCCCACACCGCAGGTGTGTACCGGCAGGGTATTAGGGGCAGCCGCCACTAACGAGATGGGTTTTCGTAACACGAAAACCGTATCTCGCCTACCATGTTACAGGAATTTCACAAGCAACAGAAGTTGATTTACAAAAGACTGACAGAGTGATTATCACAGCAAAACAGATAAGAAGAATTACACGAGAGGAGGGATGTGTATGGGCAGACCAAAGAGCAGACAGGCACCAAGAACGACAATGAGCATCCGGGTATCGGAGCGTGAGCGAAGACAGATAGAAGAAAAAGCAATGGCTACAGGATTGGCTGCATCTGCATATATCCGTACAATGGCATTGGATGGTGGAAATGTGGACACAACCATTCACGAGGACAGACAGAAGCTGATGCATGAATTATCTGCAATAGGCAACAACATCAACCAGATAGCACGAATGGCAAATACGAATTTATTCATCCCAAAGTCGGATGTGCAGGATGTAAAGGAGCAGTTGCGACAGATACAGCGGCTATTGATGCAGTATATAAGAAGCAAGTGACAGATATGCTTTGCGGGTATCCAATGGATAATGCGGCATATCAATTAATTTAGCAGAAAGAAGGGATGAACATGGCGATTACGAAAATATGGAATATAGCCAAAAGCAAGGATGGGAACCTTTCAAATTCCCTGCACCGCTCCTTATTATATATCGTAAATCCGGTAAAGACGGATGGTAGTGTATTAGTGGGAGGTGTAAATGTAATGCCGGATGCAGAGCTGGCGTACGAGCAGATGTGTGAAACAAAGCAGACATTTGGAAAGGAGTTAGGACGACAGGGGTATCATGTCGTCCTTTCATGTCCTATAGGGGAAGGTGATCCGCAGACCATGTATCAGCTAACGAAGGAATTCATAGAGGGATATCTGGGAGACAGATACGAGGTATTATTTGCGGTGCATGTAGACAAAGGGCATCTGCACAGTCATATCGTATTCAACAGCGTAAGTATGATAGACGGATACAAGTACCAGTACACAAAAGGCGATTGGAAAAATATCCTCCAGCCGATTACCAACCGTCTCTGTGAAAAGTATGGCTGGTCAGTCATACCGGCAGAATATACTAAGAACTCAGAGCGTATGAGCAGGGGTGAATATGAGTATCAGAAGTCCTTGAAGGAAGTCATGCTTTCAGATGTAGAATATTGCATGTCAAATGCAGAAAATATGGACGAATTTATTTGGAATTTAAAAGAACTTGGTTATGAGGTAAAACAAGGAAAACACCTTGCAATTAAAGCCGGAGGAATGAAAAAATTCCGAAGATTAGATACGCTTGATGAGAGCCTTTCAGTGGAACAGATAGAGGAAACGCTTGCAGCAATACAGGGAAAAGATACGACAGTAAAACTGATAACAAATGATGATTATAAGTCATTTAAGCATTGGACAAGCGAATACCAGCGCAGCTTCTATGTAAAAATAGTGAGCTTGCGTCAGATGGAAGTGTACCGTTTCCAGTCAAAGGCAGCC
>DJNY01000100.1:0-3358 GCA_002441865.1 Lachnospiraceae bacterium UBA6452 | reverse complement strand
CCGCCGATATCATGACTTAAAACGCATGAATGAACTGCAGGAGCAGTATCTGTATCTGGTAAATCATAAAATCGAATCAGCTGATGAAATGCTTGACCGCCATGCACAGATAAAAGAAAAAATAGCAGATATCAGTGTCGAGCAGAAAATGATTTATGCAGAAAACAGAAAGCTTGGAAAAATTACAGAGGACGAAGCAGAGATAATCCGACAGGATAATACAGAAAGGCTTGAAGCACTAAAGAATATGAAGAAGGAGCTTAACCATGAGTTAAAGCTTGCAGGCAGCATTATAACAGAATCCTTATATCAGTCCTATCTTCGACTAGAATTTGAACCGGAAACCAACAAGGATAAGGAGACAGATCCACTGCATCCTGACATACCGGAATCCCCATGGGAAAAAAAGCGAAAGGACGCAGAATACAAGAAAAGGCTGGATGAATTACTTGCTAAGATCCATGCTGACGAGGAAGCCCGCAGGGAAAAAGAACGCAAAGAGCTGGAAGTACAGCAGGAGCGGAAACGCAGGAAGGAAGCGGATACAAAGCGTAAGGAAAGAGAACAGGAGGAACAGCGGACAAGGAAGTCTCTTGCATACAGCAGATGGCATCTAGACGCAAGTAATAAGTTCTATGAAGCTGTAGGATTGCCAGCATCGGAGGAATATGCAGGTGAGTATCTTACTTGGATGAGTGAGCAGATGAGCATAAAGCAAGAGCAAAAACCATTGGAATACTTTAAGAGAATACTTCCATCATATGATGAGTATGTGAGGGAGAAGTATCCTGAAAGCATTGAGTTAGGGTATGAGTTATCAAAGCAGGAATCCGAGCCTACAACATTACAGCAGAATGATGGTATGTATAATATTGCAAATGATGAAGTAAATAAAGTGCAGAATCCGGCATCAGATAATCTGACTGAAGTACCAGCAGAGCTACAGGCAGATTCACATGAAGAGCCGCAGATGCAGCTACAAACAGAGCCGCAGATAGAATCACAGCAAGAACTACAAGTAACACCACAACTGCCAGACAGCTTTTCTGCCTTCAAATCCTTACCTGTGTCCACTCAGTCACAGCTACTTTGTACAGAATTATGCGACACCATGCAGGTATTTGAGCAGTTACAGCAGTATGCAAAGGATACTGGATATCATGGCAGTTTCGATGAACTTTACGAAATGGCAAGTGCCATTAGTGAAGAAAACAGCAGGTCATATGAGGATAGAAAAGCACAGATGATTGCAGATGAGCTGAAAAGAGCTGGAGCAACAGCACAGAATTTCTATCAGATAAGAACTGAGAGTCTGGCAGAGGCTTTTATATCTGCTGGAGATATCGGTTCATCACGGATCCCATTGATTATCAAGGTGGAACAAAAATTAGGTGTTGCACCGGATTATGAAAAGAATCTCGAACTTGTAAATGCAATTCAGACAGATGCAAAAAACTATGGAGAAAAGCAGGTAAACCGAAGTCTATAGCCTTTCCCCACACAACCCCAATCCCGGAAAGCTGTCTTCCGTAAATTGTCACCGCTACAGCACATTGTTATGCAAATGTAGCATTTTTATAATAATGCCGTCATATGACTAAACTTCCAATTGCCATAATTATTAAAATACGGTAAAATGATAACAAATTCATCAGACACAAGGAGTAACAGTTATCATGCAGTTTAAGAGAACACTGGAAATTAAGGCGGAACATAAGCTTATGGTAATAGATGTCGCAGATATACTATATATCAAGGCTTCGGTGAATGACTGTTACATTCATGCGACAAGCGGAAGCGTATACAAGACCAGAAGCACCTTAGAGGCAATGGAGGCGCAGGTCGGGGAATATTTTCTGAAAGTGCATCGTACCTATCTGGTGTGTATCATGGCAATCCATGCATTAGAAGATACGCTGACACTTATCAATGGAGAAGAGATTAACTACGCAACCCGCAGGAAAAAAGAAATCCTTGCTCGGCTGCAGGAAAAGCAGAAAAAATTGATTGAGAGCTTTGCCATGCCGAATACACCAAAGACGCCGGAAGAGTATCATGCCTTCTATCGGAGCTTTGACCAGATGCCGTTTGCCTTTACGGATATTGAGATGATATTCAATGAGGACAGGCATGCAGTGGACTGGATATTCCGCTATGGCAACGAGAAGCTGGCAGAGGTGGAGCATGTACCATTGACCGGATTGATTGGGAATACCTTCGGCAGTATCTTCTCCAATATGGACGATAAATGGCTGTGTACTTACGAGCGGGCAACGTTGTATGGAGAACAGCTTGAGATTATGGCTTACAGTCCGGAGATAGATACCGAACTTAAGATTATCTGTTTCCCGACATTTCCGGGACACTGCGGATGTATGTTATTCCCGTTGGATGAGATACACTGTGCACAAAAACAAGATGAGCTGTCACAGATATGGAAGAATTACCTGTTAAAGCAGGAATAAATACTGTGACGAATTACATAAGCTGACTAAAAAATGTCATTTCATCACAAAAAAGTGGTGGAATGGCATTTTTTTAGAAAAATCAGAACAAATAGTCACACAACACCTTGAAAAAATCGAGATGAGATGGTAAAATTTAGCTAGATATGTGACAGAGAAGATTCTGTATAACACATGCAAAATAGATACAGATCATTATAAAACACGGATTACAATGAAAATTGTGGCTAGGAGGTAATCTATGAGGAAAGGAATAAGGAGCATAAAAAGAGGAACAGCAGTACTCTTGAGTGCCTGCATGGTGTTTGGTATGACACCGATTCAGGCAGGGGCGGAGGAGGTCGGGACAGGTGTATCCGGAAATGAGACGCAGATACAGACGGAGCCTTCGGAATCTGGCAGTGAGACGCAGACGCAGGCGGAGCCTTCGGAATCCGACAGTGATGCGCAGACGCAGGCAGAACCTTCGGGATCCGGCAGTGATAATGAGACGGCTGAGGCTGCAGAAGCAGGTCACTATGACGAAAACGGCTTCTGTAAGGGATATGAGATAGATCCGAATGGCAGTGGTGCATGGGTGAAAAAGTCAGGAGCTGATGCCTGCACGGATGCAGACTGCAATGGCTATCAGCCGATGACGACAGAAACAGAAGATGACACCGAATGGTATGAGATCAGCAATGCCGGACAGCTCTACTGGTTCGCTTTGCAGGCCGATAATGGCAAACTCTTAGATGCCAATGTCCGTCTGACTGCAGATATCGTGGATAATGAGGGCGTAACCTTTGGCTGGGATGAGAATAATGATTATGCAGTGGTTGCGACAAAAGATGGGCAGCAGGTAGATGCGAAAACACTTCGTATGTGGAATCCGATTGGAGAAAAGCAAAATG
>DJNY01000152.1:2401-4180 GCA_002441865.1 Lachnospiraceae bacterium UBA6452 | reverse complement strand
ACCGCGTCTCTGGATGTGGATAATGAATCCGTGATTCAGGAATCTATCTCAAAGCTGATCCGGAACAAAACCGTTCTGATCATTGCTCACAGAATGCGAACGGTGGATGGTGTAGATCAGATCGTAGTTCTGAAGGATGGTGTTGTTGCAGAACAGGGAACACCGCAGGAATTAAAACAGAAAAACGGTATCTATAAGCATATGGTTGAAACTCAGTTGGAAACTGAACAGTGGAAATATCAGTAAAGTTAAGCGTAGCAGCTTTATCAGGCTGCTACGCTGTTTTTATCTCAGTAGTTATCTGGCTTGCTGACGCAGCTGCTGTAATTCCAGCTCCTTATGTGCTNNATCCGCTTATGAAACGAATCGGAGAAATTACCGAAAAGCAGTATCGGCAATTAGAACAGGATAAAAATGCAGAACGGGTAGCATTCGAATGGCAGGAAGGCGGACATTTTAGCAATGTACAGGAACGGGTTGCCATGGGAATCCGCTGGATTCTCGCATAAATAGATATGAATTAATTTGATTCTGACTTCCGGGCTAACTGAGCCTGAAGCTCTCGATTTAATGTCTGCAATTCCTGATTGGAAGTCTGCAACTCCTGCAGATCCCGTTTCAGCTCATCAATCGTAGCCTGCATTTCGTCGATCATGTAGTCAACCGTATTTTCATCCAGTATCTGTAATTCTTTTGAAAAAAGTCCCATAATATCCTCCATATTCCTGCATAGCTCATAGACATCCGCATACATATCCTGAAACTTCGGATACCGTGAGAGCAGTGTCACGATCAGCTCCGGGTCATCAATGCTGAGAAATGCCAGCCATGCATCCAAGTCATTTTGTATACCTTTATTATGAAAATGTTTCATAAAAATGTCAAGAGGTATAAAGCAATATTTTTGCAATAATTCTATCGGTATACCTGTATCGGTCACAGAAAACGCATGGTGAAGATAGATATCCTGATATTCCGGGCGGTGAAAGACGGCAGGACTCTGCTCAAACAGGACGATCGTGTATACATTTTTAACATCCTTATATGTAAAATGCTTTCCTCGAATGCTTCGGACGCGTTGGTACTGACGGAGCAGAAGATCTGCGGAATAACAGGCACTTCGTTGGCCGGGAAAAAGATAGCCCTGCTTCTGGATTTCTACATTGGCGATACTATGGTCCTCCAATTCCACCACAATGTCGGTCAGGATCAGCGAACGATCGGCACTCAAACGGGTAGAGTCATTAGGGAGTACATCTAAAATGTGGATGGTTTGTCCGAGAATCAGAGACAGAGATTCCGACAGGCGTTCCGGTGCATATTCCGGATTCATGATTTCCTTGAAGAATGAGTCATAGAGCATTTTGACACCCTTTGCACCGCTGCAGATATCCAGAAATTCCTGTTGACTGGCCGGATCCCAGGATTGATAGAGATAATAAAGCTTCGTGCGGCTGCAGATATCATCCAGCACTTCCTGTCTGGTGCGGATGATCGGAAAATAATGTTGTAGTAAATTAGAAATAAAAATACCTCCTACTACAATATATTTATGGTTAATATCCCTTACAGCCAGTAAGGAATTATCCATCTTGTTGCTTAAGCTGTTAGAATGTTAAGAGCAATCGGTATAGCGGAAACCTCCTTGGGCTTTGCGCCCGTATAAAAGTCTGCTAACCAGCTCTTCATTCGCAGCGTTCGTTTTATGCAGGTTGATCCACCTTTCAGGTGCGTTCGTGTCACACCACAGTAGAT
Organism: Lachnospiraceae bacterium UBA6452; assembly: GCA_002441865.1. Classification (GTDB taxonomy): domain Bacteria; phylum Bacillota; class Clostridia; order Lachnospirales; family Lachnospiraceae; genus CAG-194. The sequence continues at coordinate 2,425 of DJNY01000152.1, read as the reverse complement.
TGAATAGGCAATGAGTAAAACTGG
>DJNY01000152.1:0-2295 GCA_002441865.1 Lachnospiraceae bacterium UBA6452 | reverse complement strand
GATGTTTCCAAGAGGAAAAGCACAATAGCAGTTCTCCGCCCGGGTGGCAAAATCCTTATGAAACCTTTTGATATTTCCCATCACTCCTCAGATTTTCAAACTCTTGCAAAGAAACTGAAAGATCTCGATGGCGAAACCCGCATTGTCATGGAATGCACTGGTCACTACTATGAACCCGTTGCCCGTGAATTATCACAAGCAGGTCTTTTCGTAAGTGCGGTGAATCCCAAAATCATCAACAACTTTCAGGGACAGGACAATCCGCTCCGTAAGGTCAAAACAGATAAGGCCGATTCTGTAAAAATCGCACGCTATACTCTTGACAGTTGGGCAAATTTGAAACAGTATACTCTTATGAATGAATTACGTTCCCAACTCAAAACCATGAACCGGCAGTTTGATTTTTATACGAAACATAAAACTGCCATGAAGAATAACCTGATTGCTCTCATCGACCAGACTTATCCAGGTGCCAACACCTATTTTGACAGTCCCGCCCGGGACGATGGCAGTCAGAAATGGGTGGATTTTCTTGATACATACTGGCATGTGGATTGTGTTCGCAAAATGTCCCTGAGTGCATTTACAGATCATTATCAAAAATGGTGCAGCCGCAAGAAGTACAACTTCAGCAAATCAAAAGCAGAAGAAATCTACGGAACAGCCAAGGAGCTGATTCCTGTACTTCCAAAGGACAACTTTACCAAATGCATCATCAAGCAGGCTGTTGCACAGGTAAACGCTGCTTCACAGACTGTTGAAGAACTTCGTGCCCTTATGAATGAAACTGCTTCCAAACTGCCGGAATATCCGGTTGTTATGGCAATGAAAGGCGTTGGTCCATCACTAGGGCCTCAGCTTATGGCTGAAATCGGCGATGTGACACGTTTCACCCACAAAGGAGCTATTACCGCATTCGCTGGTGTTGATCCTGGCGTAAACGATTCAGGAGATTACTCTCAGAAAAGCGTGCACGCTTCTAAACATGGTTCGCCTGTGCTGCGGAAGACCTTGTTCCAGGTCATGGACATCCTAATTAAAACAAAACCAGATGATGCTGTATATTTGTTCATGGATAAAAAGCGCGCTGAAGGTAAACCTTATTACATCTATATGACTGCTGGTGCCAATAAATTTTTACGTGTGTACTACGGAAGAGTAAAAGAATATCTCTCCACACTCCCAGAGTCGAATTAACAGCATTTCATATCTTTTTCTTAGACCGGCATACTCTGGCGGTCTTATTGTGATACCTATTTTTCAACCTGTATAAAATTTTCAATGTTCATCAAAATAAGCTTGACTTTTTATTTGCAGGCTTATATTGTATTGTTCATTTTAGTCACTTGTAAAGCTCANNGACTTTTTATTTGCAGGCTTTTATGATTTCTTTTTACTTCGCATACGTGTCCGTTCTCCTTCTCTGGTGAATACCGGTCGCTGCCGCATCAGATAAAGCGGCAGTCGTAATATGAAATCCTTGCAGCTCTCCTTTCGTCCGTCCGGCATGGAAACTGCCGGTGTCATATATGGAATGCCATAGCTGGTCAGACCGGACAGATGAATGCCGATCACCACCATACCCAGTATAAATCCGTATAATCCCCAGATGGCACTGACAACGATCAGAAAAAATTTCAGAAGCCGATATGCAGATGCAAAGCTCTCATTTGGAATCGTGAAGGACGCCAATGCCGTTAATGCCACTATGATCACCACGATCGTACTGACCAGGCCTGCTTCGACCGCTGCCTGTCCTACGATCAAACCGCCAACGATCCCTATCGTATTACCCATCGGCCCCGGCAGCCGGATTCCCGCCTCTCGTAGCAGTTCAAACTCCAGCTCCATTAGCAGCACCTCCAGTACGATTGGAAATGTCACATTACTCCTCGCCTGTGCGATCGCCATCAGCAGCTTCGTCGGCAGCATCTCCACCTGAAAGCAGGTAATCGCGATATAGAATCCCGGCAGTCCGATTGCCAGAATAGACGCAATATACCGCAGGATCCGCGCAAAGGTTGCTACGGACCACTGATTATAATAATCATCCGATGCCTGAAAATACGTGTTGAAGGTTGCCGGCAGAAGAAGCACCTCCGGTGAATTATCCACGATCACCGCCACTCTTCCCTCCAGAATGGATGCCGCCACCTTATCCGGTCGTTCCGTACTCTGTATCACCGGAAACGGAGAATACCACTTCCGGTTCATATAGTGTGCCAGCATTCCACTGTCATAGATTGCATCTGTCCGATACTGTCCCAGCTGCTCTTCAATCTGATCAACCAGTCC
>DJNY01000179.1 GCA_002441865.1 Lachnospiraceae bacterium UBA6452 | reverse complement strand
CCGCTGACGGCGATTCCGGTACTGGCAGAAGGAACAGATGAAGTAACTGTGACAGATGTGTCGGAAACAGTATCCGGCGCCGATACTTCCGCACAGACGGAGCAGCAGACACTTTCCGGGAATCAGCCGGCGGAAGTGAGAGAAGCAGATCTTCTGCTGAACTATTTATATGTGGAAAATATGTATATAGAAAGCCCTGCAGAGGAAAAAATCTATGTGTCTGCAGGCAGCGGTCAGGAACAGTTTACAAAGGCTGTGCTGATTATGCAAAATAAAGAAACAGGAGAAACAAAAGAGGTTTCTCTGGCAGAGCCGGGAAAGGATCTTGTGTTTACACTGGATAGCAGCACGTGCAGTGCAGGTGTTTATCAGATCACGGCACTCTCTTATACATATGAAGAAGAAACTGCGGAAGGTACGGTTTCCTATGCTGGAAATATGGATATCACGCAGATTCCGGGAATGGAAGATATCTGTTTCGGTGTCGACCGGGAAGTAGCAGTGGAAAATACAGTGGCACTTGAGGATTTTGCAGATGTGCAGGCAGAGGCAGATACACAGAGTATTTCAGCAGAAGAAGCGGCAGAACTTCCAATCGTGCGGATCTCTGAAGGCGCGGATGCGCAGACGACCGGACAGCAGCTTGCGCAGGCGATCGCCCGGGCAAAAGGGCTGGCAGTGCAGACACAGGCAGCAGGCGATCTGGACAGTGATCAGATCTCTGCGGGAAGCGTCGTTGTGGTACTGGATGCGGGACATGATGATTCCCATGCAGGGGCAAGGGCAAACGGTCTGACAGAAGAATCCATGACGCTCAAGGTTGCCAATTATTGTAAAGAGTATCTGGAAGCCAATTATACAAATGTGGTCGTATATATGACAAGAACAAGCGGGGCATGTCCGCATCCGGGCACATCTTCGACAGATGATAATGCGGCCAGAGTCGATTATGCGCACAGTGTGGGCGCGGATGTGTATGTCAGCATCCACTTCAATTCCACAGGTGTCGGCACTACGACCGCAACAGGTGCGATGGTATTTTATCCAAACAGCAATTACAATAACGATGCGGGTTCCAAGGGGTCTGTAGTGGCATCAAAGATCATCGAGCAGCTTGCAAAGCTGGGACTGAAAAACAACGGTATTAAAATAAGAAATTCAGAAGATAATACAACTTATCCGGACGGTTCTCTGGCAGATTATTACGGTGTGATCAGAAGAAGCAAATTATATGGCATTCCGGCAGTGATCGTGGAGCACGCATTTGTAAATAACCCATCCGATGCAGCTTTCCTGAGCAGTGAGGATAATTTAAAGAAGCTTGGTGTGGCAGACGCACTCGGTATTGCAAATGCATGGAACCTGTCTACGGAAGAAGTGGAATACGATGCGGATGATCTGTTTGTATCCGATGTGGACAGTGTAAACGGCAGCTTCAAGATCACATTAAAGGGAGCAACACCGACAAGCAGGATCGCAAGTGTGAAGTTTAAAGTTTATCCGACATCCGACAGCTCAGAGTCTTATCTGTATACAGCAAAGGATGAAGGAAAAGGTACCTATACGGCGACAGCCAATGTAGCAAATCATAACAAAGAAACAGGTACATATAAGATCATTGCCTACGCCTACGATGCAATGGGTAAGAAGCATCAGCTCCGTTCCACGACAACAAAGATCGAGGAACAGAAGGTAGATCCTTCCACTATGAAGCTGACTGCAAAGCTGAATAAGAAGCAGACGATCGCGACCTTGTCTTTAACAGGCAATCAGGGCGCAGCAAAAGTATCTTATAAAGTCAGTATCAAAGAAAATGGGAAGACAACAAAGAAAACCTATGATGCCAAGCTCCAGGATGACGGCAGCTGGCTTTCTTCCGTGAAGATCACAGATTTCAAAAAAGCAGGCACTTACGAGGTAGTGGCATATTCCAAGAGTTATTTCGGAACAACGACCAAGGTGGCAACGGGCAGTTTTACGGTGGATGGTCCTTCAGTAGGTGCAGTAACGGTCAGAAAGATCAACTTGAACAAGGGTACCTTCCAGCTCCGGCTGAAAGATGTAGCATCTGCATCGAAAGTGAAATCGGTTAAGGTCAAGGTCAGAAATTTAGAAGGTAAAAAGAAAACCCGAACTTATACGGCAAAGAAAAACGGCAGTTATTATGATCTTTCCGTAGCAATGAAAAACCACAGTTATGCACTTGGTAAATATCGGTTTACGATCCAGGTAACAGATGGCAACGGCATTACAAAAGATGTCAAAGTAGTTGATTATACATTTGAAAAGAAAGATCCTGTCATCACGGCAAAGCTGAAATCCAAAGAAACCAAACTGATGCTGACAGCAGAGGATCTGGGAATTGCAGCAGCTGTTAAGGGCGTGCGTTTCCGTGTATACAATGCAGATGCAGGATCCAAAAAGAAAAATTATGAGGCAAAGAAGGATGCAAAAGGTGCTTTCAAGGCAACAGTAAAAATTTCTGATTTTGGTACGAGCGGAACCTATAAGATCCAGGCATATGTAAAAGGAACAAACGGTAAATATACAAAGGTCGGAAAGGCGCAGAAGGTTGTGGTTTCCGATATTCTTGGCGGTGAGGCAGTCAGCCGTGAGAAGAATGAAACAAGCAGCTATCTGACAGTGTCCAGCATCAGTGCCAATACTGTTGTGGAAAAGGTAGAAGTAAAAGCATGGCCGATGGAAAAGACAAAAGCAAAATATACGTATAAGGCGTCAGATCGCGGAAACGGAAAATATCGTGCCCTGATCCAGACCAAAAATCACGACAATGTAAAAGGCGAATATCGTTATCAGGTCATTGTGACCGGAAAGAACGGT
>DJNY01000195.1 GCA_002441865.1 Lachnospiraceae bacterium UBA6452 | reverse complement strand
CTGCAGATAATCCCTTTCCGACAATCTTAACGCCGTCAGCATCAACTAACACTTCCCCTGAATCATCATAGGTCTGTGTATAGCTGCCCGCTGCAGAAGTATCTACTTTTATGACCTCCGTATCCGCAACATCGTCCCATGACTCTGTATTAAAAATGTGGAAAGAAAACTCCATTGTTGCGATCGTTTCAATGCCACATTCCTTTAAACCGCTTGTTTCAAATGTCAGGGAATCGTTTGCTTTTTTTCCTGCTGCCACATCCGCCGACATCATGGTAGATACCATGTATCCGTTTACATTGGCATTTCTTGCCTGCACCGTTACACCCTGACCGGAATTGTTTTCAATGAGCAGCTGAAGCTCTGTACCAAACAAACCGTCTTCCAAGCCTGTTGCTGTGATCTTAATATCATTTTCATCGTATAAGACCTGCTCTGTGATCGTGGCTGCAGCCCCTGTTGTTTCTTCTGTGCTTCCATCCTCTGCTGCATCTGTTGCTGAGCTTTCTGCTTCTACACCGGCAGAATCTGTTTCCACGTCTGCGATCTGTTTATCTTCTCCGATATTATCAGATCCACATCCTGCTGCCATCGCCGATAAAAGGGAAAGGCATAAACCTAATGTTACTACCTTCAGATTCCTCTTCATATTTCCTATGTACCTCCTGAAAATTGTTATTTATAATAAAAACAGGCGTCCCCGCTTTATTATCCCTCTAATCCTGTGATCCGCTTGTACGCAGCGGCGCCATATTATTTTCTTTCAAAAGGGCATTGACCTCGATAATGCTGCCCGGTCTTTCATTAAAAATGATCATCAAAAGAGCATCTCGTGGTATTTTGGCATATAACACCGGCATTTCATAATTTTGCAATGCTCTCTGTGTTTCTGCCAGGGACAGTTCCGCCGCATAACAGATCCGCAGAATGACATCTCTCTGCTTTGTACGTTTTTCTCCCGACAACAGCTTATAACCATAGCGTTCCGGAATATCCGCTTTCAGAAAAACTGCCTGCTGGGTCATACCCTTTTCATTCAGAATATTTTTTATATAGATGGAAAACATATCTTTTCCTGCTTTCATGCTCTCCTTATGATCCTTACAATACTGGTCAAACTCAGATAAATGTGTTTTTCCCAAAATATCTGCTAACTCTTTTGTAGATTTTTCGCTCATATATCCTCCTGTCTGCTATAATATCCACATAGTAAAAAGAAAGGGCTGCTGCTATGGACTTATCGCATCGACTTGCTGTCTCCTATTACAAAACCATCACGACTATAAATGAACCGCACCATATTTATCTGGTACAACATACAGAAACAAAGAAACTCTATATCAAAAAAATCCTGGATGTTTATAATATCGCTGTTTATGAATACCTGTATAAAAATCCTGTTGTGGGCACTCCAAAGATCATCGAATATCTGGAAGAGGACAACAGGCTGATCCTGATCGAAGAATACATATCCGGCTGTTCCCTTCAGGACAAGATTGATGAAAAGAAGCTCTCCTTATCCGATATCTTTTGCTATATGCTGGATCTGTGTGATATTCTGGAAAATCTCCATACACATTCTCCGGCGATCATACACAGAGATATCAAGCCGTCCAATATCATCATCACTAATTATAATAAAGCTGTTTTACTTGATTTTAATGCCGCCAAATACTACTCCGGACAGGAAAAAGATACCGTACTGCTTGGTACACAGGGATATGCGGCCCCGGAGCAATATGGTTTCGGAGCATCTTCTCCCCAGACCGATATTTACTCTCTCGGTGTTCTCCTACGGGAAATGACCGCTTCCATAAACTGCTTTGATAAAAGGATCCGGAAAATCATACAGAAATGTACACAGGTAGATCCTTCCGGACGTTATCAGGATGTGAGAGAACTCAGAAATGAATTGTCACATCTTTCCAAACTCCCATCCGAAACCGCAGTTTCCGCTCTGGCACCATCCGGTTTCAGAAAATATGCTTTACCGGGATTCCGTACAAAAACACCATGGAAAATGCTTCTGTCCTTTATCTGTTACCTGTTTCTCACCTGGCTTTGCCTGTCACTCGAGGTCAAAAACACCTATGGCATACATCTGTGGATAGAAAGAGTCTATATTCTTGCGATATTTCTTTCTGTCATTTTCTGCAGCTTTAATTACCTTGATGTACAAAAATTTCTGCCATTGTGTCGCAGTCAGAATAAGGTAATTCATTATCTGGGTATTCTTTTGTTAAATATTACGGTTACCTTCTGCTTACTACTAATACTTTGTATTACAGAATCAATTTGTTTTTCAACGTAATGATTATAACACCACAATCTCGATCATGTTGCCACCTTTACGGTGGGAATTTTTAAACAATTCGCAAGAATAACAAAAAGAGGGTCACTTCCGACAAGATCATTTGCCGGAAGCAACCCTCTTTTTCATAAGTTATGATGTTTTATACATATACAATTTCAATCTCTCCAAAGCTGACGCTTCCGTTCAGATAGCAGACCGGACCGGTCGAATCCCCACGACGTTTTTCATCTACACTTGCCGCAAATACACTGACATTCTGCACCACATTCCATTCTTTCGGAATAAATAAAGTAAGCTGCCCGAAACTGTTGGAAACCTCGATCGTTACGCTGTCTCCTGTTATATGTGCCTGATCCAGATATACCTTCAGTTCTCCGAAAGAATTCTGAAAATGTCCGCGTTTTAAATCGGACATATTGACATATTTCGTTGTTTCGCCAAAGGAATTGGAGCATTCTACAAAACCGTCTCCTTCTTCCTCCGTTATCTTCTGGTACTTTGTGTAATCAGATCTCCTTGCATGCGGATCATCCTGATCTCCATGGCTTCTGTGCTTATGCGGAAACAAAAAATTAAATCCGATCGTCAGAAATACAACGATGATCACTACATTCCAAAAACCGACTTTTGGAAGTCCCAACGCCTCAGCAAATGTCAGCCAGGCAAGCCCCAGCGAAAAGAAGATTCCGCCAAAACTTCTGTCTGCAATGCTGCTGACAAGGAGTGCTGCACATAAAATGCCGATCAACGCACTCCATACACTGATCTGTGCTGTGATCAGATGCATCTGGCTCAGTACCAGAAATACCGCTGCTGTGATAAATCCAAGTCCCCAAAATATTCTGCTTGCTTTTTTCATCTTTCCAACCTCTTTTCTTCTAATCTTTCTTTCAATACTTTTATGTATGCTCTTGAAACATAAATCTGTTTGTGTGTTCCCTGAAAGGAAATCTCCGAGGACGCTGCCAGATTTCGCCGGATCGCATAAATCCGGTTCAGATTTACGATCGCGGACTTGGAGATCCGCAGGAAATCCGCTCCCAGTATATCTTCCAGCTCATACAGCTTTTTCCTTGCTTCAAATATTTCATTTTCCGTATGTGCCAGCACCTGCGTGCCTTCCGTTTCAAAAAACAGGATCCGGTCTGTTTCCAGATAATATTCGGTGTCGTTTTGATACAATATGATCTGACCGGCACTTTTGATCTGCTTCGCCAACACCTGCTGAAGCTTCACGATCTCCGGCGTCAGCTCCCTGCAATGGAGCACGATTTCTTCTTCCGGTGCTTCCGGATCTATTTCCACTCGTATCTTCACCTGACCACCTCCTGTTGTTGTCATTATACGGTATCTAAAATAAATGTAAATGCCTTTTCGGTAAGCAGTCGAAATATGCAGGTAAGTGGCAGGAAATAACCTGTATGCATAAAAAGGGGCTGTAAAAAAAC